>JBEKTC010000019.1:0-23844 GCA_049516475.1 Candidatus Korobacteraceae bacterium | reverse complement strand
AGTCCATTCGCAAGGAGTTCTACGGCATCGTGAACGGCGTCGCCGAAGACCGCTTTGGATGGCTGACGGCGGTCCCTATTCCAGTGAAGCAGCCGGTAAGCGTGACCGTGTAACCCAACTTCAAACGCAAATGGGAAAAGGGCGCAGCCATCGCGCCCTTTTTTCGTCACAGCCCGCGGAACTTCTCAGTGCGAGCTTGTCCCGTTGCTTTGCGGTGCGGGCTGGAACTCTTCTTCCATCCACTTCTGGAAGGCCGCTGTGTTCTGCGGACGGCCCAGGAAGTTCTTCACGAGGTCATTGGCCGACATCGATCCGCCCGGCTCCAGCACCGTACGGCGGTAGCGCATCGGAGCTTCGCCGGCCAGCAGATTGTTGTGATCAAACTGCTGGAAGAAATCTTCCGCGATGACCTTGTCCCACATATAGGTGTAGTAGGCGGATGAGTAGCCCGCGAGGTGGTTAAATGAGGCGTACATGTGCGCATCAGAAGGTATAGGAGTGTACAGCGTGTATTGCCGGAAATCGTGCGGACAAACCACGTCCACGTCGATCTTGGCTGGATTGTCTTTGTAGAGATCGTAAGAAATCGCGGACAGCGCGTTCTGCAAAGATACGCTGTTGGCGCGTCCAAAGGCCGAGGCCCGGTTCATGCGCGCCACCAACTCAGCGGGGATCGGCTCGCCGGTCTTGTAGTTGCGGGCGAACGTAGCCAGCACCTGCGGACTCTTCATCCACTCCTCCAGCATCTGCGAAGGCGCTTCCACGAAATCGGCTTCCATGCTGATACCGGAAATTCCCGCCCATTGCTGCTGTCCGCCCAGAATGTGATGCATCAGGTGGCCGAATTCATGGAAGAAGGTCACCGCATCGCCGTAGTTCATCAGGCCGGGATCGGTCGCGGTTGGCTGCGGGAAATTGCAAATCAGAATCGCTTCCGGCAGTTGTTTGCCGCGCACCCCATCCAGTATCGCCGACATCTCCGCATGACTGTACTTTCCCGGCCGAGGATGCATGTCGAGATAGAACCGGCCAATCATCTTGCCATTGTCGATCACGTCCCATGTTTCTACCGCGGGGTCCCACGAGGGCGCGTTCAGTTCCTGGCGGAAGGTGACGTGGAAGAGGGTCGCAGCCGTGTCCAGTACCCCCTTTTTCACCTGCGGGTAAGGCAGGTAAGGACGAACGCTTTCCGAGTTGAAGTCATACTGCGAACGGCGGACGAGCTCGGCCAGGCGGAACGATTCGTAGCTTGCAATTTCCGTCGCCTTCGGATCAGTCTTCTGCTTGGCGGCCAGCAACATCGCGAACTCGCGTTCCGCTACCGGACGCGCCGCGGCATTGAGGTCGGCGATGAACTTCGCGATGTTGTTGCCGTTCTGCATCATCTTGTCGGCGGCGTTGTAATCGGCCCACGACGAATACCCGATCAGCGTCGCTATCTGATAGCGCGTCTCCATCATGTTGATGAGAACGTCGCGGTTCTTGGGATAGGCGCGCGTATTCCATGCTTCCCACATGCTGCGGCGGAGCGCGTCACTCTTGGCGTACTCCATCACCGGGAAAAGATCGGGATAGTTGGTCGTGATTTTAATCTTGCCGTCCGCGCCCGGCTTGTGATTATCGATGTAGTCCTGCGGAAGGCCGTCAAGTTCAGACGCGCTGGCGACCATGACCGTCTTCTGGTCGTCGGCGATGTTGCGATCGAACATTGCCTGATCTTCAGTCAGTTGATCCTGAAGCTTCTTGAGCTTCGCCCGCGTCGCATCGTCCTTGTCCACGCCGGCTAAACGAAACTCCAGAAGCTGCCGCTGAACGTAGTAACGCGTTGCCGGATCGGACTTGGAGACGTCCAGAGCTGATAGCGCCTGGTAGACGTCCCGATTCAGCGACAGAGAGGTTGCGACCCCGCTGACCTTAACGTACATTGCCGTACCACGATCGCGGAAGGCCGCATCCGGGTTCACCTTCTGCACCAAATCGGCAAAATACGCGGCCCCATTCAGTTGCCGGGTCGCTTCATCGAAAGGGGTCAAGGTATTCTCGATCGTCCTCGGCCCTTTGACCGCAACAATTTGATCGATGGCCTGCTGTGCTGCCGCGATCCGGCCATTCTCCACCGTCTCGAACGCAGCGATGCCGGGTTTGGCGTTCCATACGGGCGGTTGATTCGGTGGTGGTTCTTGCGCAGCAACCGTCGTGACGAGCAGTAGAAGTGCGAATCCATAAAAACCGCGAAAGACGTGCGACATATTCACTTTCTATTACCTCCGCCGCGTCCAGCCAAAGCGAGTCTGGACCACGGCTTTCCGCAGGCTGCCGAATCTTAAGCCAGGCAACTGCTTTTCTCAAACCCATTTTCCGCGAAACGATCGTCAGGCGAGGCAGGCCGCGGGCCACGTTGGCGATTGTGATCTGAGTCGCGGCAAACTCGAAGCCGATGCCGTATCGCCGCGAATTGCAAAACCAGCGTCAGAACAGCATGGTGGTCAGCTCTGGGCTGACAAGAAGCGGCGCATCCGTCGCCCGCTGAACATCTTCCACCGTCAGACCGGGCGCGATCTCCTCCAGCACCAGCCCGCTTTGCGTTACCCGGAGGTATGCCATCTCGGTCACAATGGTGTCCACCACGCGCAAGCCGGTGATGGGCAGCGTGCAACGCTTCAGGATTTTCGCTGCGCCGTCGCGAGTGGTGTGCTCCATGGCCACGATCACGCGCCGGGCGCTGGCGACCAGGTCCATCGCGCCGCCCATGCCTTTGACCATTTTGCCGGGAATCATCCAGTTGGCCAGGTTACCTTCCTCGTCGACTTCCATTGCGCCCAGCACGCTCAGATCAATGTGGCCGCCGCGAATCATGGCGAACGACTCCGCGCTGGAGAAATAAGCCGTGCCCGGCAACTGGCTCACCGTTTCTTTGCCCGCATTGATCAAATCGCCGTCTTCCTCGCCCGCCAGCGGATACGGACCCACGCCCATCATCCCGTTCTCGCTCTGCAGCACGACTTCAATGCCAGGCGGGACACAGTTGGCCACTAGCGTCGGCATGCCAATGCCGAGGTTGACGTAGTATCCGTCGCGCAATTCGCGCGCCACGCGCCGCACAATGCGGTCGCGCTTCTCGGTGTCTTTCTGCTTTGCGGTTGGAGATGTCGCCATGTTTTATCCTGATTTCAGCTTCGCGGTCGCTGAAGGGGCGCAGCCTTAGCTGCGCCGACAATGCCCCTAACTAAATTGTCATCCCGAGGAGGCCTTCAGGCCCGAGTCTCGTCACTTCTTCATAAAATGTGTCATCCCGACCGACGGCTTTAGCCCGAGCGGAGGGACCTGCTGTGCGCGCGAGTCGCATCAAACGCTCGCACCCTCAATGCTGTCAACCCGGTGAGGACGTTAGTCCGACGGGGGATCTGCGGTTCCGGCTCAATAATCCCTACGCCTTCCGCAGCGTCCTGCGCTCGATGCGCTTCTCGTACTCCGTTCCCTGAAAGATGCGGTGTACATACACGCTGGGCGTGTGCACCTGGTCGGGATCGATCTCGCCCGGTTCTACCAGATGCTCGACCTCGACAATCGTGATTTTCCCCGCCGTCGCCATCATGGGATTGAAGTTTTGCGCCGTCTTGCGATAGACCAGGTTTCCCCAGCGATCGCCCTTCCACGCCTTAATGAGTGCGAAGTCAGCCGTCATTCCGCGCTCCAGCACATACGGGCGTCCATCGAACTCGCGGGTTTCCTTGCCTTCGGCAACTACCGTGCCGAATCCCGTCGGCGTGTAGAACCCAGGAATTCCCGCACCGCCGGCGCGAATGCGCTCGGCGAGCGTGCCCTGCGGAATCAGTTCCAGATCGATGCGCCCAGTCAGCACCATCTCTTCCAGCAATTTGTTCTCGCCGACGTAACTGCCCTTGTGCGAAGTGATCTGCCCGGCGGCCAGCATCAGGCCGAGGCCGAAGTCGTCGATGCCGACGTTGTTACTGATGGTGTGCAGGTTCTTGACGCCCTTCTTGACCAGCGCGCGGATGAGGTTTTCCGGGATGCCGCACAGGCCGAAGCCTCCAACCATGATGGTCGCCCCATCCTGAATGTCGTGGACGGCCTCATCGGCGTTCGCAACTACCTTGTTCATTGGCATAAGCGTTTTGATTCCGACTGGCGATTGTACCGAGTGAGGTCAGGTGTCTGCAAAAAATCACTCCCTCACGAGTTCGACACAATCAGGCTCAATCCAGATACTTTCCATGTGGTAAGGCCTGCCGACAACTTTTCCAACATCGATCTGAACAAAGCCTTCGTTAAAGCCCATGATTGGAAAGACGCGCCCAACGCATTGTTGCAGAGTCGATCGCGTGTTGAACTCTTCGGAGTCTTGAACGCCTTCTGGAATCCGAATTACGCGAATTAAATCGCCGGGTTTCATATTGTCGCGTCATTCTCACAGTGTTGTGCGGGTTCGTGTCAGGGCACGGCTTCAGCCGTGCCGTCTGCAGCGATAATATCTCGGGCTTTAGCCCCTGTTCCGGATATTGCAGGGGCTGAAGCCCGGAGCTAATTCGAATCTCGTTTGGCACGACTAAAGGTCGTGCCCTGACACAAAACATAGGGATTCACGTGGCGCTGCCACACCGACAACTGACGACCGACAACTCGCCCCTAGCTCCCAGCCCCTAGCCCCTATCTTTTCCGAATTTGTTCGCACTATCGAATATCTCGCGCAGCGCCGGTCCGCGCAGGTTCTCGCGCAAATGCGCCATCTGTTGCTCGAAGTACAGCATTGCCTCTTCGATGTTCTGGGTGTTGGTCATGGCGATGTCGCGCCACATTGAATACGGGCTGTGCGCGATTCGCGTCATCTCCCGCAAGGCGCGCCCGCCGATCTGCGACACCACTTCATCATCGCCGAACTCATCCCGCAACGCTGACGCCAGCGCTGTGGCCATCATCTGCGGCAGGTGACTAAGCCAGGCACAAAGTCGATCATGGTGGGCTACGTCCAAGGTGACGATGCGAGCACCAATCGATTGCAGCAGCTCCATATATTCCTGCTGTTGCATTGTTGGCGGCTGCTCGGGCTCGATGGGAGTAATCAGCCACACGGCATCGCGGAACAGATTTGCGTCGGCATGTTCGATTCCCCCGACTTCCTTGCCCGCCATGGGATGTCCTGGCAGCACGCTGCTGGCGGCTCTGTCGCCGAGCACAAGGCGCGCTCGTTCAACCAGCGTTTCCTTGGTGCTGCCAGTGTCGGTGATCAGCGTGCCGTTGTCGTGCCCAAGCAGCCGCGCGATGGCTTCCAATTGCGACAGAATGCAGCCCACGGGAGCGGCAAGCACAATCACATCGCTGCCGGCAATCGCGCGCTCCAGATCGGCCTCTCCGCGATCAATGGCTTTGCGCGCCTCGGCAATCTCCAGCACCGCGCGCTTATCGCAGCCGACGATAGCGCCGCCGAAGCCTGCCTTTCGCAGCGCAAGCCCGAGCGAGCCGCCAATCAGCCCGGTTCCGACAATCGTGATTTGGTGGATCGGCATGCAGAAGTACCTGAATCAGGCACCGGGTGGAGCACGCCTTCAGGCGTACACGGGAACCAATATTTCCATAGCGCGCTTTAGCGCCTGAGGTAAGTTCTTCCGTCACTTCAGCGGCTGAAGCCGGCTTCTCTCGGAACCTCAGTCTGCACCGCTGAAGCGGTGCTCCACCCCGTACGAATTGCCAGAAGCTGTTCGCCGGAGCAGTCTAGATGCTGCGCCCCACCGCCGGCGCGATCATACGCAACCGATCCATCAATTCGGCGAACTGTTCGGGGAACAGCGATTGCGCTCCATCTGACAAAGCCTCATCGGGCGACGGGTGTACCTCGATAAGCAAAGCATCGGCTCCGGCTGCCACCGACGCGCACGCCATGGGCGCCACTTTGTCGCGCAGCCCTGTCCCGTGCGAAGGGTCGGAGGTAATCGGCAGGTGCGACAGCTTGTGCACGATGGGAATCGCCGAGATGTCGAGCGTGTTGCGGGTGTAGGTTTCGAAGGTGCGGATGCCGCGCTCGCACAGGATGACGTTGTAGTTGCCGCCCGACATGATGTATTCGGCTGACAGCAGCAGCTCTTCGATGGTGGCCGCAATGCCGCGCTTCAGCAGCACCGGCTTGCGGACCTTGCCCAATTCGCGCAGCAGATTGAAGTTCTGCATGTTGCGCGCGCCCACTTGCAAGATGTCGACGAAGGGCAGCATCAGTTCAATCTGCGAGATCTCCATCACCTCGCTGATCACCATCAGGCCGAATTGGTCGCCGGCTTCGCGCAGCAGCTTTAGCCCGTCGAGGCCCAGGCCTTGAAACGTGTACGGCGAGCTTCGGGGCTTGAACGCTCCTCCGCGTAGGACCTTCGCACCTGCCTTGCTGACCAATTCAGCGCTGGTGAAAATCTGCTCGCGCGATTCCACCGAGCACGGACCGGCCATCACCACAACTTCCTTGCCGCCGACCTGAACCCCATTTGGCAGGCGGACGATCGTTCCCCCGGGGCGAAACGGCCGCCCCACAAGCTTGTAGGGCGCGCTGATGCGGTGCACCGTCTGCACACCGGGAAGCACTTCGAGTTCGCGCGTGTCGAAGTCGATGCGCTTGCCGACGGCGGCCAGCACGCTCTGTCGCGCGCCCGTGGTCCGATGCACGGCGAAACCCATCTTCACCAGGTGGTTGGTCACCTCCTGGATCTGGTCTTCGCTCGCCGTCTCCCACATCGCAACAATCATGGTCTCGCTCTCTATGGGCTGTTGAAGTGCACGGATACTGATTCTCGCTGCACCAAGCTTAGAATCTCAATCTTTGGGACTCTATCATGGGGACAACACTTCACGCGGGAAAAGCATTGACGGCCAGTTGCGTCCAGTTGTACTGTTTAACTGTTGAACGGAGCGGCGCATGGATATAGTGACGGTAAAAAATAAATTTCAGATTGTCATACCTCAACATGTTCGGGAGAAGGTGCATATTGGAATCGGCGACATGCTGGAGGCGAAGGTCGAAGACGGGAAAATCATCTTTACCCCTAAGAGCCTGGTAGACCGGCATTTGGCCGAGGCCCTCGAGGACTTGCGAGCGGGCGGAACTCACGGCCCTTACGCAAGCGCACGGGCCGCGATTAAGGCGCTGGAGACCCGCGCCAAGCGCCGCGCGAAGAAGCGCAGGCCATGAAGCTCCGCTTCACCGCAAGGGCGGACAAAGACTACGGCCGCCTGCCGACGCCATTCGCAAGGCGTTTGGAAAGCAGCTGCAATTTCTGCTCGCGAATCTTTCAGCACCCTTCCCTGCATGCCAAGAAATATAGCGAGAGTATGGATGTGTGGCAGGGAAGAGTGACCAAGGGCTGGCGTTTTTACTTTAAGGTGGAGGGAGAAGAATATGTAATACTCTCCATCATTCCACATCCCAAGTAACCCACACAGTCACGAAATCAGGCGAGGAACGGCTCCAGGCTCTGCTTGATGTTGGCTTCGTCGACCTGTTCCCCGCGATTGAGGCGCTCGAGGATTTCGTCTACTACCTGCTTGGCCTGATTGCGTTCGCGATGCAGCAGGAAGCCGTCGAAGATGTGCTGGCCGCGCATGGCATTCTCGATCTCGGATTCCTTGTCGTGCTCGCCGAGCTCGGTGAAGTAGACGACTTTGTAGCGGCCGCCGAAGTCGGCGTCGCGGTAGATTTCGAACATTACCTTCTTGGTGTCGGTGGTGAGTGGCATGGCCCTAGGTCTCGATGGGTTCGGGTGAGCGGACCTTTAGGTCCGCGTCAACAGTCGCCTTAGAATTATAAATCCGGCTTCGGCCGTGGGCCGAGAACTTCTTTGCTCGGAGAAAGAGCTCTCGTAGCTCCCGTAGATCCAAACCGTGTCATCACTTCAGGAAGCCACGAATGAGGTCTGCCACCTGCTGTGCCTCCGTGTCCATGGCGAAATGGCCGGCGTCGAGAATGTGGACCTCTGCCGCCTGTACATCGCGTTTGTAAGCAGCGGCCTCAGCCACCTGGAATGACGGATCGTACTTTCCCCAGATCACAAGCGTGTGCGGCTGTTTCTTCTGAAGCCACGCCTGCCAGGCTGGGTAGGACGCGACATTTGTGCGGTAGTCGTAAAACAGGTCGCTTTGAATGTCCGCCTGATGTGGCTGACTCAGAAACGCGAACTCGTCCGTCCAAAGGTCCGGGTCGTAACGATCAATATCGGGATCGCTACCGAGATGCCTTTGCTTCGTGGCTTTGAGCGAAATCAGATTGGCGCGGAGGGCAGCTTCGTTCGCGGCGCGGTCAGCCCAAAACGCGCGGCGAGTGGCCCACAGCGGCCCCAAGCCGTCCTCATGGGTTACGGCGTTCTGAATGATAAGACTCTCGATTCGCTCAGGATGTGCGAGGGCGAGCCGGAAGCCAACCGGGCCGCCGTAGTCCTGCATATACAAACTGTAATGAGTGAGCCCGACAGCTTGCGTGAAGTGATCGATGACGGTGGCGATGTGGTCGAAGGTGTAGGCGAAGTCCGCAGGCTGGGGCGCGCCACTGTGACCGAATCCCGGGTAGTCCGGCGCGACCATATGGTAGCGGTCCGACAGACGGACAAAGAGGGGCTCAAACATCCGCGAAGAGGATGGGAAACCGTGAAGCAACAGGATCGTCGGCGCGTCCTTCGGGCCGGCCTCTCGATAGAAGATTGAGAGCCCATCTACTTGAACCGTGCGATAGAGAACGTTTTGCGTATTCACAGGCGGGTTCCCGAAAGTGGTGAGGACAAAATCGACGCGCACAGAAACAGAATCAGGGACAGGCGAGAGATGTGGAAATCCCGCGAAGAATGATGCATCCACTCCCTCATTCTTGTCTGTCATCCAACGCGCTAGGTCGTAACGGTCGTGGACGCCGCCTAAACCCCCGCCCTGCGCAAGTCGAAGAGCCAGCTCAATAAGCTTTAATCGTCTCCCGCGGCGGTGGCTCGCTCCGGCTCTTCCACCGGCGCCGGGAAGGGAACCAGCATACCTTCTCGCGCCACGGATTTGTGCGTCAACGACACGCGCAGCGAGTGCTCGTACTCGGCCAGCTGTTCTTCCAGGCTCTTAGCAGTCTCGGCCTTCTTCAACAGGTCTTCGCGATAGCGCTTCAGGAAGTAGTCGATGGTCTCGACGCGAATCCTGATCGAGCCGGTCGGCTTGTTTTCGTCGAGATCTTTGAACGAGAAGTACGGCGTGCCCGACTTCTCGATAATGTCCTCGATCACACTGTAGATAGGCGCGTCGTGCCCGCACTTGAAATTGCTGATCTCCAGCGCCACCAGGTTGGGATGCCGCGCGGTAAACTTCGCCGCCCAGATTTTGATATTGGTGCTGCCGGAGTAGGCGTTCTTCCACACGTCGCGAATATCGAGCGCGTGCGTAATGGCGCCGGAGCGGACTTCTTCGCCGAAGAGCCGGTCGAGGATGTCCTCATCCATCGGCAGGAAACTCTGGGAGAAGACCGGATAGCCGAGCTTCTGGAACTCTTCCATGATCTCGTGGTTGAGGCCGGGATCGTGGTGATAGACGCGGCCCAGCATGACGATGCCCAGGCGGTTCTCGCGCTCCAGCGTGTCCAAGACTTCGCGGGAGCGCTTGCGCATGTTGCGATCATGTTCCTCAAACGCCTTGAAGCCGGCCTCGATAGCGCGCTCATTCTCTTCTTCCGACAGGCCGAGCAGGGGAGCCCACGTCTGATACATCTGCAGGGTCAGCAGCTTTCTGTCGTCGATGTTCAGGATGGGATCGAGGTACTGAATGCCGTTTTCCTTGAAGACATCGCCTTCCTTGATGAATGCGGCCTTCACGGCATTGGGTGTCGCAGTCACGGTGGGACAGGCGTTAGCGCCGCTGCAGTTCTTCAGTGGCTGATTCATGGTGTCGATCATGGGGAAGAAGATGGCGTCCAGCGGCTTCTTTTGGTGCTTCTGGAAGATCAGATTGTAGACGTGCGGAATGCCGATCTTCGACGGGAAGCAGGGATCGATTGCGCCGCGGCCCGCGCCCTGGCGGTACATCTCCTGGCCGGTGAACTCGGAGTAGATGAGATTCTCGGGCTCTAAGCCGAGGCTCTCGAGGTAGGCGCTGAATAGCGGAGTGAAAAGGTACATGTTCAGCACGCGCGGCATGCCGACGCGCATGGTGGCGCGCTTCTTCATCAGCTCGATGCGCTGCTGGACGGATGCCTTCGCCTTACCAAAATCCCAGCGGCCCGGCGTAGGCAGCGGGTCGGCGACCTTCTGCGGATTGCGCGAGCGCCAGACTTCGTTGGCGGCAATGTCGACGAAGTTCGGGTTGTCCTTCTTGATGGCGTCGAGCCCGGCCTTGATGCCGCGCATGGCGCCGACATCTTCGACCTGGCCCTTTTCGCAGGTCGAGATGATTAGGCGGCGCTCGCCGGCTTGCAGCGGGACCTTCGACTTGAAGACCGGCAGCGGTGACGCGGGTTCGAGCTGGTCGCTCTTGCTGTCGCCGACATTGACGTCAATGAAGGTGCGCAGGCAGTTGTTCTTGCAGAAGTAGCAGCGCGTGTCCTCGTTGCGCGTGGTCTTGTAACCGATCTTCTGCACCGAGTCGATACCGATAAACGTGGTCCGGAGGCCGTTCTTGTACAGTCGGATCGCCTCAACGCCCGCGCCGATCGCGCCCGACTCGCCGCAATGCTCGTGAACGATGACCTCGGGTTCGTGGCCGGCGCCATGGAAGTGCGAGTGGATGAAATCGACTTCAGACTTAACCGCAGCCAGATTTTTCTGTGTCCCACCCTGTAGGATAAAGCGCGAACCCAGCTTGGCGAGATTGGGAATCCCGGCGACATACAAGAAGATGTTCTTGGGAAGAACGTTGGCCAGTCCGGCGAGGATCTCTTCGCCGCGCCAGCCCTGGCGCTGGAAGTTGACGATGTCGGACTGCATGAAGACGGCGCAGCCGTAGCCGAAGATCGGCATGGTTCCTGCCGAGAAGGCGATGTCGGCGTACTCCTCGACTTTGTAGCCAAGCGACTCGGCCGTGCCCTGCAGGAAGTAGCCATTGCCGGCGGAGCATTGCGTGTTCAGCTTGAAATCTTTGACGCGCCCGTCTTTCAGGACGATGAGCTTGATGTCCTGCCCGCCGACATCGACGATGACGTGCGGGTTCTGGTAGAACTTCATCGCCGACTCGGTGTGAGCGACGGTTTCCACCAGCGCGACATCGGCCTTCAACACGTCTTTCAGGACGTCCTTGGCGTAGCCGGTGGTGCCCACGCCCAGGACTTCGAGCGTTGCTCCCTGCGACTCCACCTGCTGCCGCAGAGCAACGAACATGTCGATGGTGTCCTGGATGGGATTGCCACCGGAGAGCTGATAGGCCTTGCACATCACGTCGCCGCCCTCGGAGAGCAGCACAGCCTTGGTCGAGGTCGAGCCGCCGTCGAGGCCGACGAAGCCGCGAACGGTCTCACCGACTCCGAACTTCGCGCCGATGAATTTCGGAACGCGATATTTCTCCTTGAACTGCGCAAGCTCCTCTTCAGAGGTGCTGAGACCAGAAGCGCCTGACTTCGCTTTCTCTGCCTGGCGGCCAACCGAGATGTAGTCTTCAAGACACTCGGTGCCCATGTAGATCCCGACTTCGTCTTCTTCATCCTTGCCGAACTCGACCGCGCCGAGAGCGGCGAAATACTGCGCATTGTCCGGAACCTTGATCAGATCTTCCGGCTTCGCGCCTTCAGGAAGCTGGACTTTGCGCTCTTCCCAGGTACGAGGAATGTTCTGCTGCCAGGCTTCCTTCATGCCGCGGATGAAGCTGTTGGGACCGCCGAGCAGCAGCACATGCGGACGCAGGGTGTGGCCGCGTGTCAGAACGGTAAGGTTTTGAAGGACGATCGCGTCAAAGAGCGACGCCATGAGCTGATCTGGTGGTATGCCTTGCTTCTGCAGGCCGTTGATGTCGGTCTCGGCGAAGACGCCGCACTTGCCGGCGACAGGATGCAGTTTGATGCCGATATAGCCCTGATCGCAAAGCTCCGCGGCGGGAATCTTCAGCTTGGCATTGATCTTGTCGATGACCGCGCCCGTGCCGCCGGCGCACTTGTCGTTCATCGAAGGAATCTTCTTCTTGCGGCCGGTGTTTTCGTCTTCCTTGAAGACGATGATCTTCGCATCCTGTCCGCCAAGCTCGATGACCGAGTTTACTTCGGGGTGAAGCTTTTCGACGGCGAGGGAGACCGCCGTGACTTCCTGTACAAACTTTGCGCCGACCAGGTTGGCAAGCGCACCGCCGCCGGAGCCGGTGATAAAGATGCGGCAGTTGTGCGGAGCGATGCCGACTTCCTCTTCCATGCGCTTGAGGAATTCCAGCAGCTTCTCCGGCTGCTTGGTCTCGTGGCGCTGGTAGTCCTGCCAGATCATCTGATCGGTTTCGGTGGCGACGACGACGGCCTTTACGGTGGTCGAGCCCACATCCATGCCGACGGTGTAAGCGGCCAGGCGGCCAGACTGCGCGGCCACCTCGCGGGACTTGGCGAGGATCCGCGCGGGCAGCGACTCCGCCACTGGCGCGGGATTCAGAAGAGCGTCGAGTTGAACGTCAACCTTCTCTGGGCCGTGCTCACACGATCCGTGTTGGTGAGAGTGACTCACTTGACCTCCCAAAACCTGCTGTGAGGGGTTAGGTCCCCTTCTGTTATTCAGTTCAAATTTCCAAGTGGTGCCAAATGCGTGCCGTCCCTACGAGACTTGGATCATTTATCGCGTCTATACCCAGCGCTGAAGCGCTGGTCTAACCTATGTCGCACTTCCGGCGCTTGGTTCCGGGCCTAAAAGTCCGGGATGATGCATTTGCTTGCTAACGCTGCGCTAAAGCGCCGCTCTTCCACCCTACTCTAATTCCCGATTCGTGCCGCAGACTGAAGCCTGCTCCGGATCGGTTGCCGGCATTGGGACGCGGACCTAAAGGTCCGCTCTACCCGAGCCTTCCTAATCCCCAAAATTCCCCTTGACGCCCTGGAAGCCATTCTTCGCCTGCTTGAACAGCCACGTGATCACGCGCTGGTCGTTGTAGCAGAAGGCGAGAATGTGGTTGAGCGTCGAGAAGCAGCTCTTCTGGCACTCCTTCTTCATGTCTTTCAACTGCTTCGATTCAAACCTATGGTTCTCGATGGTGCCCCAGTCGTATCCCGCGGAGTACATCGGGAAGCACGGCGCCAGCGTTCCATCGACGCGAACAACCAGCGAGTTCTGTCCGGCGCGGCAGCCCCAATCGTGCAACTCGCCCTGCACAAAGTCCTTCATCTGCGTGAGCCGCTCCACCGAGTTCACCATGTGATATCCCGACTTCTGCTTTTCCACCAGCCAATCGACCAGCTCGCAGACCATGGGATGGTCTTCCGGGCGAATGAAGGTCGGGTTGGAGTACAGATGCTTGAAGTGCGGCTGCTCGGTCATCGGCGACTCGCAGATGTGATAGTCGGTCGCGATGCCGTTATCGTGCGCCAGTTCGGTCAACTGCCGCACGTCGTCCATATTGTTGTGACAGATGTTGATGTTGAGGAAGCAGCTGTAGCCATACTTGTACTGCTTCTTGACCAGGTAATCGAAATATTTGCGGATGGGCACCATCGCCTTGGGCAGGCCGGGCTTGATGTCCCACGCGTCGACGGCGAGATTGACGGTCGCAACACCGGCATCAGCGACTTTGTCGATCACCTCTTCACGCAGCAGACGGCCGTTGGTCGGCAGGTAAATCCAGAAATCCTTCTTGGCAGCGTAATAGATGATCTTATGGGCAAAGTCAGGGCGCAGCAGCGGCTCGCCGCCCATCAGGGCCAGCACGCGGCAGCCGGTGTCGTGCAGCCAGTCGATGGAACGCTTAGCGGTGTCTTCTGTCATACCGCGAACGCTGTTGTCAAAGGCCCAGCAGTAGTGGCAATCGAGATTGCATTTCCACTCGTTAAACAGGTACGCGATGATGGGGTGAAACTCGCCCGGCATGATGCGCGAGCGGAAGAATGGGAATGCCCATCCCTTCGCAGCGCGGTAGATGTGCTTCGCTTTGTGCTCCCGGCGGCCGTTCTTGGGGAAATAATCCTCATCCCGTGCGGACATCAGCTCCGGATGCTGCGGAAAGACCGGGGTCGGCAGCTTCTGCTCCTTGCCGCTCGGAGGGGGTGGGAGCAAACGCGGCTGCTCCGGCGGCTTCATCAGCAGCTCGTGTAATTCGACATCAAGGCGATATGACGGCGCAGCTTGCGTGCGTTCCGGCACCTGCACTTCCGGCATGGGGTAAGTGACCTCCGTGTTAGCGTTCAAGCCAAAGAACCAACTGCAACTAGTCGCCGAAGGCGGCGGCCGCGGCCAGCCTGCGCGCCGGTATCGGCGGGACGCGCTTCAACCGGGCCTTACCGTTCATCAGATCGCTGACATGCAGCACGAAGTTGGCTGCGACGCCTGCGTATCCATGGCGATGCGGCACCGGATAGAAGACGTTGCGCAACTCCGGATGTTCGGCGACGTAATCCTTAATGTCGTCCAGCCGCTTGCCGGTTGACTTCAGGACTTGTTCGAACTCCATGCGGGCCTTGACCTTGGCTTCGCCCAGCGCCATCTGCACGCGGCTGTGAGCGTTGATCTCGCCTTCGCCGGAAGTTTCGATGGGCAGGAAGATCATCTCCTTGAAGTGATTGGCGACGGCCGACTGGACGCCATCCGACTGCGACGAGGGCATGCAGCCGAAGGGCTTCAGGGCCAGCACCATGTGGCAGAGCTGGTTCTTGGTGTAGTACACGTTTTTGCCGACCTCGAGGTGACCTTCGCCGCCGCGCGCGAACTGGTTGTAGAAGGGATTGGCCATGTCGGCCATCATCTTCTGGTCGATGAGTTCGTGGGCGACGTTGCCGAGTCCCTGCACCACGCGCTGATACTGCCTCGCGTAAATGCGCTCGCCGACGCCAATCATCCACTGCTTCTTGCGGAACTTCAGCTCGTTCGCCGCCATCTTTTGCAACTCGTACCACTTCGGGTTCTTATGCGGAGCATCGAGTGAACGGCGGGCCACAGCGCGGGCCTTCACCTGGTACATCATGTACATCACCCAGGTGCCGATGGGCTCAACCAGGACCTGTGCGCCTTCGCGCTCCAGGAACTCGAACATGTGGAAGTTGCCGTCGCCCTCGGTGATCTGCGCCCAGAACTCGCCGATGATCTTCACCACTGGTTTCACGCGTAGGCGGTCGACCTCGATGGTGTTGAGTTGCTCGCGGACGGATGCCAGCCCGTCTTTGTAGGGGTTGCCGTAAAGCTGCTCGCGAACCTTCAACAGGGAGTTGACCCAGACCTCCCACTTCTTGCCTTTGTTGGCGCGGACTTTTTTCGCCATCCACTCCGGCAGGTCTTCGTGGTCCTCGAAGGGCTTGCGCTCGCGCAGTAGGGTGCAGAGGTCGTTGATTGAGGATTCGAAAACCGCATCGGTTTTGCCCTTCTCGACTTCATAAGGACGGATGCGGTAGATCATCTCGTTCATGATGTCGCCGAGGTTGAGGGCGTTGAACATGCCCATGCCGAAGTCCACGGTGAACTTCAGTCCGGCCTCGCCCGAGGCGGCCTTCACGCCGTCGTTCTGCTGGAAGAGCAGCACGCGGAAGCCGTCGAAGCCGGCGTTTTGCAGCGCCAGGCGATATTCCGCTTCGTACATGCCGAAGCGGCACGGCCCGCAGGAGCCGGCGGTGAAGAAGATGTAATTGTCGATGATCTCCTGCTTGGTGAGACCGCGCGTGGTCTCCAGGGTCTGGAGATGCTGGACCAGGTTGCCCACGGTGAAATAGGTGGGATTGCACTGGCCGTTATTGCCGTATTCCTTGCCCAGCTGAAATGCCGAGACGTTGGGCACCGGCATGACCTCGCAACGATATCCGCAGCCCTGAAACACCGCCTGGATCACGCGCTCGTGCTTCCAGGTGAGACCGCCGAAGAGGATGGTCACTTTGCCGCGCTCCTCGGCGCCAAAGGGCCGCTCCACAGGGCGTGTGAAGTGACGAACCGGACGGCTGTCCAGGCCCATCATGCTCTCCAGCCGGGCGCGTTCCTGCGCCAGCTTGCGTTGAATCTCTTCCTCGGTCCGAGGACGCGTCAGTTCGTCAATAGGGAAATCGATGCGAGTGACAGGCATAACAGTCTTCCTCTTTTTCGAGTGGAATTTATGATTCTTCGTTTGTCTGTGACCAATGTACATGCACCAGGAAGCCGCGGAGCAGACGGACGACGAGTGGGTAAATTGCAGAGACGGCCGATAGGGGTGAAAACTCTCACGGCGTAAACGATCTTTGCAACCAAACAGTTTGTTACAGCAAAGCGGCGGAAGTGCGACCTACCCCAAGCTTGCCCGATATTATCCACTTAAGATGCAACGTGCATCAAGAGGGTAGAACGTTTTTTTGGCAATTCAGGTGCTCACTCGTTACCGGGCACCTGTGTGCCAAGAACCAGATATGTCGACTACCGGACGAAGCAAGTATTCTCACACATAACTTTCGACGTAGATGCAGTCTGAATGCTTCAGGGTTCACCAAATTCCGTTGTCGATTCCGGTGAATTTAAAGGCGACAATCTTGCTGATCGCCGGCGTGGGGGTTCTTCGACTCGTCCGCCGGGGCGGACTTGCTCAGGACCACACCTCGGGAGATGTTCAGGGCAGATTTTCGCGGCGGTCGGAGCTTGAAAGGCGTAGCCGACGACCTGGAACTTCTGACGACGCGCTGCACATCAACGTCGAGAGTCGCGCCGATTGATTTGCCCGCGCCGGGAAATGCTCTACACTCTAAATTGCATTGAAATCCCTGGGCGATGCCGGCTGGAGGCTGAATTAGTGTCGAGATTCGCCGAGCCTATGGCTCGACTGATTGAAGAGTTCAAAAAGCTCCCCGGCGTGGGCAGCAAGACCGCACAGCGCTTCGCGTTTCATCTTCTGCGGGCGGGCGATGAAGATGCCGAGCTGCTGGCCGAGGCCATCCGCGACGTGAAGGCCAGCCTTCGCCTATGCTCCATCTGCAATAACATCACCGACGTTGATCCCTGTGTTTATTGCACCAGCGCGACGCGCAACCAGCGACTGATCTGCGTGGTGGAGGAGCCGACGAACATCGGCGCCGTCGAGAAGACGCGTCACTACAACGGTGTCTATCATGTGCTTCACGGCGCGCTATCGCCGCTGCACGGCGTCGGCCCTGAGCAGTTGCGCATTGCAAATCTCGCCAGGCGGGTGGAGGCAGGCAGCGTCGACGAGTTGATCGTCGCGACGAATCCCACCATTGAAGGCGAAGCCACGGCGACCTATCTTTCGCAGCTGTTTAAGTCATCGGGAGTGAAGGTGACGCGCATTGCCACCGGCGTGCCCGTTGGCAGCGATATCGAGTACGCAGACGAAGTGACGATGCAGAAGGCGATGGAGGGGCGGCGGGAGTTGTAGGGAAGCCGCTCTTCGCGGTTCGCCATTCGCGCTAAGTTAATTAAGATCAGCGGCATGTGGGTGGAGCACGCCTTGAGGCGTGCGGCGCCGAGATCTTTAATCTTTGCGCTTTAGCGCCTGAGGTAAGGATTCCACTACTCAGCGGCTAAAGCCGGTACCGCACCTCGGGCTTGGAATGCACCGCTGAAGCGGTGTTCCACCCATTCTTGCTCCACCTATTTTCTTGCTCCCCCACTCTCCGGGTCTGCAGCAATTCACTTGGAACCTTGGCCCCCACGTACCTTTGCGAAATACCCGTTGATCGCCTCTTCCCATTCCTTCCCGGCCTTTTCATCTCCCTTGGCGAAGTGTTGGACATGTTCGTTGGCTTCGGGAATCAAGGCGGTGCGCTCATAGAGAACCGTTACGCCCGTCTTCTGCGCGCTGTCGCGTGTGAGGTGAATGTCGATCAGCGTCGCCATGGCGTCGCTCAGGACGTAGGTGTACTGAATGTGTCCGGCGGCAAGATCGAATGCCGTATTGATCCACACGGCAGAATGATCGCCATGCTCCACGCGGAAGACCATGCCCTGCTGGTCGTGCGCGGGGATGGGATAGATGAACTGCGGATTCCACTCCGGGGCCCACTTGCGCTCCTCGTTTGCGCCGAAGAGCGGTGCGGCCTGTTCGAGCGGAGCATTCACGACGAAATGGAACTCGATGCGGGTGTGGGCCAGCGCCACACCGGAAGAGCCAGTGTCTTGGGCAGATACGGCGCAGCAAAGGACAACTCCCATCAGCAAGGTCAACGTGATGTTCAGCAAAGCGGAACCTCCGGCACAAAACGGAACATAGCAGAACTACGCTTGTCGCGCATCTTTCGTGACTACGCCCTTACGAAATCCTTACGAAGAATTTATTCCGGGTTTATGGAGCGTGATATCCAATCAACTGAGCGCGGAAAGGCGCGCCCAGAAGAATATGTCAACTCAGGAAGTTTTCGTTCAGCAGTTTGCCCGGCTCTTCCATCATTACCATGAGGCGTTGTCGCCAGAGGCTGAGCACACCACACAAGCCCAGTTGGCGGCGTGGAATTCCGTTCCGTCCGATGAACGTGACCGCATGATGGAAGCGGCGCGTCTGGCAATCGTGGAACTGGAGAGTAACGCACGTCCCGAAGACGATTCGCGCAAGTATTTCGCCAAGCCCGGCGAAGCAGAGTGGGGCTGCTGAGTCTTCCCCGCGGGCTAAAGCCCGCTCGGGATGACAATAAAGGGCTTCTGCGCACCCTTCGGCAAGCTCAGGGCAGGCTCTACTTCGGCAAGCTCAGGGCGGGCTCTAAAGGTGCGCCCCTGCAAACCCGTCGACCGTCGACAAAAAACGGCGTCCAAACGGACGCCGTTAAAGAGAAACCCGACAATTCCTAGGGAAAGCTGATCCAGTTACAGCGAGGTCCCTCAGCGGCTAAAGCCGCATTCATTACGGGGCGTTTGGGGACGGCCTAAAGGCCGTCCCCTTCAAGAAGCCGGACTTAATCAGAGTTTCCTCAGCGCGACGCTCCGGCGGTCATGGCTGCGCCGCTGTTGGAAGCGTTGGTTACGTCGCTCTGCTGCTTCAGCCACGCTGACAGCGGTCCCTGCTGTTGATCGCGCAGCTGCACGCAATTGTTGATCGACTCGATCGCCTGCTTCTGGTTGCGCTCCGTGCCGGGGAAGGGATGCTGCTGGAAGAACTGCTGCACCTCGGCGGCTTTTTGCGCGTCGCAGAAGCTCTGCGCACCATAGAGGAATATTCCCACCCCGCCCAGACCGCCTCCGGTCTTCTTCATGAGGTCGTCAAAGTGCGCCCGCATGAAGTTCCAGGTCTCGTCCTGGCTCTTAGGATTACGCAGCAGCGGGATGACGATGTAAAGGTCCTGACCACGCACGGCTGGTGTTAAGGTGGAATCGAGCGTTTCCTTGGTTAGATTCGGCTGAGGGAATTCCGACAGGGCGTAGAAGTAGCCGTAATACTGTTCTGGCGAAGAAGCCTTCTGCATCTGCTCCTTGAACTGATTGTAGAGTTGGGCGTCGCCGTGCCGCGCCGCTACTGCGATTACCGCATGCGCCAGGGTGCCGTCTACGGAGCTCGGGTCTTTCATATATTCCTGCACCATGACCCGGGCCTGCGCAATGACCTGAGGGTCATCACCCATAATTCCCAGACCCTCGAATAGAAGCGTGCGCTTCTGCTTCTGCTCGGGAGTGTCATTTGGGCGCCCGTTGTATCCGAGCTGTTGCAGAACGGGGGAGAACTGGGTCCGCAGCCAGGCCTGGAAAGCGGGACGGTCGGCGTCGGTGACCAGGTGGTCGTTGATCTCCGTTAGGCGATCACCGAACGAGTCCAGCAGCGCAGAGCCAGGCGTGTTCTTCAACTGCGCGCCCAGCGCCAGGTAATCGCCCACACTGTGCTTGTCGATCCGCATCAGTGCCCACTCATTACCAATCAAGGCGATGCGTTCTTCCGGGGTGAGCGCGGTGTCCACGGCGTTGCCCAATTGATGTAGGGCCGCGCTGTCGTAATCAAAGCGGTAATAGCCCATGGCGCTGGAGTCGGGGAAGACAAACTTGGAACAGCCCTTCAAGGTGAACTGCTGCTCGCGCTGGGTCAGCAGGAAACACTGCTGATTTCCGGCTGAAGTTCCGTTGATACCCTTGGCGCAGACCGGAATCTGCCAGATCTGCTGATCGGGCTGGTTGAAGCCGGCAGGGGTGTCGAAATAGCGCTGCTGCGAAAGTTTTAGAGTTGTGTTTCCGCCTTCGCATTTGGCCTCGACGCCGACAAATGGCACACCCTTCTGCAAGACGAAGGTGGGCATGATCTCGTCGATGGGCTTTTTCGAGGCACGCGCCATCGCACCCCAGAAGTCGGCGGCGGTAGCGTTGCCGTAGGCGTGTTCTTTCAGATAGAGGTTAACGCCGGAACGGAATGTTTCGGGTCCCAGATAGGATTCAAGCATGTGCAGGACCGACGCGGTTTTGCCATAGGCAATACCGTCGAAGAGTTGCTCAATTTCGGCGCGGGTTTCAGCTTCCTGGTGGATGGGGCGGGTGTTTATCACGGAATCGCCGGCCATAGACCGATCGATCTGGGACACCGTCTCCTGGCCTTCCATCCAGTCGGGCTTCCAACTGGCGATAGGATGCGGCGTCATCCAGGTGGCAAAACCTTCGTTGAGCCAGATATCGTCCCACCAGGCCATGGTGACCAGATCGCCAAACCACTGGTGCGCCATTTCGTGGGCAATGGTTTCAGCAACCCCCTGCTTCGCATACACGGACGCTGTTTTGTCGTCGATCAGCAGGGCGGTTTCGCGATAGATAATCGCGCCCCAGTTCTCCATTGCGCCGGCCTGGAAGTCAGGCACCGCGATGTTGTCGAGTTTGGGCAGCGGATACTTGATCCCGTAATAACTGTCGTAATAGTGAAGGAACGCCTTGGACGCGGCGAGCGGGAACTGCGCCAGATTCTCCTTGCCCGGAACCGTGCAGACGCTCACCTTCACGCCATCGGTGTGATCGGAGATGCACTTCCAATCGCCTACTGTCAGCGCGACAAGATAACTGGACATCTTGGGCGAGGTGGCGAACTTGATGGTGTGCTTGTCGCCGGGACCAGGAGTGTCGGAGACGATTTCGCCGTTGGAGATGGCCGTGTCAGCCTTGTCAATGATCGCGGTGAGGTCGAAGGTCGCCTTGTATGCCGGCTCGTCGAAGCTGGGGAAGGCAACGCGCGCGTCGGTCGACTCCATCTGCGAGACGAGATACTTCCGGCCCTTGTAAGTGCTCAGGTAGAAGCCGCGAAGCTTGTCGTTGAGATGTCCGGTGTACTTGATGTGGAGCGACGCAGCACCAGCGGGAATTTGATTGTCGAAGGTAAAGGTCGCCGTCTCAGTCTTCTCGTCAAGCGAAACCTTCGCGGTTTGGGTCTGTCCGCCGGCAGTCGCAGTAACTTCGTGGAAGTCGATCTCCACCGCGTTCAGAGTGATGGTATTGCTCGGCTTGCTGAGTTGGAGATTGATGGCCTCGTCGCCATCGAAGGTGTTGTTGGCAAAGTTGACGTTGACGGCGAGGGAATAGTGATCGGGAGACGCGCCACCGGGCAGGCGCTGCGCCATCGCTGTGCAGCAGGCAAGCAGGCTGGCTGCGAAGACAAGCAAAATTTTTTTCATAGACACACTCTCAGAACTGGAAGATACCCAACAACTATGAAAGGCAATACGGGACGAAGGGATAGATAGTTCCAAAAAGCTGTTACGAACATATTAGACGATAGGAAGCAGAGTGTGTGAGCGACTGTGATAATCAGCAGATTTACGTGTCCATTTCCGCACAGTGTGGCCAGTACTGAGTAGGTCATCACCCAGGGCTGGGCACACATGCTGATGTTCAAAGACCCGCTCGATTATGGCGACGGCCTTTGCCGCCGCCGGAGGCTGTCTGATAGTCTGCAGGATTGGTAAGTTGCGGGCAGCCGTCTCACTACCTGAGGGTCGTGACGGGCGACACAGCGCGGCACTTATAGGTTCGTTTACTTTTTCCATGGAACATCTTTTGGAGGCAATTTGACGCAATTCAAGAAGCAATTTTTCTCGCTCGTACTGGTGGCTGGTCTGCTGGCGCCGGCAGCGTTCGCCGGCAGCAAGGAAGATCCGCATGACTTGCTTTCGAAATCGTTTCAGCAATCCGGCATCTGGAACCAAGGGCCGGTGAAGCTGGTGGCGGAGGTGCAAATCCCCAAGCCTGACGGCACAAAGGCAAATGTGGAGTACACAGTTTCCTGGGTTGGGCCGGACAAGTGGCGCGCGGAATGGACGGCAAATGGATTGGACCAGATCGCGGTTTTGAATAATGGAAAGCTGTCGTATTTCAGCAATCAGGCCACGCCAATCGTGCGCATAGTGGAATTCGAGGCGGCAATAGCTGCACTCGATGGTGGCAGTCCCGCCGGGCCGTATACCTTGCCGCCGATGGATTATCAGAAGGCGAAGATCGACGTAACCAAGAAGAAGGTCAACGGAAGCGATGCGAAGTGCCTGGCGTTTGGTCAGCCGGCGACGACATATTGCATCGAGACTGCGACGGGCCGCGTGCTCAGCGCCGATGGCGAGCTGGGCACATTCGAATACAGCGACTACGTGACCTTCGGAAACAATGCCTATCCGCAGACGGTGAAGGTCAGCTATGTGAAAACGCCGATGGAGGATGCCAAGGTGACGGTGACGCGCGGCGACAAATTCGCGGATGCGCTGTTTAACGTGCCCGAGAAGAGCACCAGCGTGGACTTCCCCGCCTGCGCCGACGTGGACAAGAACTTCACCGCGCCGCAACTGAACAAGACTGTGGCGCCCAAGCTGTCGGATGCGGCAAAGAAAGCCAAGAAGTACGGCATGGTGTGGGTGCTGGCCTCGGTAGGCAAGGACGGTTCGGTGCAGAAGGCTACGCCGCTGGGGGGCGAGCCCGAGCTGACCAGCGCAGCTAGCGATGCGGTGAAGCAATACAAATTCACGCCCTACATGCGCTGCGGGCAGGCCGCGGAATTTCAGAAAGTGGTGGTGGTACCCTTCGCTCCGCCAGCGCCGCTGCCGCAGTTATAGGAACCAGCAGGGAGCGCGAAATGTCCCCACCCAGGCGGAGGAAGCCTACGTGGGGCTATTCCACAACCTGGCGTATTACTTGTGAAATGCCTCGGCGTGCACCTGCACTTGACTGGCGGCGGAGCCGGCTGCAACCGCTCGCGCAAACCGCCTTGCACGAAGAAAGAAATTGTGAGCTCGCGCCCTTGGATTACAATTGACCGGGAATTTGTTTCATCAAGCGGCTTCAATTGACGGAGGACCGAGACAATGAGGGCAATTCTCGTCGGCATAGTCGCAGCCATTCTTACACTCGGACAAGCGGCCCACGCCCAAGGCCTCGCGGGAGCGTCCGACGTGACGGTGCCTCCTATAACAGGATCGACTCTGTCAGGGTCGTCGATGGCAACATCCGCCGAGACGACGATGTCCTCCATGCCGTCATCGCCAATGCCAGCATTCTCCATGCCGGCGTTTTCTATGCCGACATCGCCAATGCCGGCGTTCTCTATGCCGACGTCGCCGATGCCGGCGTTCACGATGCCGACGTCGCCGATGCCGGCGTTCACGATGCCGACATCGCCAATGCCGGCATTTTCCATGCCGACATTCTCTATGCAGGGAGCCTCTTCCAACGCCGGAAGCGTCAGCTCGGCCGTCGGCGCGTCAGCTGAAACTCAAGCAGCGCCTAATGCCGGCGCAGCGCCTAATGCCGGCGCAGCGCCTAATGCCGGCGCAGCGCCTAATGCCGGCGCAGCGCCTAATGCCGGCGCAGCGCCTAATGC
>JBEKTC010000018.1:0-23915 GCA_049516475.1 Candidatus Korobacteraceae bacterium | reverse complement strand
GGCATTGCCCAGGTCGGTGGTCCAAGGCAGATTCCCGTCCATCTGTGCCAAGACCTGCGGAAGCGCCGTCAGTGCCTTCACACTCGGGTCCCAGTTCTGCGCGTCGGCTCCGGCTGCAATCTGGTCGGGAGACGCGTCGCCCTGCATCTGCCGCCAACGATCGGCGTCCGTCACTTGCGCGGGGTAAGTGGACGCGGTAAGCACCATAGCGACAAGCGTATCTGGATAGAGCGCTATTGGTGCCACTAGTTGCTGCAGGCGCACCGCATTCAGCGGCTGAGCCACCTGCCCACTACCCTGCTGCTGATACGCGTCAACAGCCTGGTAGGACTGTCCTCCATAACTTGGCTCGTCTGACTGAAGCTGTCCGCTGTAATCTCGCTGCGCTTGTCCGAAGTGCGGGGGGGACGTCTGCTGCGCCAACAATTCCCCCTGCCACACCGGCAGCAGAAGTAATGCCATCGCCAGCGCGACCATGCGTCTAAGCGCAGGTCCCTCGCCTCCAGGCGAATCATTATGCAGGATTGAGTAAAGGCGCAGGCGTGGAAACCTGGCGGTCTCGGGTGCGGACACGTGCGTTTGACTTCTCATCCTTCAGCCTCACTGGCCAATACAGGCTCGCCTGAAAGTGAAACCTATGTTCCACGCCGCCGTAAGCTGCGTTTCCGCTGCGGGCAACGTAAACCCTATGCTTTCATGCTCCAAGCGGGTCGGCACCAAAGCAGCCCGGCCCGTCAGTCGGAGGAATGCTATTAGTCTGAACCCGGAAATTCGCTGCTTGTTGCGGAGGGCGGGCACAGGAAACCGTCGTCACGTGAACCCAAGCCTCACCGCCGTGACAGGGCGGATTTGGCGCTCGGAGGCAGGGCGGAAAGAGCGGCGCGATTCCAGCGAAAGAAAGATAGTTTCTTAATTTATGGGGACACTCGGTTTTACGGCCGGGATCTTACGCGGGTCCTCAAGCAGGAACTGGGGGTTGATGCGGGCGTCGTGCCAGCGGACGCCAAAGAATAAGTGCGGTCCCGTAGCTCGCCCTGTCGATCCGACCCGGCCGAGCGTCTGGCCCTTCTTGACCTCCTGCCCGGCCTGGACTTTGATCTCGGAGAGATGGAAGCACATGCTGACGAGGCCGTCGCCGTGATCGATGAACACGGCGTTGCCCTCGAAAAACAAATCCTCGGCGACTACCACCGTCCCATCGGCGACGGCCAAGACCGGCGTGCCCACCGGCGTGGCGTAGTCAGACCCGGTATGGAGTTGCGCGGCTGGCTTGCCGTTAAAGACCCGCTTCACGCCGAAAGACTTGCCCGCGGGCAGGGGTCTGGCCGGCGCCCCAAGGGGCAGCGCGAACTCCGCAGGCCCCTCTTTGCGCTTCCAGACCTTGCTCAGCAGCACCTGGTCGCGCGAGTCGCGCTTGAGGTCTTCCGGCGAGGGGTTGGCTTGCGGAATGTCGGGAAGGTCGATCTCCTCGGTCCCGTACTCGTAGGGTTCCACGGAGATGCGGGCGAACTCTCTGTGCCCGGAGCCCAAGAGTGCGATCGTAATGAGGGCAGGCTCCTGCAGGAGGTCGACCGGATAATAGCAGGTTCCCTCCAACGCGGCCCAAGAGCGCCCCTTCATGCTGCAGCGCTTCGCGCCCGGTGCCGTCCAGCGGACCAGCGTGCCCGGAGCCGCTGAGACCGTGGCTCCATGCCCTTGCGCAAACAAGGCCGGAAGGGGCATCGAGAAGACGAGCGCCACCGCCCCAAGCAGAAGACGGCGAAGAAGAATGACCACTTTGAATTCCTCCTGCAAGCAAGAGAGTGCGAACTAAGCGGGGAAGGTGCACCGTTTGTGCCCACAACCGAAGACCAGATCGAACAGACTCATACGCGATTGAAGCTACGACCCATGCCGCCAGCCGGGACTTTCGCGCATCTCCATGAGCAAGAGCCCGGTTTTGGGTATTTAGTGGCCGTTTCAGAACCGGTCGCGTTAGCCGCGAGAAAAGCATGACAGCTCGAAGCTTTAGCGGTCTGTTCAATAAAGACCAAAATCAGTCTCAACGGCTGCATCGATAAGTTTCTCAGGACAGAAGCGCATTCTCCTGGTCAGCGGAGGCCGGGCCGTGTTTCCGGCGGTCGCGTGCAAAACTACGCATCGGCTTCAACCCCTGGGCCCTCATCTCCATCGTAGCGAATCGCGCGTTTGCGAAACGGTGGGAGCGGAGAATCAGAACCAGAACCTTGAGCAGTCGATTAGCCGTCTCCCACCCTGACCTGCGACTTTGTGAACCGGCTCCTCAAGATGGGCCTCATCGATTACACCGGCAACCTGCGGGTACACAGATCACTGCCTCCTTCCTTCCCTATGAATAAGCACTACCCCGAGGCCGAGTATTCCCGGCTCGTTCTCTGCCGTCACTAAAACGGGGGGTGTTCAATTTTGACCATCTTTTCGAAAGGATCGAGAGTTATCTTAAACCGTTTGAGCCTGATTCAGCAGTTCATCAGGACTGGAGAGTGCAAATCATGATCGACGTCATCCTCGCTGACCATCAAGAGCTTTTTCGGGTTGGGATGGCGGAGGTAGTGGCGGTCGCGAATGACGTTCGTATCGTAGGTCAGCCAGAGTCTCCCGAACAGTTGTTGAACACGTTGAAAGATGTCAATCCTCAGGTATTGATCCTGTCGACGAGCTTTCTTTCAGTATTTTCGAAGATCCGGCGGAAGCTGCAGCGGCGTCAGACTGCACTGCTGGTGCTCACGGAGGAGAACGACCGGACGCCCTATGTGCGTTGGTTGCGAGCACAGGGAGTCGTCTATCGTTAATGGATGGGCCCGCTCTCGTTGATGCGATGCGCCGAGTGGCGCGAGGTGAACTGTTTGTTCAGAACCGCAGTTCCGACATGAGAGAAGACCCGTCCGAAGTTGCACGAGGGCTCACCGAGTCCAAGAACCGCATTCCGGTCATTCTGTCGGTCGATGAGAACTCGGCAATCCTTTACAAGCGTTACAAAGTTCTGCAAGGCGCGGGATACGGAGTATTGAGCGCCACCGACGGCGAGCAGGCTATGAGCATGTTTGAGGCGTACCCCGTGGACCTTGTCCTGCTTGATTATGCAATGCCTTGCCCCGACGGTGAAATCGTCGCCCACAAAATCAAACGGTGCAAACAAAACGTTCCCGTCATCGCCGTTTCAGCGAGCCGCGTTCCCGAGGCGACTCTCGCCTGCGCGGACTGCGTTGTTACGAAGAAACAAGATCCGGTTTTCCTGTTGAAGAAAATTGGTCAGCTACTTGATCTTTAGGAGAATCAACAAACTCAGATCGGCTGTCGGCAAGGCCAAGGATTTTTCTACATTGAAATAGAGCTGAATGCTTCGAGTTTGACCATCGGAGCAGCGTTCGAGTCGGCAATTAGGCACAGGGCGAGTCTTCACTCCCGAATTTATTTCAGGCCGAGCTAGCCATCGTACTGTTGGATGACTGGGTAGCACTCGCAGGCGGAGTCTTCAAGTTTCTTGCGGTTCACGATCTTCACTGCACCAAACGACAACGGAAAATCCTTCTGCCGCATCCCTGAGCGCATTTTCCAGTCAATCGGATTGACGGTCGCAGCGGCTGCCGCGATTAGTACCGTACCTCCGCTAATCGGCGGTTGGGGAACGTTGTCTTCAAATTTCAGCTTCTCAGGACCGCCGTACTCGTGCAGCACTACTGCCCTCATCGCGTATCTCCCATGTCGACCCGCAGACCTCGCAGGCATGTTCAGCCTCTAAATCGGATGTGCGGGAGCCGATTCGGGACTGCCCGGGATAGCCTCCGGCCGCCGCGTGACTCGGAAACGATCTGCCACGAGTCGCCACTCGCCGGCGACCACAAAGTCTGCGGTCAAACAATCGCTGCTATGCCAGGCGTGCGGCGCGGCGTGTTTGCGCTATTCGGATTCTTGAATCTCCACTCCGAATCGCTTTGCGGCAGACTCTATCCGCTTCCATGCAGCGCGGCGTTCCACTTCTGTAACGCCCTTCACTTGATTGAAGCGCGCAACAGCGTTGCGTACGTGAGAAGCATTTTCCAGCGGCTCCTTGCGTTGTTTGGGAAACGCGAACTTGGTTGCTGATATCCGATCACGAGCTGGTTTGTCCAGCTTTGCCATTGTTTTCCTCCCTCGGGAGCATCCCCTCGCGCACGGACGACCCAGGACTTTTTATCACGGATTACGGCAGCTTTTCTAGTTCCTGCAGTGTGGTGTGGTTGACGTCATATTCTTCACGCGTGGATTCGGCCATGCGGGGCTCATCCATTTCCTTTTTGACGCGAGCGAGTATTGCTTGGTTGGACTCTTGCTTTGGCTCGTTTTTATGCATACCTGCATGATGTCACGAGTCCAAAGGGATTACAGGTCAATTCGGAACAGAGCTGAGTTTCAGAATTGCTTTGGTTAGCGAGCGGTTTAGCTCAGTCTGTACCGATCTGCGGTAGTAGCATTTCTATTGTGAAACAACATGCCGGTTTCACACGGTCGGAAAGTTGGACTATCGAAGACGAATAGTGTCAGAAGAGCGGCTGGGGTATGGGGCAGTGAAGTTCAGATTTTTACTGTTTCTCTGAATGGAGCCGACATTTTATCTGCGTCGGTCCACAGCCTAAAGCTGAGAAGAACGCTCCATCAAGTGGCCAAGCGTTCAATTCTGACCGGACAATAGGACTCTCCAGGGCATATACCTGACTACGTAATACCCGAATTCACAAATGTGAATACGCAGAAATAGAGGAGACACCATGACAGCAACAATGGAAAGAACACCCACAGTACTTGCCGCAGACACCCTAACGGGCGATAAAGTCGTCAATTTCCAAAAGGAAGACCTCGGAACAATCGAGCATTTGATGATCGACCTGGAGTCGGGCCGCGTCGCTTACGCGGTTCTTTCGTTCGGGGGTTTCCTGGGTATGGGTGACAAGTTATTTGCCATTCCCTGGAGTTCCCTTGCGATCGACACGGTTGAACATCAGTTCATTCTGAACGTCGATAAGGAATTGCTCAAGGCCGCTCCCGGTTTTGACAAGGATCGTTGGCCGAACATGGCCGACCACGCCTGGGGTGCCAAAGTCTACACGTATTACGGCGCCAAGCCGTATTGGAATTAAAAGCGCAGACTGGACGGCAATGGCCAGCCACCCGACGCCCCACTCATTCGCAAAACTCGCGGATGAGGCGGGGCGTCATCTTACGTCACCTCTGACCCAGCATGAGAACTACGCTGTTACGAATTTGGCCTGGTAGCGGAACCGGGACCGTTGGACTTATGTCGATGGCTTCCGGGAGTTCATCACTGTCCAGTCGTCTGGTGGGGGCTCATGAATTGTCACCGAGTGGGCAAAATTGGACAGCTCGGGTGGGGATAGTTCTGCCACACTATGGCCATGGCAACTAAAACGATTCCGGAATACCTTGAGGACGAGCGCCGAAACCGCGCAGACACTGAGCTGCGGACGGAAGAAGAAGCTGCGCGCATCCAGTCGCTGCACCATGGCCACCATCGCACACAGAAACCGCCCAAGCTGGAATTGCCGGCTCCGGTTGAAGCCGTGACCAAAGCGAGGAAAACTCACGTAGCGAAAACGAGAAAACCTGCTGCAGCAGCTCGGAGAAAGACGAGCGCCCGAAAGACGGGAGCGAAAGCTGCCAAAGCGACGAAACCTGCTGCAGCCAAAACGAGGAAACCTGCCGCAGCAGCTCAGAAAAAGCCACGCGCCCGAAAGACGGGAACGAAAGCCCGCAAGATGGGGTAACTAAGCCGTGTCTTAGCCGGCTTCCACCGAAGTTCACGGTCAGGTCACTGCGTTTGCTGAATATCTGATCGCACCATGATGCATTCACGGCAATTCCTGCGTTGGCTTGCAGCCCGATGCAAGTTTCTAGGGTGCCCCGCCGTGTTTATCGGCCCAATCGGCGTGGCTTCGACGAGGTGAGTAACCGGCATCGCCTGTTAATACGGCTGCGACTGCAGGAGCTTTTCCGCCTGCCTAAGATCGAGGTCGTTCGATACGGATTCAAAGTCAGACCGTGTCTCCTGTTGCTGCTTGCTAATGGTCTTGAACAGCAACATTCGCCCATTCACGTGAATATTGACGACATGGGTCTTCCAATGGGACGAGCTCACCTGAGTACGCTCAATGTCAAACGTGCCGCCTTTGGCGATGTGCCCGAGAATTCCGAAACCAAAGTCCACGTTCTCCACTAAATGCCCGTTCAGGCGCGCCAGCCGTTTCTGCTCAGGATCGACCAGGATCGTTCCAGCCATGCCTTGGAGAGCCTTGGATTCCATCGTAGGAGGGACAAATGCCGGGTCAGGGCGAAAGTTGAGTCGCACATAGGGGCCCTCCCAGCCATCGTACTCAAACACAAAGGCGCTCGGTAACAGACGCACAAAATGTTCCAGCCGGTGCTCGTCCGCATCGTTCTGCTTCTTGACCGCAAGCTGCTGGCTGGGGTCACGAATGAGTTCCTGCTGCCGTATCGTCTCCTTCTCTTGCTGGGCTGAATCCAGCGGCCGGTCATTAATCGTAAGCAAACGGTGCACCGGACCGTCTTTCGTTTCAACTTCAAGTTGCGTTAGTGTCTGCTGCTCGACTAGTTTGGTGACCCGGTACAGCCAGGTGCTGTGTTCTGTTCTATCAGCCAATTCATTCGCGACAACATCCTTCACAAGATTGCTTGCAGAAGGCTGCTGCCCGGCCCCGGAGGAGACTGAATAACAGGGACATCCGAGGAGGACTATCGCTGCGAGTTGAACGGTGACAATGTTCACACCAAGTTCGATCCATGATGGTGGTCTCCCGACCGAGTTCATTTTGGGCCCTGCTGCGGGAAGGCGAAAGTGGACAAAAGAAATATCAGCGAAGCGATTACGGATTTTTTCATAAGAACACTTCCTTCCCATTCCACGCTATTTTGTGGACGAACTTGTGAGGGCGATATCACCGAAACATCAGACCGCTCGACAACCAAGTCACTTCGACTTTTCTCAGGACGGCTCTATGTAAATCGAGCCGCCCTGATCCTTCCATTTCACCGATCTAAATCCACTGCAGCCTAAGCTGGCTTTTTCTTCTCTTGATCGTGTTGTTCTTGCGCCGGCTGCGGGGCTTTGGGCCGTTTGTGCCAACAACCGAAGACCAGGTCGAACAGACTCATATAGCCCTCCTCGATTGAAGCTACGATCCATGCCGCCAGCCAAGACTTTCGCCCGCGGCTATCTCCGTTTCAGACCGGTCGCGTTAACCGCGCCCGCGCTGCCAGAACCAACCGCCTCCACCAAGCAAGAACACAATCACGACGATAATCAGAATCGTTTCGAGGCTCATATTGAAGTTCTCCGAAGAGAGTTTCGCAGGTCGAGGTTTGAGCAGTCTGTCCAAAAAGGAACACGCGCAGCGTCTTCCCACACCGGGGCCGGTGAAACGGTGAAACGTCCCCTTTCGCAAATGCAAGAAAATGATGCAGGGCACTGTGCACTTTGGCAGACTCGCTACCGGAGTCCGTCTTGGGAGATCTATACACACCTTCAGGGGCCGAGCTGCTTCGAAAAGACGGTTTCTGGTTGGACGGCGGTGGAGCTTGCAATTGACATGCGCGCGACGAACGTCCCCACACCAAGAGAAGCTAACGCCGTAAGCATCGGCGGCGTTGGTTTCCGTTTCGTTTCCCTGGTCGACGACGACCACTGCCACGCGGAGATGAATACCGTAACGATCAGCCAAAGGGACTTCTTGCCTGCGGCACTGCACTCTGAGAACGCGGATGCAGAACTTAGACCCGATCTATATTGCGTAGCGGATGCAATGGGACATGAGGACTTGAAAACAACGCGTATCTATCAACATCCTGAATTGAGCGTGATTCGGGATGCCATCGACGAGCGAAATCGGAGGGTCATGTGAGAGTCCCCACAAAATCCCCCACAATCAAGAACAATGCCCACCAGTCGTGGAAGGCAGTTGGTGAAAACAAAAGAGCTTACTGGAGCCGACGATCGGACTTGAACCGATGACCTGTCGATTACGAATCGACTGCTCTACCAACTGAGCTACGTCGGCTTGGCTCGATTGTAAATGTCGTGGGAGGTTACCGTAAAGGGACACCAGGCCCGGTTTTCCACTGTTTTCCGGGATTTCCACTTGCTTCCCAACTGCTGTCCCCGGATAATTAATACAAGCTCAGCTGGCGACTCCGAGCTTACATGAATCGATATTGTCGAGCGGACGTCCTTCGGATCCTGCACATAACGGCCCAGCAACTTGTGGGCTGGCGACGCGCAGGACTTGTTCCTATTTCTGAGACGTTCACCTTCTACGACCTCATCCAGCTTAAGAAGATTCGCGACCTTCGCGCCAAACGGGTGCGTCCGGCGGTGATTCTGGAATCGCTGCAAGCGATGCAGAAGCAAGTAGCCGGCATGGAGAATCCCCTGATCGAGGCGAGTGCCTTCAGTGTCGGTTCGCGTGTGGCCTACCGCCATCAAGGCCACGTGGTTGAGCCGATCGCGGGACAGTTTGTTCTGGAATTTGGCCCGGTTGGAACTGTGGTATCGACAAGCTCGGCGATCTGCAGCGGCAAAATTAAGCCGATTGCCAACTACGACGATGTAATTGAGCTATTCGCGCGCGGAGTCGCGATGGAGGAACATCCCAACACCCACGACGAAGCCATTCGCACTTATCAGCGCGTACTGGAGATTGAGCCTGAGCACGCCGCAACCCATATCAATCTCGGTACTCTTTATTACAACCGGCAGGATTTTGTCTCCGCCGAAAGACATTATCGAGCCGCGGTCGCGGCCGACGCGCGCTACGCGCTCGCCTACTTCGACCTTGGCAATGTGCTGGACGAGACGGAGCGGATTCAGGACGCCGTCGTCGCTTATCGAACTGCAATCCAACTTGCGCCGACGTACGCCGACGCACATTACAACCTGGCCTTGGCTTACGAACGTCTGGGCCAAGCCCGGCGCGCCCTGCTCCATTGGAAGACTTACCTCAAGCTCGACAGCAGCGGGCCTTGGGCGGTCCACGCCCGAAACCAGGTCGCGCGGATCCTGGAAACGGACCCGCTGAAGATCGTCTACAAGCAACAGAAGTAACGCGCTCAAACCACCCACAAATCAGTCCACCGGAAGCCGCTTCTCGTATTCATCCCTGGCCTTGGTAAAGAGCGACCAGAAGGCAGCCGGTTCACGGCCTTCGAGACGATCGACTAGCACCGCAAGGTGAGAGTGCCAGCCAGGACCGACCGCGAGCATCGCTTTGCGATCGCGCAGGCGACGATGGGTGAGAACCAGTCGAACTTTGTCGCCTTGCGGAGTCAATTCAAACGTGACTTCCGACGGTCCATCCTTGCCGCTTCCCCAGGTGAGACTCAACAGCCGCGGCGGTTCGAAGCGGGTCACGGTGTGCTGCGTCTTCTGACCCTCCTCAGCGCCTTTGAACTGCTCGGGCACCGGCGCGGTGTTTCGCGACAGGCTGGAATGATAAAACGTCAGCTCGACCGTCCCGCTGACGCGCTGTTCCATGTCGCCTGATGCAAGCCACTTGGCGCGCTTGTCCGACTCTGTCAGATAAGCCCAAACGCGCTCGATGGGACCGGGCAAAACTCGCTCGAAACGGAGCGTGCCCGGCTCGACAACCGTCGCATAATCGCCGCTCGCCTGTTGCAACGAACCGGCCAATCCGTCGAGGATCATCGTCCATCCCTGCCGCGTGCGATCGATCCACTCGGGCGGCACGGCCTCATGCGTCAAGGTGAGATCGCATCCTCCGGCAGAGGGAACAATGTCGATGGTTACACGAGTGTTTTCGGAAGAGTACTTGGGAACTTTAAACATGAAGACCAGCCGTCCAGGCCGATCAAGCTCGATATATTCGCCGAAGTGCTCGACGTCGTCGCCGTCGCGCCGGATCAGCAGGAACTTGCCGCCGACGCGCGCGTCAATCTGAACACAGGTCATCTGTCCCGTGGGCGTGGCGAACAGCCACTTCCCCGCGGTATCGGGATCGAGCCAGGCATCAAACACACGCTCGGGCGAAGCATCGAAGTGCCGGGTAATGCGAAGCGCACGGTCAGAAACGGCGGTCATTTCAAGTGTCCTTTCATATCTTCGTCTTCGGCCTTCAGAAGAGCTTCCAGCGCATCCAGCCGCTTGCTCCAGAAATGTTCGTAATAACGCAGCCATTTGTCGGCGGCGGCCAGCGGCGCTGGCTCAATGCGGCACATATGCCTTCGTCCTTCCACCCTGCGACGCACCAGTCCGGCGCGTTCCAATACTCTTACGTGTTTGGACGCCGCTGCGAATGACATCTTGCAGGGGGCTGCGAGTTCACCTATATTGCGCTCCCCTGCGGCCAGAGTGCGAAGCATCGCGCGCCGGGTGGGATCGGCCAGGGCGTGAAAGACGCTGTCGAGCGAGGCCGGCCGTTGTGCAACCATGTGGTTGAATATATACCCGGCGGAAGTAATTGTCAACCGTCCGGTTTAATAATGTTTCTGCGACCGTCGCTGGCTCAGGGCAGTCCATGACCGGCCCGCCGAAGCCGCTTAGCGGCAATTAAAGTCCTGGCGAAAGCCTGTCTCAGCGAGTTGCGGTAGAATCAGGGGTTTCCTATCCCATCCGCAAGGATTGCCATCATGTCTGAAGTTACCGCACCTGCCGTCGCCAATCCGCCAGCTCCTTTGGTCGCGCTCACCGAGGACGAAGTGCTGTTCCGCGACACGGTTCGCCAATTTGCCGATGAGAGCATTCGGCCTCACGTGAAGGAGATGGACGAGAAGGGCGTCTTCGAGCACTCCCTCATCGATCAGTTTTTCCAGCTTGGCCTGATGGGCATCGAAGTGCCCGAAGAATACGGCGGCGGAGCGGGGACGTTCTTCGAAGCCATTCTCGCGGTCGAGGAGTTGTCGCGCGTCGATCCCTCGGCTGGTGTTGTCGTGGATGTGCAGAACACGCTGGTCAACAACGCTCTTCTGCGCTGGACTACCGCAGATCAGAAGAAACGCTACCTGCCGCGGATGTGCAAGGACACCGTGGGCGCGTACGCACTGAGTGAAGCCGCCTCGGGCTCGGATGCCTTCGCGCTCCAGACGCGCGCGGAACTCAAGGGCAGCGAGTATGTTCTGAACGGCCAGAAACTATGGATCACCAACGCTAAGGAAGCCGGTGTCTTCATCCTACTGGCCACGGTCGATCCCACAGCGGGGTACAAGGGCATTACGGCGTTCATCGTCGAGAAGAGCTTCCCTGGCTTTACGGTCGGCAAGAAGGAAGACAAACTCGGCATTCGCGCCTCCAGCACCTGCGAGCTGATCCTGGATGATTGTCGCGTGCCCAAGGAGAATGTGCTGGGCGAGGTCGGCAAAGGCTACAAGATCGCGATTGAGACGCTGAACGAAGGCCGCATCGGCATTGGCGCGCAGATGCTGGGGCTGGCGCGCGGCGCATGGGAGTTCGCCGCGAAATACGCGCAGGAGCGCAAACAGTTTGGCCGCGCCATCGGTGAGTTCCAGGGCATTCAGTTCCAGATCGCGCAGATGGCGACCGAGATTGAAGCCGCCCGCATGTTGCTCTATAACTGCGCTCGCATGAAAGACGCCGGCATGAACTTCGTCAAGGAAGCCGCAATGACCAAGCTCTATTGCTCGCAGATTGCTGAGAGCGTAGCTTCGCTGTGCGTCGAAATCTACGGTGGCTACGGCTTCACGAAAGATTATCCGGTGGAGAAGTTCTTCCGCGACTCCAAGATCGGCAAGATCTATGAGGGCACGTCGAACATGCAGTTGCAGACTATCGCCAAATTGGTGATGAAGTAGTTGTCGGTTGTCAGTAAGAACCAAAATCCCCACTCAAGCAAAGCCAGCTTGAGTGGGCACCACTGCACTCCGGTAAGTTCTTATTCCTTTCCATGCGTAATACCACTTAGAGGCCTCCGCCGACAAAAATAACCTCACTTTTTTCCCACACAAACTGCACTAAAGTCTCTCGGACGGTGATATGCTTCGCACGAACAGCGTCTCCTACTCCGTGGGAATGCAAACAAAGGAGCATCGCCATGCACCGCAAATCACTAAGCTATCTGCTGCTGACAGCTGGGTTATTGCTCGTCACCAGCTTGGTATCCGCGCAGAGCAATCCCTGCAACGGAATCAGCCTGGGGCCGGGAGGCAGCTTTAACGGCTTCGTTCCCTTCCCTTCTAGCAGCCTGTGGAACACCAACATCGCCAATGCGCCGGTCGACCCGAACTCGGCTGCATACATTAACTTCATCGGCAACAGCACGCCGTTGCATCCCGACTTCGGATCTGGGCTGTACGACGGCCAGACGATTGGCATCCCTTACACTGTGGTACCCGGCACTCAGCCGTTGGTGCACATCAACTACACCTTGTACGGCGACGAGAGCGATCCTGGCCCGATGCCGATTCCTTTCAATGCGCTGATCGAAGGCTATCCCCAGCCGGGCAATGGCGATCGGCATGTGCTGATAGTGGACAAAGGCAATTGCTGGTTGTACGAACTGTACTACTCCTTTAATCAGAATGCCTCTGGTTGGAGCGCCGGCTCGGGGGCGGTATGGGACCTGGAAGCCAACGAAATGCGGCCATACACTTGGACCTCCGCAGATGCGGCAGGGCTCCCCATCTTGCCCGGACTGGTCCGCTATGACGAGGTGCAGGCCGGGGCGATCAACCATGCTATTCGTGTGACGCTGCAAAACAGCCAGGAGGCGTTCACGCCGCCGGCCTCGCACTGGGCGCCGAATTCCGACAACCAGTACGCTGCGCCCATGGGTATGCGGCTGCGCCTGAAGGCGAGCTTCAATATCTCCGGCTTCTCGCGCCAGAACCAGGTGATCCTGACAGCGCTGAAGCAGTACGGCATGATCATGGCCGACAACGGCTCGTCGTTGTTCATCACCGGCGCGCCCGACATCCTGTGGAGCAATGATGATCTTGGCAACCTGCACTCGGTGACCGCCTCCGATTTCGAGGTGATACTGATTTCGCCGCTCTACACGCCGCAGAATGTTCCGACAGGGTCGAATCCGACGATCAATAGCTTCACGGCGACATCGTCCGGAGGCTCGGGCGATCCCGTCACGTTGAACTGGACTGTGACAAACGGGGAGTACTACGTTGTGTCACCTGCGGTGGGAGCGATTCGCGGCAATAGCGTCACTGTAAATCCGACCGTGACGACGACCTACACGCTGTACGCCACGAATCAGTACGGGCAATCAACAGGACAGGTTACGGTAACGGTGCCGTAAAGCCGTTATCGGACGGAGCGAAGATGATCAGTGAAAGACTTCGGCTGCCGAAAATTGTTTATTAATGCTGACGCGGGCCTGAAGGCACGCTCTACCACGCCCTACTGCACCACGCCTTCCAGCGGCGAACTCGCTGTTGCGTAGAGCTTCTTCGTCATGCGGCCGGCAAGGTAAGCCTGGCGGCCCGCGATAACGGCGTTCTTCATCGCCTCGGCCATCAGCACGGGATCTTGCGCTCCGGCGATGCCGGTGTTCATCAGCACGCCATCGACACCGAGCTCCATAGCAATCGTCGCGTCGGATGCAGTGCCGACACCGGCGTCGACGATGAGCGGTACGTCGGTGATGATCTCGCGCAGGATGCGGATGGTGGCGCGGTTCTGGATGCCCATGCCGCTGCCGATTGGCGCTCCCAAGGGCATCACCGCAGATGCTCCAGCGTCGATCAATTTTTTGGCAACCACAATATCATCAGAGGTATACGGCAAAACAGTGAAGCCTTCCTTTACCAGCACGCGAGTGGCTTCGATGGTCGCCTGCACATCGGGAAACAACGTCTGCTGATCGCCGATGACCTCGACCTTCACCCAGTCGGACAGGCCGACCTCACGACCCAGTCGCGCCGCGCGGATGGCCTCGTCGGCGGTGTAGCAGCCGGCGGTATTGGGCAGCAGAAAATATTGCTTGGGATCGATGAAGTCGAGCAGCGACTCCTTGCTGCGATCGAGGTTGACGCGGCGCACGGCGACGGTGACCATTTCGGCGCCGCTGGCCGCGATGGCGCGCGCCGTCTCCTGGCCTGATTTGTACTTGCCCGTGCCCACGATAAGGCGGGAACGAAACTGCCTGCCTGCAATAGTGAATGAGTCCATGGAGATATTGTAAATGGGCGAGGCGCTGCTCGGCAGTGATCTGCCGTGCATGCCGGAACTCTGCGAACCCTGGCTTAGCTGAAAGCTGACGGCAGAAAGCTGACAACTTTCTCGCACTTCCCTACAATCGAGGATTCCGTACTCATACAGGACGAATTCATGGCGCTAGAGCTTTTCAATACTCTATCCGGCAAGGTCGAAGAGTTTCATCCCCTGGAAGACAACTTGGTCCGCATGTACGCCTGTGGGCCGACGGTTTACGACTACGGCCACATCGGCAACTTCCGCACGTTTATTGTGGTCGATACGCTGCGGCGATTCCTGAAGCAGAGCGGCTTCAAACTGAAGCACGTGATGAACATCACCGACGTGGATGACAAGATCATCCGCAATGCCGCGCGCGACGGCGTGACCGTGCAGGAGTACACGAAAAAGTATCGTCAGGCGTTTCTGGAAGATGCGGACGCGCTGAACATCCAGCATCCTGAGCTGATCGTAAACGCCACCGACCACATACAGGAGATGGCGCACTTCATCGCCGTGCTGGTGGACAAGGGCTACGCCTATCGCACCGATGATGGTTCGTACTATTACCGCATCGCCAAGTTTCCCGAGTACGGCAAGCTTTCGAAGAAGGACTTCGCCGGGATGGAAGACGGCGCGCGCGTGGATGTCGACGAATACGACAAGGACAACGCCCGCGACTTCGCGCTGTGGAAAGCGCCCAAGCCGGGCGAAGCGATGTGGGAGACGGAGATCGGGCCCGGACGTCCGGGCTGGCACATCGAGTGCTCGACCATGTCGATGAAGTACCTGGGCGAGACCTTTGATATCCATCTCGGCGGCGAGGACCTGATCTTTCCGCATCATGAAAACGAGATTGCTCAGTCGGAGTCGGAGACCGGCAAGCAGTTTGTGAAGGTGTGGGTGCACTCGCGCTTCCTGCTGGTGGAAGGCGAGAAGATGGCCAAGAGCGCGGGGAATTTTTTCACAGTCCGAGACTTAATCCTGATGGGACACAAGCCGTCGTCGATCCGCTTTCTGCTGATGTCAGTTCCCTACACCAAGCAGCTCAACTTCACTTTTGATGGCCTGACCCAGGCGGCGAACTCCGTGGAGCGGCTGCGCAACTTCAAGTTGCGGCTGGAGACTTCGCAGTTTCCAGAAGGCACGAACGCCGCGATCACGGAGATTGCGAAGAGGACTTCAGACGAAATGCGGGCCGGGTTGAACGACGATCTGAATGCGGCGCTTGCCTTGGGAGCGACCTTCGACATGGTGCGCGACGTGAACGCCGCGGCGGATGCAGGTGAGGTCCACAAAGACGATGTGCCGGCCCTGCTCAAGGTGCTGGAACACTTCGAGGAGATCTTCGCGGTGCTGAAGGACGACGATGCCGCGAAAGTCCGAGCGACGGTCGAGTGGGCTCAAGCCGAGGGATTGCAGGACAAGATCAGCCCGGCAACGGCAGAGTTGGCAAAGGCGGCGGCATTGTCAGATGAGGAGATCGAGAAGCTGGTCGGCGAGCACTCGCAAGCACGCAAGACACGTGATTTCGCGCGGTCGGATGCGATCCGCGCACAACTAGGCGAGAACGGCGTCATTCTGGAGAACACGAAGGACGGCGTGCGGTGGAAGAGGAAGTAGACAGTGGCTAGTGGCGCTAGTGACTAGTGATCAGTGGCCACTGGTTTTAAACGCCTTGATCACGATGTCGTTGGGTTGGTTGCCGACGGGAATCAGCGTCACCAGCGCGCGGTCGGCGCTGATCTTCGAGTTGTCGCGAGTCTTCACCGTGCGCACGACAGCAACATCGCCCGATCCCGAATCCACAACCAGGAGATGCGCTTCGTCGGGAGTGAGCGCCAGGGCGTCAGGATGATTGCCGACCTGCACCGCGCCAATGACGCGGCCTTCATCGATGGCATACACGCTCACTGTGCCCGATCCAAAGTTGCTCATGTAGAGCAGCGTGTTGTCAGAGGTAGCGATGCCATGCGCGGGGTTGTTGCCGATCAGGTAGGTGCCGCCGACCTCGTTTGTTCCGGTCTCAACGATTGAAAAATTGTTGCTGTCGAAGTTGCTCACGAACAGCTCGCCGCCATCGGGCTTGAGAGCGAGCTGGACGGGTAGCTGGCCGACGTCGAGATAGGTCAGCAATCGGCCGGACTTCAGATCGACAGCAGCGACCTGATTTGATCCTGGGCACGCCACGAAGACCTTACTATTATCGGGGACGATCGCCAGGTCCTGCGGCTGGCTGCAGACCTTCACGGTGTTGCGCACGGCAAGCTTTCCCGCGTCGATGATGGAGATCGAATCGTCGGCGCGATTGCTTGCAACCACCAGCTTCCCGTCCGTCGAAACCTTCGCCATTCCCGGCGCGCCGCCGACACGAATGGTCGCGATGACCGCCCGTTTCGCCAAATCGATTACGGAAACATTCGCCGAACCTGAGTTGGCGACATAGGCGCGTTTGCCGTCGGCTGTGACCGAGACGTAATAAGGCTTGGCGTGAACGCCAATGGTCGCGACGACCTGATTGCGTTCGGCGTCGATGATGCTGACATTGTTGGAGTCGGCGTTGGCCACGTAGATTTCGTTGCGCGTAAGGCTAGCTGCGACGCCGCTGGGAGCAGCGCCCACGGGGATCGTCTTCACGTTGCGAAGCTGCAACAGATCGATGACGCTGACTGAGTTGCTCTTACCGTTGCTGACGTAGGCGTATTCGTGATACCCGGGAGCGACGGTTTTGTCCTGATGGCAGGCTGCAATAGTCGCCACGATCAGCAGCAGCGACAGCAGTGCGGTCAATCGGGCACTGCTGCGCCACGGCGCTTTAGCAGGCATTACCGAGCGGCGGTTCCGGCGCTTGCCGCAACCGAAGCGGGACGGCGGGTCTCGGGATTTGAGACGGTGTCGGCCACGGTACGGCCAAGCACGTTGGCGATCTGGCGAATCTCGACCATCAACTGGTCGAACTGATCGGGGTAAAGAGACTGTTTGCCATCGCTCAGCGCGCGATCGGGATCGGGATGGACTTCGATGATCAGGCCGTCGGCGCCGACGGCCACTGCGGCGCGCGAGAGCGGCGTCACCTTGTTGCGCTTGCCGGTGCCGTGGCTGGGATCGACGATGATCGGCAGATGGCTGAGCCGCTGCACCGCGGGTACAACGCTGAGGTCGAGCGTATTGCGGGTGTGGTCGGCGAAGGTGCGCACGCCGCGCTCGCAGAGCACGACGTTGTAGTTGCCTTCGCTCATGATGTACTCGGCCGCCATCAAGAACTCTTCCAGCGTGGCGGACATGCCGCGCTTCAGCATCACCGGCTTGTGGGCCCTCCCGGCGCGCTTCAGCAGCGAGAAGTTCTGCATGTTGCGCGCCCCAATCTGGATCATGTCAGCATATTTTTCCACCAGATCCAGCGATTCGTTGTCCACTGCCTCGGTAACGATCAGCAGACCAAACTGGTCGCGAATGTCGGCCAGGATCTTCAGGCCGTCTTCCGCCAGACCCTGAAAGGCGTAGGGCGAAGTGCGGGGCTTATACGCGCCGCCGCGGAAGAAGCGGGCGCCGGCGCGAGCGACATGCCCGGCCGTGGTGAACGCCTGCTCGCGGCTCTCGACGGCGCATGGTCCGGCCATCACGGCTACTTCGTCGCCACCGATGGTCGCATCGGAGTTCGGGAAGCGTAAAACGGTGTCTTCTTCTTTAAGGTCGCGGCTGACAAGCTTGTAGGGCTTGCTGACGCGGATGACCTCCTGAACGCCCACCATCTCATCGAAGGTGCCGGGGTCGAGTTCCGTCTCGTTACCGGTGATGCCGATGGCAGTGCGCTGCGCTCCGGGCATGGAGTGAGCGCGAAAGCCCAGAGTTTCGATTCTTTCGCAGACGCGCCGCACGTCCTCTTCGGTCGCGTGCGCCTTCATGACAATAAGCATTGGGAGACCCCTTGTAGTGGTCTAGTGTACCGTTCGCGGACGGGCGGCGGCAATTGGTGCAGCTGCAAGCCGCGAGCTAACGAGCCTGGAGCCTCAAGGCGCGAGTTCTATTCAACTCCTCGACTTAAGAGTCTGCGGTCGAGCGCGGGGCGCGTAGCTCAAAGCTCAGCTCATCATCTCCAGCAGCTTGAGCACGGTGGCCCAGTTCCTGGCGGTGCAAACCGTCTTGAGCTTGGAATCGAAGTAGGCGTTGGTTAGCTTCGTGCGCGCCATGCCGTTAGGCAGGTGCAGATAGATTTCGCGGCCGGAGATGTGAAAGGCGTCAGGTGCGGACCGCTGGGGATCGAGAGACTTGACGGCATCGGAGCTGGGCATGTCGGCGAGGAAGTATACGTGAAGCATCTGCTGAGGCAAACCTGCCTTCAGAAATGGGTTGTCGCGCACGGCCTGAGCCACTTCCTGACGATTGCGCAAGACAATGGGAACGGAAAATCCAAAGCGCTCTTCGACCTTCTTCGTCAGAACAGCGGAGAGACCCTTCAGGGCCTTCGGCGACGCGTTGAAGACAACGTTTCCGCTTTGGATATAGGTGCGCACGTTGCCGCACCTGGCGTCCGTGAAAGTCTCGGCCAACTGCTTCATCGGCACGATGTGCTTGCCGACGACGTTAATGCCGCGCAACAATGCGACGTAGGTTCCTACCTGCTCCATGATGTGCCATTGTCCCAATCGATGGTATTGCCATCGAGGCTGATGGTTCCACCAATCTTCTGGCCGGACCAGTTCGTCATAATGTGACGCGAGTCGTCGAAGGATCCGGTCGCGGTCTGGCCACTTTCATTCTTCAAGCGCAGATTGCCTTTCTTCTGCCGAATGGAGCAAGCCTGGGAGTGGTTGCCGTCGCGATACCAGGTTCCGTCGAGATTGGGGCGGCGTCCGCCTCCGCCGCTGGAGCCGCACCGCATCCAGTACGTGCCATTGGTCCAGTCGATGCGGAGCCCATCCGGGCTAAGCGTTCCCTGCACAAACTGCCATTCATCCGCGCTGAAAACTGTCTGTTGCATGTTCACGAAGTGGCCCGTCGATTTACTGCCATTCTCGTTGGTGAAGGTCAGAAAGGCCCCATTGCTGCTGATTGAGCAGTGCTTGGTTTTATCGCCTTGGGCACACCAGTCGCCCGAGGTACGCCCGGCTCCAAAGTCCTGCGCCAACGCCCGCGGGGCACGCAGTTGGACCAGGCTCAACACGACGGCGGTGATTAATATGACCGTGCCTGCTAGTTTCGCGCTCCTGAAACCCATCGCGCCTCCCCTGCTACGTTGAGCTGCAACCGGCGAAATTAGCTGCCGACCGCCCAGAGCTGTGCGCCAAAGAATATCAGAGAAATACCGGGCAGCGACGGGCCAATGCAAGGCCATTGCCAGCCAGTAACAAACCCGTCACAATCAGATGGGGTGCGATAGTCATTCCTGAAGCTAGTTGGCGCAACGGCATCGCAACGCGAACGACATGCCACTTCTCGACAGTACGCGGGTCAAAAATCCGTTCTGGACAGCGCCCAACCAGATCACCCTGCTGCGGCTGATCTTCATTCCCTTCGTGATTATTGCGGTGTTCGACGCCCACTGGCCGTGGGCGCTGGGGCTGCTGATCGCCGCTGCATTGAGCGATGCGCTTGATGGCCTGCTGGCTCGCGCGCTGCATCAGCAGACCCTGTTGGGGCAGTATCTGGACCCGCTGGCCGATAAGCTCCTGTTGAGCTCATTGTTCCTGGTGCTCTCGTTCGTCAAGAAGGTTCCGTGGAAGTTCACGATCGTGGTTTTCAGCCGTGACCTCTGTATTGTGGCCACCGCGGTTGTGTTGTACGCCACTGTGGGCTTTCGCGACTTCCGTCCCAGCATCTTCGGCAAGCTGAATACTGCCTGCCAGATCGCTGCTGTGTTCTTCGTCGTCCTGTCGCAAGTTGTGGACGCGCACTGGGTCAAGTTGCTAATCAAGTTTTTTCTTTATGCGACCTTCACCTTCGCTACCGTTTCCGGAGTGCACTACGTCCTGGTAACAGGACACCGCCTGCGCAAGGAATCAGTAGCCGGTAGCCGGTAGCCAGCGGCCAGTTTTCGGTTGTCGGTTGTCAGTTATAGCAACGCTCGCCTCCGGTATGCTGACAACTAACAACCGACAACAACTAACAACTGACAACTTCTTCATGTCCTCCGACCGCCATCATCGCCTGCAAGTGGTCTTCGCCTTTGCCCTGGTGTATATCTTCTGGGGCTCGACGTACCTGGCGATCGGCATTGCCGATCAGGAACGCCTGCCGCCGGCGGTCATGTGCGCAATCCGCTTTGCCATCGCCGGGTCGCTGATGCTGGCGGTCCGGGCCCTCATCGGCCGCAGCATACGGATCACAGCAAATGAGGCCGCGCGCCTGGCGACCATCGGGTGCCTGCTGCTGGTGGGCGGCAACTTCGGCCTGGCATGGGCGGAGCAGTGGGTGCCAACCGGCTTTGCCGCGCTGATCATCGCCATCACGCCCATCTGGTTCCTGCTGCTGGAGACGTTTGTCTTTCGCGGTGACCGGCTGTCGCAACGCGGGCTGGTCGGTGTGGCGCTGGGCATCGCGGGTGTCGCGGTACTGTTCTGGCCAAGGTTCGAGCACCGCGCCACACTGGGCATCATGCCGCTGGTGGGAGCTTGCATTTTGTTGCTGTCGTCGTTTAGTTGGTCGGTGGGTTCGGTGCTGTCGCGCAAGTGGCAGATGAAGGTCGATCCCTTCACCGCGACTGGCTGGGAAATGCTGTTTGCGGCCATTGGCAACGCGCTCGTCGCCGTCGCTACTGGCGAAGCGCATCGCGTCGCGCTCACGCGTCGCGCAATGCTGGCCGTGCTCTACCTCGTGGTCTTCGGATCGTGGGTGGGATACACGGCATATATCTGGCTGCTAAAGCATGTGCCGACGCCGAAGGTGGCGACTTACGCGTATGTTAATCCGCTGGTCGCACTCGCTCTGGGATGGTTCGTGCTCAACGAGCGGCTGGATGCGTTCATGTTGGCTGGAACGGTGATTATCGTCGCCGGAGTGGCACTGGTCACGACGGCTAAAGTGCACGAGAGCGGCAGCGCGGCACCAGTGCTAAGCGGGGTCGAACCGGATGCGTAGGTCAAGCCTGCGGGTGAGGTTTCTAACCAGCTTCATGTAAGTCGCGCGGCTTGAGATGCCTAAGCTCGACTGCAACCTATTGACCGAAATCGACAAATGCCATAACACTTCCTCCACCACCTAGGTGAAATATAGTAAGGCGTGACAGTAACACAAGTCTATTGCCACGTATCACCACCTATTTACGGGCGGCATTTAACCCTCTGCGAGGTATAATCTCCGCACTTATGTCGCCGTGGGCCTTGCATTGGTGGGAATGGTTTTTGCTTGCAGTTACGCTGTATTTCGTCCGAAAGATGATCTATAGCGAGCATCCCATGGCATTCACTATTCGCTTTTGCCTTGTCGTGGCGATGCTCCTATCGGTATTGATGGGCGTGATTCAATTATTCAGGTTGACCTGAAGCGAATAATCAATAATTCACCGCGCTAGTTTTACTCTTGCCGATGCGGATGGCGATCGGCGCTCTCATCTTCCCACTGGAGAAACGCGCGAAAGGCCGCGCCGCGGTGACTGTAGCCAGCCTTCTCTTCGGCAGTAAGCTCGGCGAAGGTCTTGTCTATCTCCTGAAAATAAAACAGCGGATCGTAGCCGAAGCCGTTCGAGCCACGCGGCGCGTGCAGGATGATTCCTTCCGCCTTGCCGTGAAATGTTGCCAGCGTGTGGCCGTTGCGCGCGGCCGCGATCACGCAAACGAATCGGCCGGTTCGGAATTCGTCGGGCACGTCGTGCAGCTCGCGCAGCAGACGCGCATTGTTCGCCTCGTCGTCAGAGTTGCCGGCGTGCTCAGGGGCATTATGCTCGTCGGCGGCGTAACGCGCCGAGCGCACGCCAGGCTCGCTATTGAGAGCGTCGACCTCCAGCCCCGAGTCGTCAGCGATAACGATTTCGCCTTCCGCGTACTTGCTATAGTGCTCGGCTTTCTTGCGGGCATTGGTTCCGAAGGTGACGCCGTCTTCAACGACAGACGGCAGCAACGCGAAGCCGGGCAGCATTTCGATCTGCACGTTGTGAGCGATGGCAGCGCCGACGAGGTCGCGAATCTTGCCGGGATTTGAGGTGGCTACGAGTACACGTTTCATGGAAAATCTATTTCACCACAGAGGCACCGGGGAGACGAAGGAATTCCGCGAGCAATGCTTGCCACTTGCTTTGTATCAGGGCACGGCTTCAGCCGTGCCGCCAAGCGACTCCAATACTTTGGGCTTCAGCCCCTGCCCTTCTGCAGTGGCTGAAGCCAATCTTTTCTTGTGCCGGTTCGGCACGACTAAAGTCGTGCCCTGATACAAACCGGTCGTTTCAGCGCACTTCTGCGCGCACCGTACCAGAATGTGCACAGAAACAGGAGAGCGGCGAGGCTGACGCCGTCGCCCAGCCATCGGTCCGGCGTGCGGATGAAGCGCACGTCAACTTCGCTGTGGCCGGCGGGAACGGCGATCACCATGCGTCCGGTGGGATCGTCCGACTGCAGCGCAACCGCGGATCCATTGACTTCGACTCGCCATGCGGGATAGTTCATCAGGCGAAGCACGATCTCGACTGGCTGCGAAGACTCCACAGTCAACTGCTTGCGATACGGACCGGTGTGCAGGTGTGTCACCCGAGCGTTTGCTGCCGGCGCGGGGCCATCCGCACCGCGAATCGCAAACTCGGGAAAGTCCGGCTTGATCTCGTAATTGTCGCCGCCTGCGGGAGTGTACTCGTCGGTCCCCATGTAGCCGTAGCCCGCGTGGAACAAGCTGGAAAGCATGAAGGGCGTATCTTCAGGATCACACTGCGGTTGCAGCGCCAGATTGCAGACCGAGATCAGCCCGACGAAAAAGACAGCGTAGAGCGATGCCTTGCCGCGAAAGCTTGGCACAGCCGCAACCACTAAGACGGCATAGGCGATGCCGGTGACCATCAACCATCGCCACGGGAACTGAAGGAAGCGCAGGTCGGGCATGAAGCGATAAGCCAGATTGGTGATGGGCAACATCAACGCCAGCGATACGCCTGCCAGAATTACCAGCGGCCACCACAGTATGGGATTGCTCCTGCGCCATCCGCGGGCGACGAACATGGCCACACCGGTAATCGCCAATTCCACAATAGCGAGCCACGACAAAGTTCGTAGAAACGCATCATGTTCGGGCTCGCCAATGCGCGTGAAGAGGAAATTCTCCGCTGGACGCACGCCCGCGGATAGGACTTGTCCCACCGTTATCCAATTCCTCTCGTAGAGGACTGGCACAATGTAGAACGCGGCCAGCAACATCCCCACAGCGATTGCAGCGCAGCCACAAAGAAACACGCGAGCGTTGCGGCGGAAGATGGTTACGACGGCCAGCAGAAGCGCAGCGACATACGTCGCGATGATTGCCGCGGGAACGTTGGTGAGCCAGACTCCGGCGATGGTCAGCGCCAAAGGGATGAACATCGCGCGCGCGGGACGCTCGCGAACAATCCACAGGACCAGCAGCGGCAAGAACGAAGCGGCGAGCAACTCGGCGAAAGCGCTGCGAACATAAATCGTCAGCAGCATGTAGGGGCTCACCGCATAAGCAACGGCGATCAGCGTCGCGTCCGGCTGGTCGAACCATTCGCGCGCCATCTTGTGCGTTGCCATCCCAGCAAGAAAAACGGCACAGCAAG
>JBEKTC010000017.1:0-25404 GCA_049516475.1 Candidatus Korobacteraceae bacterium | reverse complement strand
GATTGAGCCCGAAGGCACTGGAGCCGATCAGCAAGGCACGTCGGCTGCCGCTGCAGACCCATTCGTACTGATACGACAGCCCGGTCAGCGTCAGCAGAAATATGTAGTTGTTCTCCATCATGTTCTGCGTGTAATGGAGATGTGTGGTCAACAGCAGTAGAGATAAAACGCCCGCGACGGATTCCTTCACGCCGAAGTTCAATTGCCGCAAAAAGCGAAAGCACACCAACGCGGTCAGCACAGTGACCAGAATGTTGATGGTGTAGCTGACGAATACATTCTTTACGCTGGGATCGTTGCCGTTGTAATTACCAAAGACCGGAAGCCGCTCCACGTAGGTCCCAACCAAGTCGGCCGGCAGCAGGAGCAGCGACTGTCCAATGCCGTACCAGCTCTGCAGCTTGCCATTGCGGCCATGAACGCCAAATTCGGGATACTCCTGTGGAAACACCGGAGGTTCCGAGGTCCACAATGCATGGGCGGATTGCAGCCGATGTTGGGTGTCGGCTGTGCCCAGCTCTCCCGATTGCACGACGAATGCAATCAGACCCGCGGCCAGCGCCAGCAGGAAGATCGGATCGCGAAACCAGCGCGGAATAACAGGGGTCGGCATCGAATCAGCAGCTCTGATCTACTACGCCTTGCCACAGTGGTCAACCATACAGAATGATGAGATAAATTCGAGGCAGCAGTGCAATCACGGTCGTCACGCGCTACGTTTGTCCACCGACGGCAATTCTCGCACATCACCATCCAACGCGTCCCGTGACGTTCTCGCCTGCTCAGCGTACTCCATCGAAGACACCGGTATCACGCGCGATTCGCCGGTAATCAACCGCGCGCCCCGCTCGTACGTGAGATAGCTCCAGGCCCACTGAATCATCACCAGGATGCGGTTACGGAATCCGATGAGGAACATGATGTGGATAAACAGCCACGCCAGCCAAGCGAGGAATCCCGAGATGTGCACCCTGCCGAATTGCGCGATGGCCGCAGCGCGTCCGATGGTCGCAAGCGATCCCTTATCGAGATAATGAAACGCCTCGCGGGAGTTTCCCCCCAGGTCCGCTGCGATTTGACGCGCCACGAACTTGCCTTGCTGCATGGCCACCGGCGCAACTCCAGGCAGGAGATTGCCATGCTTGTCCTTCATGGTGGCCAGGTCGCCAATGACGAAGACCTCACGATGTCCGGGAATGCTGAGATCGGGCTCGACAAAGACCCGTCCAGCACGATCGACGGGCACTCCTAATGCACGGCCCAGCGGTGAGGCTGAAACTCCCGCTGCCCATAGCACCACTTCGGCAGGCAGTATTTCATTACCAACGCGAACCTCTCCTGAACGTACATCGCTCACCGCTGAGTTCGTCCGGACTTCAACTCCCAGGTGCTCGAGCTGCTTCACCGCGCTGCGCCGCAGGTCTTCAGGATAGGCGCTCAGGACCGACGGGCCAGCCTCCAGCAACAGAACACGCGTCTTGGTGGGATCGATATTGCGGAAATTCTCAGCCAGCGACTTGCGCGCGATTTCGGCCAGTGTGCCGGCCAATTCCACGCCGGTCGGCCCCGCACCGACGACGACGAAGTTAAGCGGCCGGTGAGTTCCGGTCAGCGCAGCCTCCCGCTCGGCAAGCTCGTAGGCCAGCAGAATGCGGCGGCGCATCTCCAGCGCGTCTTCAACAGTCTTCAGGCCAGGCGCGAACGGCTCCCACTCATCGTGCCCAAAGTATGCATGGGTGGCGCCGGCTGCGACGATGAGATAGTCATAGCTCAGCTCGAAGCCGTGAATTTGGACGGTTCGGCGTTCAAGATCGAAGGTTCGTATCTCGCCGAGCAGCACCTCGACGTTCTCATGCTTGTGCAGGATCTCGCGGATGGGCGCGGCAATCTCCGCCGGCGAAATACCGGCGGTCGCAACCTGATACAGCAGCGGCTGGAAGGTGTGATGATTGCTGCGGTCGACCAGCGTGATTTGGACGGGCAAGCGGGCCAGCGATTCGGCAGCCTTCAAACCACCGAATCCGCCTCCCACGATGACCACACGGGGACGGGATTTGTCATTCATGGCTACACATCATGAGATGCCCGGGAAATCGCATCGGCGGCAATTTCAGGTCTTGGGACGAGCATACCGTACGGCCTAACGGCTCTGATCTTCCGTCAGGCTAGCGGCGCGGGCCTTAGCGCGCTCTGCATCGGCTGAGCGGCCCTGTGATTGATATATCTCGGCAAGGTTGAACCATGACTGGCGCGCATCCGGTGCAAGCTGCACCGCCTGCTCCTGAAAGAAAGCCGCCTGCTTCGGATCGCCGAGTTTGCTCCAGGCTTCTGCTTTACCAGTGGCCACGCTATATGCAAACGAGCCTTTACCGGTTGACTTCTTTTCACTCGCGGAAGCGCTGCGCAAGGCTTCGTCGAACGCCCCCAAAGCGTCGTCCGGATGCCCGCTGTTGAGCGCATAATAGCCCAATTGAACCAGCGTCGCCCGCGGATCGGCTTGGAGCTCGGCTGCCTTTCTCATGGCCGCGATCGCATCGCTGGCGCGGCCTTCTCTGATGCAAAATTTAGCCAAATCCGACCACGTATACTCGCTGGGGCTTAGCGCAATCGCAATCATCAATTCTTTTTCCGCTTCGACCCCGCGATTCATTCCCGTGAGCGCTCCGGCTCGCGCCAGATGAGCTGCGGTGCTGCCGGGAAAAATTGCGATCGCCTTATCGCTGGCCTCAAGCGCATCCAGATTGCGGCCGAGCACGGTCAGAACGCCGGCGGCATTGACCCACGCGGCAAATTCCTCGGCGCGGCTGGCAAATTCCGCTTCTACAGGCAGCGGCGCGGTTGCGCAGTTCACTGGGAAGCGCTGGATCAGCGCCTCCGTCTGCGGCGTGCGGCGAACGAAAACAACGGACACCTCATCCAGGTAAACCGGACGCCATGTGCTGCTGGCGCAAAAGTCCTTCAGTTGACCATGCTCGATGCCGTCGCCCCGCGAGAAAAGAACCGTGTTGATGTTGTAGCGGTTGGCCTCCTCATCCCAGACGGCCGAATCCGGCGGACTCTCCAGCAACAGCCGGTGCCGTTCCACCCGCGGCAAACCGAAGAGCGTGTCCCGGCCGTCGATGTAATCCAGGCGCTGAGGACCGAGTCTCCAGCTGACATAGCCTCCCTCGTCGTAGGTGTTGAAGATCTCTCCGGGAAGATTTTCGCGTTCGATGAATTCAGCCGCACGCCGCGGGAACCACCAGCTCAGTCCCGTGCCGAAGGTCGCCAGGTCCGTAGAGGCGCCGAAATAATGACGGTCAGTCACCAGATCGGCGGAGCGCGCATAGGTAAGCATCGCAAGCAAGATCACCGCAATGCCGGCCAGAACCGTGCGCAGTCGTGGTAGCCTTATCCAGGCGCCGACGCGAGCTATCCCCACAGAAAGATTTTCTCCCCCGATCACGACCACTACACATGCGAAAACCGCTCCCATGCGGATATGGCGCACCGGAGCATAGGCTGCTGCAAAGAGCAGGATGGCCGCTCCCAGCTGACCTCGCAGTAAAGCAATTACTGCGGCCACGACCGCGATAGCCAGCAGCGAAAATAGGGCACTTCTTATGCCTCCCACCGAGAAAGCGGCGCTCGCCGTGGGCCAGTTCACGCGAACACCTTGCCATTCCGCAATCCATGTCTGCTGTTCTGAGCTGGCGCGCTGCTGCATAAGCAGTGCCCGATAAATCCCCCAGCCCCAGGGATTCACCACCGTCGCCACGGCCGTTGCCACAAACCAGAGGGAGGCACGCCGCAGTCGTTGCATCGCAGCTCGCCGCCGCACCGCACCGAAAACAAACTCCAATACTTCCGTGCCGACGTAAGCGACGATCAATCCCAGTCCCGCAGCAAAACCGAAATGAACGTTGACCCATACCACCATCAGAATCGGCAGCAACCACAGAGGCGCGCGTCCCGTCTGGTAGTTCTCCCACAGGATGGAGAGAAACGCCGCGAACAGCACCACGGTAAACATGTCGGCGCGCGGCGGCGTGCGCTCGGCAATGAGAGGGACCGCGAGAATGGCGATGGCGGCGCTGGCGGCGGAGCCTCGCCGCAGCAGCAGGGCGACGGTCCCGGCACAGGCAGCAGCGCTCATCCACGACAACAGCGCATACCCACCGAGCAGGAAAGCGAGGTAGAACACCACCGCTGCACCAACGGGATAGAGCCAGTGTTCCCCTTGCGCCGTGAACGATAAGACATCGGCGGAAGGAACGTGATGATGCTGCACGACCCAGCGCCCTGTCGCCATCTGCCAGCCTGTGTCAAGATCAGCGACCGTCCGCAGTCCGGCGAGGAAGGCGTAGGTCAGCGCCAGGCAAGCGAGAATCAGGAAAACACGCCGCTCGAGAGAGGAATCTTTTCCTGTTGCAGGGCCAGTGGTGGTCGGGATCACAGCTCTAGAGTATAGCGAGTCGAATGGTTGTCGGCGACCGCGGATGTATGCCGTTCGCACGAAGTGACGCGTGAATTCTCGGTGGCGTTTCTCACTCGAGGCGTGGGCAATGTCTGTCAGGCTGCTTGTGGTAGATTAAATTCACGTGGGCCCGTAGCTCAGTTGGTAGAGCAACGCACTTTTAATGCGTGGGTCGCAGGTTCGATTCCTGCCGGGCTCACCAAAGAAAGCAACTAGCCACTAGCAATTAGCAACCAGCTCATAACGCTCACCGCTCACCGCTCGACGTAAGCGAATTCCAAGCTAATTGCTAGCGACTAATTGCTTCTTTCCACATAAACTGCCGTCCCGTACGCCAGCACCTCGGTAACGCCCTGCATCACCTCGGTTGCGTCGTAACGCATGCCGATGACCGCGTTCGCGCCGAGCTCGGCGGCGTGCTGCAACATCAGTTCGAAAGCATGCTCGCGTGTCTTCTCGCACAAGTTCGTCAGCAGTGTGATATTGCCGCCAACCAGCGTCTGCAAGCTTGCGCCGATGGTGCCCACGATAGAGCGCGAGCGCACGATGATGCCGCGCACCAACCCTAGATTCCGTACGATCCGGTAGCCGTCGAGAGTGAAGGCGGTGGTCACCATATTGTGGGGAACGGTAGGAGAATAAGAGTTGCCTGTAGCCGCAGTGCTGGTGCTCATAATGCCCTCCTCAGAGAATTCCGGGGGCAGAATATCACGGAGCTATGCACCCGGTCAGTGCAGCCGTGAACCTGCCGCACTACACTGGGAAAGGAGAACCCACAAGCGTGGCGCAGCGGCCCGGCTCAAAAGAACAATACTTGTTGACCGTACTTTCCATCAGCTTTGTCCTGGGGATGGGAGTTGCCGTTGCGGTATATTCTGCATGGAAATTCGGGGCTATCGCGCCGGGACTTCACAATGTGTTGAGCGCCGTCGCGTTGCTGGTTTGCCCGCCATTCATATTGTCTGCAGCAATCGGCCCCACTCCGGACTCCGATCTCGCCCTGACGTTGATCGTCGGGACCATCGTCTTCGCCAATGCCTTTCTTTACGCCGGTGTGGCGGCAGTTGGATATTTCATTTTCACTATTATGGCCAAGAGAAAGCGGCCGCGGTGAAGTCTTATCCCGCAGGTTGCTGCTGCGTCATGCAGTGCAGCGCTCCCAGTCCCCAGATGAAATCGCGGCAGTAGATGCCGACTGCCTCACGCTCGGGAAACAACTCAGCGAGAGTATCCAGCGCGGTACGGTCGTTGGCATCGCCAAACACCGGCACCAGCACTAGCTTGTTAGCGATGTAAAAATTGGCATAGCTGGCGGGCAGCCGCTGACCCTCAAAGTACACCGCCTTGGGCATGGGCAGCTTAACCACTTTCAGCGATTTGCCTGACTGGTCCGTGCTCTTCTTCAGCCAGCGAAAATTCTCGCTCAGCGGCCCGTGGTTGGGATCGTCAGGGTCAGGCTCGTACGCGGTGACCACGGTACGCGGGCCGACGAAGCGAGTGATGTCGTCGACGTGCCCGTGCGTGTCGTCGCCGGCGATGCCGCGCTCCAGCCAGATGACCTTTTCGATGCCAAGATAGTCGGCGAAGATTTCCTCCAGATGTTCCCGCGAGAGTCCCGGATTGCGCTGTTGCACTTCGCTCAGCAGGCATTCTTCCGTGGTGATCAGGGTTCCGCGGCCATTAACGTCGATGCTGCCGCCTTCCAACACGATGCGGTGCAGCTCGCCATCTACTCTTAGTTCCGGCTGCCACTCCGGAATCCGCAAGCGGGTCGCGATGTCCGAACCGGCGAGCGTATCGAGTTTCCAGTCGCTGTACTTGGCCCAGGCGTTGAAACGCCACAGGGTCGCAGCAACGGCAGGCAGGCCGCCTTTGCTCGAGTCTCGGCAGACGAAGATTGGGCCGTAGTCGCGCGTCCAGCTGCGATTGGTGGGAATCCGAAAGAAGCGAATGTTGCCGGCGGGCTTTCCCGCTGCGGCGGCTTTCGCGGGCAGCACATGCGAGCGCACTAATATCTCACGAGCCTTGGTCTCGGCCGTCTCGTCGTTCACCAGGATGTTTAAGCGTTCAACGCGCGCAAGATGGCGAATGATTTCCGCATAGATCCATGGAATCGCTTCAAACTTTCCCGGCCAGTCCGATCGGTTGTGCGGCCACGCGATCCAGGTCGCTTCATGCGGCTCCCACTCGGCTGGCATGCGATAGCCAAGCGCGGCTGGAGTCTGCGGCAGTTTCTTGGGAGTCTTCGCCACGGGTTAAACCATGAACCGCTGGGTGATGGGCGCATAAGCATCGACACGACGGTCGCGCCAGAACGGCCAGTTGCGCCGCACATCTTCCATGCGGCGAAGATCGACCTCAGCCACCAGTACTTCTTCTTTGTCGTGCGAGGCCTCGGCGATAACCTGACCAAACGGATCGGCGATGAACGAGCCGCCCCAGAACTCCAGACCGTTGCCGGGCGCCTGGCTGCCGCGAATGTTGCCGGTCTCGAAGCCGACGCGATTGGGCACGGCAACATACACTCCGTTGGCGATGGCATGTGCCCGCTGTATAGTTCGCCAAGCGTCGTGCTGCGCTTCGCCGTATTGCGCCTTTTCGTCGGGATGCCAGCCGATCGCGGTCGGATAGAACAAGACGTTCGCACCCTGCAACGCGGTCAGCCGTGCGGCCTCGGGATACCACTGGTCCCAGCAGACCAGCGTGCCGACCTTTCCGAACTCAGTTGCGAAACTCTTGAACCCAAGATCGCCGGGCGTGAAGTAAAACTTCTCGTAATAGAGCGGGTCGTCGGGAATGTGCATCTTGCGATAGATGCCCGCAACCTTGCCGCCCGTATCCAGAATGGCAGCGGTGTTGTGATAAAGGCCAGGGGCTCGGCGCTCGAACAATGACGCAATAATCGTGACCTTCAGCTCGCGAGCCAGGTCGCCAAGCCGCTTTGTTGCCGGGCCGGGAATCGGCTCGGCTAGATCGAAGAGTGCTACATCTTCGCGCTGACAGAAGTACTGCGTCTGGAAAAGTTCGGGCAGGCAGATGATCTCCGCGCCCTTGCCGGCGGCCGCGCGCACGTGTTCGACAGCCCGCTCCAGGTTCTGCTCCGGTTCAGGCGTGCACGACATCTGTACCACACCGATGTTGAAGTTTCGCTCGATCAAAACCGTGCTCCGGTGAAATTCATTGCTAGCATAGCATCCCATGCGCCGCAGGCTTCGCTGTCCCGACGATTGTTGCCGCACGATGAAAGCCGACGCGCGATGCTCATCCCACTCATTGACGGAAGCCGTGACGAACCTGTAGCTTCAATTCTTCAACAACTGATCACACATTGCGCGTGAGCGATTTTCGCGCATGTTTCACAAGTCATCGAGGTGAACGGTGAGCAACGAGCACGAAAAGAGTCACGGCGAGGGCATCGATCGCGTATTGCACGATCCCATCTCCGACAAGCTGGTGCCACTGGAACCGCTGGATCTGTCGCAGGTCCACAGCATCGACGACCTGGTACGTGGGATGGGCCGCACGGCGTTTACCGGGCGGCAGGTGGGCGAGGGCGCCGACGTTTTGGAAGCGATGGCCCGCGACAAAGAGTGCTTCATCGTGATGACACTCGCCGGCGCAATGACGGTGGCCAAGCAAGGACTGATCATCACCGAACTTATCGACCGTGGTGTCGTAAAGGCCATCATCTCGACGGGAGCGCTGATGGCGCACGGACTGGTGGAGGCCGCCGGCCGTTCGCACTTCAAGTATGACCCGCGGATGGACGATCTCGAACTCTACGAGGCCGGTTACAACCGCGTGTACGACACCCTGGAGCCGGAGACCAACCTCGACTTCGTAGAGACGATTGTCGCCCGCATTCTGAAGGCCTGGAACCACAACGAAGTACTGTGCTCCTACAAGCTGAATCGCGAGATCGGTCGCTACCTGAGCGAACACGTCAAAGAACGCGGGATTCTGAAGTCAGCATTCGAAAACAATGTGCCGGTGTTCGTCCCGGCATTTAGCGATTCGGAAATCGGGCTTGATGTGGCGCTACACAACCGCGCGCGGCGCAAGAACAACGTTCCGCCGCTGCACTACGACCCCTTCGAGGATTTGGAATACTACGCGGAGACGCTACTGAAGCAGGAACGTCTGGGAATCTTCACCATCGGCGGCGGTGTTCCGCGGAATTGGGCGCAGCAGTTTGGACCGTACATCGAACTGAGGCACCGGCGCGGCGGCGAAGAGCTGCCGCTGAAGCGCTTCCACTATGGGGTACGCATCTGTCCTGAGCCGGTGAACTGGGGCGGGCTGTCGGGCTGCACTTACAGCGAAGCCGTGTCGTGGGGAAAGTTCGTTCCGCCTGAAGAAGGCGGCCGCTTCGCCGAGGTGCTGCTGGATGCCACGGTCGGGCTGCCATTGATCGCGGGCGCGGTGCTGGAGAGGATCAAGAAATAAGCGGATGCGGTGGCAGCAACCGGACACAGCCGGGGCTGGAACAACTTGACCTGTATCCCGGGGGGAGCACGCCTTCAGAGGCCGCTGAAAAAGTCGTTGAACGCGAGTTGTGCCGTCGGCTAAAGCCGACTCGGAATCGAAAATAAAGCACTTAGACGCTAGCCTAAAGGCTAGCTCTACCCGAACAGCTCAAAATCGCGACTTTTTCAGCGGCCTGTTCAGGCGTGCATGACAGCCCGTTGAAATAGGGTTGGCTTTAGCCGCTGAGGTAACTCTCGCGGAATTTACCCCAGCGGCTGAAGCCGGCTCTGGATCCGGAAAATAGCGATCGACGCGGACCTGAAGGTCCGCTCTACCCGAACATTACTCCTTCTCTTTTCACACTCTGCACAATCGCGCGAAATTCGTCATCGCTGACGAGGTTGCCGTTGGCGATGGCATTGCGCTTCACTTTTTCCAGAACCGTTGCGCGCTGCGAGTCGGCCACATCCAGCCCCAGTTCTTCCGCTTTCAACCGAATGCTGTCGAGGCCGCTCTTCTTGCCGAGAACAATGCCGCGCCTGGCGCCCACCAGCTCGGCCGCGTAAGGCTCGATGGCTTCGGGAATGTGAAACTGGCTGGCGACTGCGCCGCTCTCACGCAGGAACAGGTTACTGCCAATAAGCGGCTTCCAGCCTTCCAGTTCGTACTTCCCGGCCCTGCGCACGAATTCCGAGACATCGCGAATGTGTTCCAGCTTCATCTCGACCGGCACGTCGTAGAGACATTGCAAGGCCAGCGCAACCTCGGCGATGTCGGCATTGCCGGCTCGTTCCCCCATGCCGTTGATGGTGCCTTGAATCCAGGTCGCACCGCCTCGCACGGCCGCGACAGCAACCGCCGTTGCCAGGCCGAAGTCGTTGTGACCGTGCCAGTGAATCGGAATGTCGCTGCCAGCCCACTCTTTCACCCATCGCACCAGAAATTCAGCCGCCTCGGGCGTGCAGACCCCGATGGTATCGACCAGCACGATCTCTTTCGCGCCAGCCTCGATGGCCGCGGAGTATACATGCCGCAGAAAGTCGAGGTCCGCGCGCGTGCCGTCCACACCGAAAAAGGCGACACGAATTCCATTTTGACTGGCATAACGAACCGCGTCGCTGGCCCGCCGCACGGCTTCTTCGCGTGAGATGCCATACGCCTTCAGCTTGATGTCGCTAATAGGCGTCTCAATCACTGACACCTGCAAGCCCAGTCGGACCAGCTCCTCGACATCGCCGCGCGTAGCGCGCGCAAATCCCCATACTTCGGAGTGCTTCAGCCCAGCGCGGAGGATCAGCGAGATGGCTTCGCCATCTTCGGCGGAGACCTTCGGGAAACCGGCCTCGATGCGTCCGACGCCAAGCTCATCGAGCTTCTTCGCAATTTCAAGCTTTTGCTGCGGACTGAAGATGACGCCGACGGTCTGCTCGCCGTCGCGCAGCGTGGTGTCGTAGAAGCGAATCGTTCGCGAGCGATCAAAATCGGGCCGCACATCGGGCCGCGAATTCAGCTCGCTCGTCCAGACTTTGCCGGCAAGATCGCTCATTGCGCGGTTCCCTGCTCTTTGGCTGAGAGATCTGGCGGTTTCTCGCCGTAAGCCTGCTCCCACGAGATCACCGGATTGCGAAGAACGCCGATCTGCTCGATCTCGCACTCCATAACATCGCCGGCCTTGAGGAACCATGCTTTGGGATCGGCGCTGAAAGCCGCGACCCCGGAGACTGTGCCCGTCGACACCACGTCGCCCGCGCTATAGCCCATGGACGAATAATGCGCGAGGATTTCTGGAATCGTGACCGACATCTTGCTGCTATGCGAGCGCTGGCGCACCTCGCCGTTGACGCGAAGCTCCATCGCAAGATTGTGAGGATTCTTGATCTCGTCAGCAGTAACGATGTGCGGACCAAGCGGACAGAATGAATCGATGGCCTTGCAGAAGCTGAAGACTCCCGACTTCATCTCTTCGCGCTGAATATCGCGCGCGGTGATGTCGTTGAAGATGACGTAGCCGCCGACGTACTGTTCCGCCTCTTTCGCGGTGAAGTGTTTGCCAGCCTGCTTGAGGACAACGGCCAGTTCAAGCTCGTAATCCAATTCCTGCGTCAGGTGAGGCGGGAAGATGACCGGCTCGTCAGGACCGATGATGGCATCGACGTTCTGGAAGAAAACAATCCACGGCAACACGGGATGAGCGAAGCCAGCCTTCTCGGCTTCGTGATGATGCTCGCGAAAGTTGCCGGCAGTGTGAAAAAACTTCTTGGGAAGTATTGGGGCCCTGATGCGGACCTCTGCGCGCTGGTAGAAGATCGGCTCGTTGTCTACGCCGGCAACCGGCTTCTGTGCGGTGACATAGTCGAGGGCAGCCCGAGCGGCGTCAAGACTGCGATCTCCGCCGTCGAACAGCAGACGCATGTCAGGCGGGACGCGAGCGTCGCCGCTGAGCCGATAGGCAGCATCGCCTTCTTTGTCTCGAAGGAGCAACTTATACGCGGCATTCAAGTCAACAATGCGACCATCAGGCGCAAGCGCGCCAATGCGCTGGTCCGTGGACCTGGTCAGAAATGTCACAAGTCTCATGAGGTCTTGGTGATGTAGAAAACGCGATCACTTCACCCGCGAATCGAGTTTATTGGGGATGCCGCGGTTTCGCAAACCTTACTGTGGCTGGCTTTGTTCAGGGGGGAAATTGTTCCCAGGCTGCATCGGCTGCTGCGGTTGGAGCTGCTGTGGCGTGTTCTGCTGCTGGCCAAAGCCGCCCTGCTGTCCAAAGCCGCCCTGCTGTCCAAAGCCGTTTTGCTGTTGTCCCAAGCCGCCTTGTTGTTGGCCGTTCATCTGGCCAGCGGGAGTCCCAATCTGCGCTCCGCCGATGGTTGTCGGCTGGTAAGGTCCGCGCAGCAGCACATTCTGCTGGTCCATCATTGGGTTGTAGATGAACTGCCACTCGTTGTAGGTTTTCTTCTTGTTGTAAATGCGAATTGTCTTTTCTTTGTTCAGGCTGGCGACACCGACAATGGCCCCGCCACCAAACTGCGTATTGCCCCCAGTAGTGTTTTGTCCGAAGGGCGAATTGCCTTGCTGATTGCTGCCCCCGGGCTGGTTGCCGCCAGGACCGCTCTGCTGGTTATTGCCAAAACCGAAGCCCTGATTGCTTCCCGATTGGCTGGATCCGGAATCGCTGCTGGACACTCCCTCGGAGTTATTACCCTGGTCGCTGTTAGTGGGAAACCCGACCGTGCTGCCCGGATTGCCTTGCGGATAGTAGCCCTGACCGGAGTTCACCGGAAATCCGCTAATCGACCCCGGCTGCTGTGACTGCTGTTGGGAGGCGGAACCGAAACCGCTGGCACTCGAACCACCCGGAATGACCATGCCCCCGGGCGTTAACGAGCCTCCTTGCCCTGCTAGCGCGGCAGCGGGTGTACCCGGCCCAGCGGCATTCAATAACGACGCAATGTCGGCATAGTTCAGCAGTTTCCATTTGCCGTCTTTGGTGAGGGGGTCTTTGAAGCGCTTGCGAAGATAACGAATCTGGCCTTTGTCGAGGTCATCCAGGCTGGCCGGATAGCGGCCGTTCTTCTTGTAGAACTTCTTGATGGCGCGCGCGTACTCGGTGCCGCGGTGGATCATCTCCTCTTCACGATCGCGCTTAATTTGCTGCACCACCTTGGGCGCCACATAGTAGGTCGCGGTGATGACCATGAACGCCATCATGAGCATGATGGCTAGCAACAGGTATCCGCCGTCGCGCTGGCGGCGCGCGGACGAGATGTGACGCGGATTGTGGTGCTGCTGCTGCATCATGTTATAGGCCGATCTAATTCACCGTACCTTAAGGCTGCCACCGTGGTGTCATCCTGCACTGAGCGGAAGAGTTTGCGTGTTGTTGGTCAGCACGTCCTGTACTTCCACCGAATTCGGGCTAATGTGCATGATCTTGTAGCGACGGTCCACAATGTCTCCCTCCTTAGCCATAAAGATGTCTTCGCCCTTTAATAGAAAGATGCGCTTGCTGCCACCCTTAGGGCCGGCAAAGCCGTAAAACTTCAGATCGATGGGCGGCGGAGGCGGAGGCGTATAGACCGCAGCCGGCTGCTTATCCGGTGGCAAGGGCGTGGGAATCTCAGGAGGCGGCGCCTCCGAGCGGAAGATATTGCGGCCTGTGCCCTTATAGGTAACATCTTCAGCCGACTTCAGCAGATCGAAGCGCAAACTTGGATCAAGCGAGTGCGCCAGTAGCGGGTGCGGCACCTTGCGTCCCGTCTGAGATGCGCCGTGCTGGGCGGAGGCCGATTGCGCGGGCGCGGCTGTGTCCTCGCCTCCACCCATAAAGGTGTGAACCAGGAAAACCGCGGCCACAACCACCAGCACGCCGGCGATGATGGTCTTCTTCTTGTTTTCGGTTCCCAGCTTCACGACTTTGGCGCTCCCGCGCGCAGATAGGTTTCCAGCTTCAATTGCAGACGAACGTTGCCCTGCTGCTCGCCCAGGGCGATCCCGTCAATCAGGAAAAACATCTTGTCGCGCTCCAGGCCGTTGATGAACTTGACTTCCTGAAGGTAGTCACCGGAGAGGGCAATCTCGATGTACAGCTTGCGGACGTCCTCGACGGCGGCAGGTTTTTCTTCATACTTGATGCCGGAAAGATGCACATTCGTATCGGCCGCCACCTTGCCCAACTCCTCCGAGACATCGGAATACTCCGCAGGAAAACGATGGCCGTAAAAGACGGTGATGTCGTCTGACGCCTGCTTCAGCTTGTGGTCCATGCCGCGCGTGGGAAGGACCTCCTGCTGCTTTTCCACCAACTGAGAGTGCAATTTGTAGTAGTCGCGCTGGCGCGCCTGGCGCGAGCGACCTGCCGGCGACAGGAGATATCCCACACAGGCCAGATCGAGCACCGCCAGCACAATCACCACGGGCATTAGCTTGGTGCGAGTCTCACGAATGCTAGCCATCAGTGCCCCCTCATGTTGCCCGGAGGAACGGGCTGATTCTGTGCCGCATTGATGTGGGGCGCCATAGTAGGCGGTGGGAGCAAGCTTCCCTTCGGACCGCCGTTCCCGCCTGGCCCGGTAGCTACGCTCTTCACTGGAGCAGCGGGTACCGGCGATGGAGTAGCCTTCTCGGCGCTGGCACTCTCGACATCCGGCTTCTCCTCAATATCGGCCGCAGAGGGAACATAAATCGCGGCAATGTCGAACTGAATAGCTCCTGAATTGGCGCTCTGTTCGCTGGTGTTGGCCACGACATTCTCCGCTACCACCTGCGGTTGCCGGAAATGGCTGGATTTCTCCATGTTGCGTACCAACTCCACAGCGCGGTCGCGGGAATCGGTGGCCACCACCACATGCAGCACCAGATCGTTCGTCTTGCTGTATTCCGGCTTCATGGACACGACGTGGAGTTGCGGCGGTACGATCTTTTCCATCACCGTGAAGATATGCGTCCAGGACATGGCCTTGCGGGCAAACAACTCGTTGAGGAACTCCGACTGGTCGGCGATCACATGGTTGGCAGGCTTGTTCAGGATGGCACGCGCTTGCGACTCCTCATGATCGAGGGAGTCGATCTGCGCCTGTACGTCGGCCAATTGCCGATTGACACCTCGGGAATGCGCGCGCTGGTAAAAAATGTAGCCGCCAAGAGCGATCGCGGCCACTGCTAGCGCGGCAATCAAGGCGGTCATCCGGCGCTTGTATTCGCGGGCGACTTCGTACGGTTGGCTGGCGAGATTGATGTTAAGACGCATCAGGAAACCAACGCTCCCACGACTCCGGCCAGGGACGAGCGCGCCACGTTGCCGGCCGCACCGCCCGCCACAGTATTTGAGACCAACTCTTCGACACGAATATTGGAAGTGCCGCTCAGCGCATCCTGCAATGCCTGGGTTGATTCCACGCCGGTGACCAATACGCGATCGACGCCGACCCCGTAGCGATCTTCGAAATAAACCAGCGAGGTGTTCACGTCGTCCACCAGAGACTCGCCGGTGACCGCAGAGCCGCCATTCTCCAGCGCTCGATACAGCAGCAACTGGTCCTGGTCGACGATGGCAAAAGTTGTAGTCCCGTGTTCCACCTTAATGATCATGGTGGGATGTGAGGAGTCGGCCAAACCCAAAGCGGCGACCATCGATGGCAGCACGGTGCCGGCGTTATACCCAGCCTCGCGGACCAGCGACTCGTATTCTTCCAAAACGCTGCGCGGGGTGACCGCAGCTACCACGCGGATGGGAGTGGCTGTTCCCTGCCGATCGAACGACACGGCCGCGTGTTCCACTTCGAATGGCAGCGACTTCTTCAAACGAAAACGGACGACGGCGTCAGCATCCTGATGTTTCTCGGGAAGGGTCTCGAAGTCGAGCAACATGACGCGAGTAGTAGCGTCGGGAATGATGAGGCAGATATCGCGCGAGCGTGCCGCTACCGCAGCCAGCGAGTCGCGCAAAATCGGTACCGCCTTGGCACGCTCGGATATGTTGGTCTCGAGCAATCCCGGCGTGAGCAGGCCTGGAGGCAACGCCGCAGCGACTGCGGCTTCCAGGTTGGCGCCGCCCTCGGCTGCGCGCGCGGCTACAATGCGATCGGCGCTAATCTCGCAGGCAATGCGGGGACGGGAGATGTGGAGTTGAGGCATGATTTTAGTAATCAGCAACTAGCAACTAGCAATTAGCGACTAGCTAGAACCAAGGTACCAGAAGAGATTAGGACAGCGGCACGACGCGCTTTGTTCTGGTCGCATTGGCTAGCTGCTAGTTGCTAGTCGCTAGTCGCTGCCTTATCTTGTCGTCTCGATAAACGTGACCTTGTTGATCTCCTTCAGCGTGGTCAGGCCACGTTTCACTCTATCAATTGCCGACTCGCGGAGGAAATGCATTCCTTCTTCCTTGGCGGTGCGGCGAATTTCGCTGCTCGGCTTCTTGCTTAGAATCATTTCGCGCACGTTGTCGGTAAGCTCCAGCAACTCGTGGATCGCGGTCCTACCGCGGAACCCAGTGCCGGCGCACTCAATGCAGCCCTCGCCTTCGTAGAACGGAATTGTCGCCCATTCTTTCGGATCGAGGCCGCTGGCCTCCAGCTCTTCGACCGAGTAATGCACTTCTTTCTTGCAAAATTCACAGATCAACCGCACCAGCCGCTGCGCCAGAATGCAGTTCAAAGCTGAAACAAAGTTGTACGCCTCGACACCCATGTTGAGGAAGCGCCCCAGCACATCGACTACGTTGTTGGCGTGGACGGTGGTGAACACCAGGTGTCCGGTAAGCGCGGAGTTGATGGCGATTTGCGCGGTTTCGGTGTCGCGAATTTCGCCCACCATGATCTTGTCAGGATCGTGACGCAGAATCGAACGCAGTCCGCGAGCGAAGGTCAAACCTTTTTTCTCATTGACCGGAATCTGGGTGATGCCGCGAATCTGGTACTCGACCGGGTCTTCGATCGTGATCAGCTTGTCTTCGTCGGTCTTGATCTCGTTGAGCGCGGCGTACAGCGTAGTCGTCTTGCCCGAGCCGGTTGGGCCCGTCACCAGCACCATCCCGTACGGCTCCTTGATGTAGCGGCGGAACTTGCGAAGGTCTTCGTCGCTGAAGCCGACAACGTCGAGCGTGAGTTTATGGAATTTTTCGCTCATCGACTCCTTGTCCAGCACGCGGAGCACCGCGTCTTCGCCGTGGATCGACGGCATGATGGAGACGCGGAAGTCGATGGAGCGCGCGTTGTAGCGAACACGGAAGCGGCCATCCTGGGGCACGCGGCGCTCGGAGATGTCGAGCTCGCTCATGACCTTGACGCGCGAGATGATGGTGGAATGGTGCTCCTTGGCGATGGGCTGCATGGCCTGCTGGAGCACGCCGTCGATACGGTACTTGATGACCACGGAGTCGTCGCGCGTTTCGATGTGAATATCGCTCGCGCGGCGCTGCAACGCGGTAAAGATCGTAGTGTCGACCAGGCGGATGATGGGGCTGATGTCGGTCTCGGCCGTCAGCTTCTCGATGGAGATGGTCTCGTCAGAGTTCTCGTCTTCCGCGATGACATCGAGCGCGAAGCCCTCGCTGGCTTCCTCCAGCACGCGCTGCGACTGCTCGGTCTTCTTCAGGATATCGTTGATCTGAGAGAGCGAGGCGACCTTGATGGAGATGCGACGCCCCAACAGCAGGCCGATCTCGTCGATCATCATCAACTGACTGGGATCGGCGATGGCGATCAGCAGGCGGCCGTCCTCCTTTTCCTCCAGCGGAACAAAGTTGTAGCGGAACATCAGGTCCACGGGGATCTTGCGGAACAGTTCGTGCTGGATGTGGAAGTTCTTCAGATCCAGGAATTCGCAACGATAGCGCCGCGCCAGGTCCTTGCCACGGTCGATTTCGTCGCCTGTGGCCAGGCCGCCGTTGCCGCCTACAAAGATTACTTTTGGTGGTTCTGGCATAAATACCTCAATTCAGCAATTAGTAATTAGCAATTAGCAAAAACCCAAAACCCGTTGCGCCGTTGCTAAGTGCCAAATGCTAAGTGCTGCCTCTAATGCATCGCGCCGGCGCCGAGGCTGAAGATGGGCAAATACAGCGAGATCAGCACAAAGGCGACTACCACGCCCATCACGATCAGGATGACCGGTTCAATCAGCGACATGGCTGTGGCCAGCGCGTTCTGCACATCCTCTTCATAGAACTCGGAAATCGAGTTCAACATTGCCGGCAAGGCTCCCGTGGACTCGCCAACCTCAATCATCTCGATCGACATTTCGGGAAACACCTTCGTCTCTTCCATGCTGCGCGCCAGACCCTGGCCCTCGCGGACGCCGCGCGTCGCGGTATTGATACCCTGGCTCATCAGGCGGCTCTGCATCGACTCTGCGGCCGTCTCCAGCGACGGCACCAGCGACAATCCGCCCGACAGCAGGGTGGAAAGCATTCGGGAAAAGACCGCGACCTGATATTTCAGCCAGATGTCGCCCAGCATCGGAATGCTCAACTTGATACGGTCCATCTGGGTCGAGCCGCTTGGGCTCTTCATCCAGCGCCAGAGGAAGAAAATGGCCACCGCCAGCACCGCCACAGTATAGAGAAAATAATGCTTGGCATTGACGCCGATGGACAACATGATGGAGGTCATCGGCGGCAGCTCCGCGCCCAGGGTGTGGTACAAGTTCGCGAACTGTGGAACGACAAAGGTGATCAGGAAGGTCATCATCACGATGAGCACGGCGACCAGCAATGTGGGATAGACCAAAGAAGAAATCAGCTTCTTGCGGAAACTCACGGCCAGGCGTTGAAAGGCAATGTAGCGGCCCATTACTTCCTCGAGGTTGCCGCTCTTCTCACCGGCCAGCAGCGTGGTGGTGTAAACCTTGGGAAAGACGGCCTGGGCTTCGAAAGCGTCTGACAGCAATTCTCCGCCGCGCACACGGTCGCGCACATTTTGCAATATGGAACGGAAGAAGACATTGCGCTGGCGCTTGATGAGGAGTTCCAGCGCCTGGATGATGGGCAAGCCAGCATGGATCAAGGTAACGAACTGCTGGTTGAAGATGACGAACTGCTCCTGCTTGATCTTGCGACGCCGGGGCAGGCCGACTTCACCCGACAACAGGCCTTTCGACTTGATGGAGTAGACGAAATAGCCTTGCTGGGCAAAACGATCGCGGATCTCGGCCTCCGAGGCGCCGTTCTCGATCTGCTCCAGAACGTGGCCCCGCTCGTCGGCCATCTTGATGGTATATTCAGCCATTAATCTCTAGAGATTCCCTTGGGGAGAGGCGTTAACTATAGTCTAACATTCGGAACGGCCGCTTTTCGCGGTTCGCCATTCGCTCTTCGCCTTTAGCTATTAGCTCCTAGCTTTTAGCAAGAAAAGAAATCGTAATAGACCGGCATTTGGCAACACATCTCGTCGCATTCCAGAGCGCCGTAGGCGCGAAAGATGATAGCCCCGCCCTTCAGGGCGGGGGCAGGCGGTTATCAAGGGATCGGAGTCCCGTAGGGACGACACCGAAATTCCCGCTGTTGTTGTGCCGTGCCCGAGGCACTCGGACCATTTCCCTCGCCTACCCAGCGCTGAAGCGCTGGGCTATCTTCTTTCGCGCCTCTGGGCGCTCTGGCAAACCTCGACCAACCTTCGCGACCGTTTCCCTGCCCGCTCTGGCGAAAAGCGAAGAGCGAACTGCCAAGAGCGAACGGCGAAGAGCGTCCTTCAACTATTCCATGAACTCGGTGCCCGCCACTACCTCGACGCCGGGGGCAGGCACGAAGCGAAATTGTGCGTCTGGTATTTCGACGTTTTCCTTCTGCTGAAGAAAGCGAAATTCGGTCACAGAGCCGTCAAGTTCTTCGACCGTTATGCGCACGATCAATCCATCGGGAGCGATTTCCAGCAAGGTTTGCGCCACCCGGTCCTGCATTCCCTTGGGAACACCTCGCAGCATCACATCGCCAGCAACCGCCGGCTTCTGATCGGGCGCGAGCGAAAGTCCCTCCAGCTCTTTTTCCAGCTTGGTCTTGCCCAGCAGATAACGCAGCGGCGAGCGCAAATCGTCGAGCTGCTTGACCGGTGTGCGGCGCGCCTGGTGCTCGCCCGGAACGTAGAACCACGCCGTCTGTCCATCCGTGAGGAACAGTTTGGGACGGGGCTGATCGTAATCCCAGCGCATCCGGCCAGGTTTCTTCAGCAGCAGCGTGCCGCTCTCGGTACGCGACATGCCGGCGCCGGTGTAGATTTCCGTGAACTGCGCTTCGAGCGTATGCATGCGGTCGTAACGCTGGTCTACCTTCGCGGCCAGCGCATGGACGTCAGCCTGGGCGAAAAGGTGCACGCCGCAAAGCAGCACGCCAAGAATAGTCAACATGTGTTGCTTGAGTGTGAAAAGGCGTGCAGTTGACGGTTCGACAGGTGCGAGAACGCTCCCGTTCATGCCATGGGAGCTTTCCTGGAATCGCGGAGTTGGAGCGCGGCCAAACAAGCAAACGATGAGCTGGATTTTCCTGCCATTAGTTGCTGATCGTGGGACTGGTGACGTCAGCGACTCCGTCAGCGTTGTAGTGAGTGTCGCCCGACTCGTCGGAGAAGAACCGACGCTGGCCAGTCGTGCCCACCTGATCGGGTACGGCGGTAATGGTGTAGGAGCGGATCGCGCCGTTCACCTTCTCGCCGGGCGTGTAAGTAAAGGTGTAACCACTCTTGCGGCCGCTGGCCAGCGGGTTATCGATGGTCTGCTCGCCGCCGCTCTGGGCGGTGCCGCCCAGCATGGCCAAGTCCGCCGTGAAGCCGATGTCGGGATGGCTGCTGGCGTAGATCATCTCGGCTTCGTTGATGGCCTTGATACTGGCGATGGCCGACGCCTCGTGCGCCGGAATGGTCGACTTGGTGAGCTTCGGGATGGTGAACGCGGCAATAATCAGAATGATGGTTACAACGATCAACAGTTCTATGAGGGTGAATCCCCGCTGCCGGTTACGTCTACGCATATGGGACCTCTTTTTCGTCAGCTCGAAAGTGCTGCCAATGCCCTGGCTGTCCGCAGAACTCGCGATCATGGAGGGATACATGGACAAAAGAGAAACTGCGGCTTAACCGGAGCTAACAAGCCGATTATTCGTCAGTCGCACGGCGATGTCAAAGGAGCCGGTGTCGGTTGGACGGGGTTGGCGGGAAAAGGTGGGGTTTGGATGGCCATTCGCTTTTCGCTCTTCGCTTTTCGCCAGAAAAGCTGCCCGACCTCGGTCCTCAGAGCCAGCAAGGCTACTGGTCAGAGATGATGGCTGAGGGCTAACAGCTAAGAGCCCAAAGCGAACAGCGAATGGCGAAAAGCGAATAGCGGCATTAGCACGCCAGCGAATCGCGCGTGATCTTCAGGCCGTTAAGATTGCCCAGCACCGTTACGGCAATCAGTTGAGGTTGAAACAGCTCATTGGCGGACTGCAAAAGGTCTTCAACGGTCACCGCCTGAATACGGTCGATGATCTCGTCCATGGTGAAGAAGTGGTCATAGTACATCTCCTGCCGCGCCAGGTTCGACATGCGCGCCGTGCTGGACTCCAGACTGAGCATCAGGCTGCCCTTTAGCTGGTCCTTGGCACGCTTCAACTCTTCTTCGGAGATGGGCTGGGTTTTCAGCTCGCGGAACTCATGCACAATCGACTGCACGACCTTCGGCGCGGACTCGCGCGAGGTTCCTGCATACACCGAGAGCATCCCCGTATCGCGAAAGGGATTCAGCTCGGAGAAGATGGAATAGACGAGCCCCTGCTTTTCGCGCACGTTCTGGAAGAGCCGCGAGCTCATGCCGCCGCCCAGCAGCGTATTCAGAATGTAGGTCACGTAGCGGCGCTCGTGGCTAATGGAATACGACGGGACGCCGACGCAAATCTGCACCTGCTCCAGCGCTTTCTTGTTGCGCAGAATGATGCGCGAGTTGATCTTGGGCGGCGTGTCGTGCCAGCCGTTGGACCCGACCGGCAGTTGCTCGAAGCGCTGCCGCAGCAAGTCGACAAATTCCTTGTGATTCAGGTTTCCAGCAGCCGAGATAATCATGTTCCCGGGCGAAAACTTGCCGCCGTAATAACCCCAGATGGCTTCCTGGTCGAAGCGGCGAACCGTTTCTTTGGTGCCCAGGATTGGCTTGCCCAACGGATGTCCCTTGAAGAAATTCTGGGTGAAGATTTCGTGGACCAGATAGTCGGGATTGTCCTCATCCATCTTGATCTCTTCCAGAATGACCCCGCGCTCGCGGGTAATCTCGTTGACATCGAAGACGGGATGCAACACCATGTCACTGAGAATGTCTACGGCTACGGGCAGATGTTCATCCAACACTTTAACGTTGAAGCAGATGGTTTCCTTGCCCGTGAAGGCGTCCATATTGCCGCCGATGGAATCCACCTGGCGGGCAATGTCCTCCGCCGAACGGCTGCTGGTTCCCTTGAACACCATGTGCTCGACAAAATGGGAGATGCCGTTAACATTGGGATCTTCATGACGCGACCCGGATTTCACCCAAATGCCGATCGAGACCGAGCGAATATGGTCCATCTTCTCGGTCAGGATGGTGAGCCCGTTGGGAAGTACCTGTCGTTGAATGTTGCGCGCTTCTTCAACCATGATTGCTGCTCCAAGCGACCTGGACGTCGTGGGTCATTGTGAAGACGGTACGTCCTTGGCGCGTATACAGCCTCGGGCACCGGCAGGATAAAATATCAACGCTGAAACGTAATGACGAAATAACCCCGAAGCGACGTCGGGCGACTGGGAATCTAACCAGATAGCATATTGGATGCATGGACCAACCACAACAGACCGAACTTTTAGGCCTTTGTCTTCAAGAGCTTACAGTTCTAACCGAGAGGCTTGGAGAACCGTCTTACCGCGCCCGCCAGCTATTTGACGGTCTGTACCGGCAAAGGTGGTCAGGCTGGGAAAAATTCACAACCTTGCCGCTCGGCCTGCGGCGAAAGCTCGGCGAGTTGGGCTTCGCGGTCGGCGGACCACAGGTTGAGAAGAAGTTTGTTTCCGGCGATGGCACCGTCCGCTATCTGCTCGGCTTTGCCGATGGGCAGAGCGTGGAGACGGTGTGGATGCCGGAGGGTGATGGCGGCGAGGCCGGCGACGGTTCGCAAAGCGGCGATGAAGAACTGGCGCACAAGAAGGGATGGCATCGCGCCACCATTTGCATCTCCAGCCAGGTGGGCTGCGCCGTCGAGTGCGCTTTCTGCATGACCGCCCTGCTCGGTCTGCGGCGCAACCTGACCGCCGGCGAAATTGTGGGCCAAGTCCTGGCAGTGCTCGGCGATCAGCAGGCCGACGCGGAGCGAGACCGTTTAAACCTGGTCTTCATGGGACAGGGTGAGCCTTTCCTGAACTACGACAACTTTATGCAGGCCGTGCGACTGCTGGTGGAAGGAGTTGGGATTCCCGAGTCGCGCATGACAGTGTCGACTTCGGGGATTGTGCCACGCATCGCCGACTTCGGCGCCGAGCCAGTTCGTCCTAAACTGGCGGTGTCGCTCAACGCTCCCAATGAAGAGCTGCGCACGCGGATCATGCCGATCACGAAAAAGTGGACCATCGAGAAGCTGATGGCCGCATTGCGCGACTTCCCTCTTCGCAATCGCGAGCGCTTGACCTTCGAGTACGTTCTGCTGGGCGGGGTCAACGATGATCTGAACCATGCTCGCGAAGTAGTTGACCTGATGCGCGGTCTGCGGGCCAAAGTGAACCTGATCGCGCTGAATCCAGGGCCTGAGATTCCGTTCACAATGCCGCTCGACGAGCGGGTGCTGGCGTTTCAGAGTGTGCTGACGCGGGCAGGAATTCCAGCATTCATTCGCCGTCCGCGAGGGCGTGACATCTACGCCGCCTGCGGGCAACTAAAGCACACAACGGAACTGGTGCAACTTAATCCCTAGGAGGCTGCTGAGAAACTCCAAAGCAGATCCCTCGTCGGCCTGAAGAGACTGTGTCGCAACCGGTGTCGCCGCTCCGCGGCTCAGTCCAATCTCCCACTTCACCCGGCGCTCGCGCGCCGGGCTAACTGCGCTGCCGCCGCTTCGCGGCTGGTTTGATCGGCTTTCGGGCAGTTTATCCCACCGCAGAATCCTTCGGCCAGTTGCGACACAGTCTCTAAAGGCCTCCTCGGGACGACAAACTCAAAGGACTTGTCAAGCATCTGATGCGGGGACGGTTGGGTTAGAGAAGTTCAAACCATGGAAGCCGCAGCGCTTTCTGCTCGAATGTGAACGTATGCGAACAGTCCGCTTTCGCGCCGAGAGCCGCAATGAGCGCATCCGGGAATGAGCCCCACTTCTCTTTGAGGGCGATCATGGCGTAGAAGACTTCCTCTTCGCTCTCCACGACGAGGACGTCAGCCTGAAGCACGCGCTCGATGGCGGCGGCGATTTCATGGTCCGTCAGGCGGTACGCACGCTCCAGCACCCATGCAGTCTCGACCATGGCCACGACGCTGATGAAACCGGGATTCTGTTGCGTCAGTTGCCGTTCGATGAGTTCGGTCGCCTTCGGCGATTGCACGGGATCGTCCTGCACGAGGTAGCGGACGAGGATGTTGGTGTCGAGCCCGATCATCTTCGCCGCGTGCGCCGGCGGGATCCCACGGCACCGGCAGCGGCGGCTTCGCGCATCTCGTCAATGGTGACTGGCGCCCGCCGGGACTTTAGCATGCCGCGCAACGCTGAAACCGGAATCTTGGGCAAAAGAACCACGGTGCCGTCGGGATGCACAAAGAACTTGACTCGGTCGCCGGGCTTCAAATGGAGATGATCGCGGACGGCCTTCGGAATTGTAGCTTGGCCTTTGATGGTGATTGCGGATTCCATGATACCTTCATTACTTCTATGAAAAGGTAATACCTTCCTGTTTCATGTGTCAATTGTCCTGTTTTCCGCAAAAGCGAATGTGCAGCCTGCCGAGGTGAACGCGGAAGTCTCTTAACCCATCTCATAAATCGTTTTGTGTCAGGGCACGTCTTCAGACGTGCCGCAAGCGCCTACCTGTGAATTGGGCTTCAGCCCCTGAGATGCCGCGCCCCTTGCAGGGGCTAAAGCCCAGTCCTTTTGTCCGCTTCCTTTGGCACGACTCAACTGACCGCTGAAAAAGTCGTTGAACGCGAGTTGTGCCGTCGGCTGAAGCCGACTCGGAATCGAAAATAAAGCACTTAGACGCTAGCCTAAAGGCTAGCTCTACCCGAACGGCGCAAAATCGCGACTTTTTCAGCGGCCTGTCAAGTCGTGCCCTGACACGACCCAAAATGATTTATGAGGTCAGTTCCAGCCTTTTCTTGTAAGAAATAGTGGACCTTCCGCGACGGCAACCTGCGGGTGAGCCCACCTTTCGCGGAAACCTGTTAGGTTTTTGGTCGTGTTAGTATCGAAGGCAAAACAGAATGTTCGGCCATACTAATCCGGTAGATATTTTCTTCCAGATCATCGTGCTGCTGTTCGCCATTTGCGTACATGAGTCGGCGCACGCCTGGATGGCCAACCGGCTGGGCGATCCCACGGCGAAGATGTTGGGGCGGGTTTCGCTGAATCCGCTGGTACACATCGATCCTTTTGGCACCATCATCATGCCGCTGATCCTTATTGTGCTGGGATTTCCGCCGTTCGGCTGGGCCAAGCCGACGCCGGTGGACACGCGCAACTTCAAGCACCTGGTGAAGGATGACATTCTGACTTCGGTCGCCGGGCCGGTCAGCAACTTCATCACGGCGTTTCTGGCAGTGATTGCGCTGGCCATAATCTGGCATGGCTCGGGTACCGTGATCGGCAGACAGACTCACAGCGCCGATATTGCCGAGCCGCTGGCCAAGCTGTTTTACGATGCGATGTATATCAACGTGATTCTGGCGGTCTTCAACCTGATCCCTCTGCCGCCGCTGGACGGCAGTCACGTAATCCGCCATTTTCTTTCTTATAACGCCTTGCGCGTGTATGACCGGATGGGCTACGCGGGTCTGGTCGTAATCATGTTTAT
>JBEKTC010000016.1:0-25784 GCA_049516475.1 Candidatus Korobacteraceae bacterium | reverse complement strand
GTCAGATAACCCGCAAGGCGCTGTTCTGACCGCTTACCCACTGACAACTGACAACTGGCCACCGACAACTGTTCATGATTACTGATTGCCACATTCACATCCAGCCGATCGAGTTGTTCAAACCGGAAGCGCTAGCGCTGATGAAGAAGTCGCGCAAGGACTTCGACCAGGTTGCGGAGTACTGTCGCTCGCCGAAGGCGTTCCTCAAGCATCTGGATGAGATCGGGATCGATCGCGCGGTGCTGATCAACTACGTGGCGCCGGAGGTCATCGGCTTCACGCCGGCGGTCAATGAATTCATCGCAAACTACGTGAAAGAAGATCCCAAGCGACTGATTCCCTGCGGCAGCGTTCATCCGCGACACACGACAAATGTGCTGGCCGACATGGAACAGATTGTGCGGCTGGGGATCAAGCTGATGAAGATCCATCCACCGCATCAGCTGCTTTATCCCAATGACTATGTGCATGGCGTAAAAGAGCTGGAGATCATCTATCGCGCCGCTGAGGCGAACGGGATTCCTGTCATGTTTCATACCGGCACATCGATCTTTCCCGGTGCGCGCAACAAATACGGCGATCCGATTTATGTTGACGACGTAGCCGTGGATTTTCCGCGGCTGAAGATTTTGCTGGCGCATGGCGGGCGTCCGCTCTGGATGGATACTGCGTTCTTCCTGGTGCGCCGGCATCGCAACGTTTATCTCGACATCAGCGGAATTCCACCGAAGACGCTGCTGAAATACTTTCCCCGCCTAGAAGAGATCGCACACAAGACCCTGTTCGGAACGGATTGGCCGGGACCGGGAGTGCCGGAGATTGCCAACAACCTGGCCGAGTTCCGGTCGCTGCCTATCAGCGAAGCTGCGAAAGAGCAGATCTTGAGCAAAACCGCGCTGGAGATCTGGCCGTAAGACAGTTGTCGGTTGTCAGTTGTCAGTGGTAGTCAGTTGTCAGTTGTCAGTGATGGAACGTAAATCGACGAACCTTCTACACTCCTGCCACTATTGATTTCCCTCCTCGGTTGGAACCGATACCTCTAATCGCCAAGCCACCAGGCAGGTTTTGCCTATCTGGATTGGGCAGACATTGCCGGTAGTGCTAAGTCCGCCGGAGCGTTGTCGAAGTCTGCTGAGCTAAGTGCTGGCAGATGTGGGAACTTAGCAAAGATGCACGGTCGCCTGCTTTGGCAAGAGGCTTGCATTAGTGCATTGTGAGGCAACCGCTAACTGAAGTTCCGCGGAGCCTTGCCGGTAAGACTTTAAGACAAGCCGTTCGGTCAAGTCGAGAGGAGCCAGCAATGTCTGTAGCAGGTATCTCCAGTAGCAATCTATTTAATATTAATGACAGCCGCCGAAGCGTCGAGAGCGAGATGAAACAGGAGTTCGCGCAGCTCGGGCAGGATCTGCAGTCGGGCAATCTGTCGGCCGCGCAATCCGACTTTGCCACATTGACGCAGATGGGGCCCCAGTCGACAACCAATTCGTCTTCGAGCACGGCGGCGAGCAACAATCCAATGGCGCAGGCCTTTGCCCAGCTTTCGAAGGACCTGCAGTCGGGCAATCTGTCGGCGGCGCAGCACGACTTCGCCACCATCCAGCAGGAAATGCAGAGCAACGCGGTGCAGTCTGGTGGTCACCGTCATCATCATCATGGCGGCGGGGGCAGCGGAGAAAGCGCCATCAACAGCTTGTTTAGCCAGTTGGGCCAGGCGCTGCAATCCGGCGATCTCTCCACCGCGCAGCAGGTTTTCAGCACGCTACAGCAGAACTTCCAGCAGGCAGGCCAGAGTACCGGCGGAACCACTGAGGTGCAGCCAAACGCGGTTTCGGTGAACGCCTGAGAGGGTGCTGAGAAGTTCGGGGATGTCAGGAGACACCGCGGACGTCAAAGGCGTGATGCGAAAGGCGAACCGCGGATCCGTCCGCTCGGGCTGACAATTCGTGAGATCCCTGGAGCCGAGAGCCCTAGGGATTCTTGTACGCCTGCTTGAGGTAGTGGCGGGCCAAGTCGGCTGAGTTGGAGGTGGAGTTTTCGGCGATGACCGCTCTGTACTTCTCCAGAGCAGTGTCGCGCTTCTGCAGCACGTCGTACATCTCGCCTGCGGCCAGCGTAGCCCGCTGCTGCAAACTGGGATCTTTGCCACCGCTGGCGGCAAGGTCATAGGCTTCGGCAGCGCCGGCATAATCCTTCTGGCCCCGCATGGCCTCGCCCAGTCCATAAGCTGGGATCTCGATGCGGCATTGGTTATAGGCATTGCTACGGCAACCGGCCAGGACCTTGCGATAAGCTGCTATCGCGTCCTGCCCGTGACCAGCGGCGTTCAGCAAGTGAGCGTATTCGGTAGCCATCAGGAAGTTGCGGGGGTAGTCGGCTTGCATGCTATTGACGACCTGTAGAGCTTCCGCATACTTCTGCTCGCGGCGCAAGAACAGCGCCAGCACGATCCTGGCATCGGTGGCGACTTCCACGTGATTGCTGGCGGTAGCCTGCCGTAGATAATCCAGACCCTTCTGCTTGTTGCCGCTGAGTCCGACGATCGAGGCGGCGACCTTGGCAGGCCAGCTCAGCGATCCCACGATGTAGAGATCGGTGCCGACCCCGACCTTGGCGTCGACATACTTAGGATCGAGTTCCAGCACGCGCTCGTTATCGTGGCGGGCCGCTACTGCAATGCGTAGCGCGGCGAACCAGGCTTTATCGGCGAGGCCAATGTAGGTGGACTGCAACGCGCGTGTGGCACCGCGTGCATAGAGCGCGTCCACGTCGTTGGGATTCTTGTCGAGCTTAGCTTGCGAGAGCGCTAGAGACTGCGTGGTTAGCTGCTTGACCCGCTCGCGCACCGTGGGATCGAGCGGCTCGAGCGGCTTCTTGGTCATGAAGTTGTCGGCAGCGTAGGCCTCGGTATCCAGCGCTCCAATGCGGTACAACTCCTTGAAGGTAACTGCGGCCAGGGTGTGATTGACCGCGAAGGGATCGTTGGGATGGGCCTGCTGGGCGGCTTCGAAGTCGCGGGTCGCCTTGTCGTAATCGAGATTATAGAAGTGGTCGAACCCTTTGCGGGTGTTGGCGTCGGTATCGGGACGGGTCGGAACCCAGGAGCCATCTGGGTCAGCCGCCGCACGGCACAAGTGGGGCGCCAGCAGAAGCCCACAACAGAGGCAGCCAAGAAAGAGGAGTCGGTAGTAAGGTTTCATCGCGACCGGTTTATGGGAAGTTTACCTGGTTTGTTTTGGCGGAAGCGTGTGCGAGTCGAACGCACCATTGACATCGAAGATGCCAATCGCCGGTTTTGAAGACCGGGAGAGTCACCGGACCCTCTTCGCTTCCGCAATTCATAAGCGTCCGAGTGGAACCCGTACAGCGTGCGGTTGCGACTCGGCATCGCGCAACGGCGATTGTATCAGCGCCGGCCCCGCCTGCCTGAGGCTGGTCACGGGAGCCGGCGGTGTTACCACTCGCGGGACGCGACTCCTGCTACATTATTTTCGGAGGCGTCGTCATGACCAAGCGCAAGTTTTCCTTCGTCCAGCTTGACGTTTTCACCTCACGCCCACTGGAGGGCAACCAGCTTGCAGTCTTCACCGACGCGCGCGGCCTGAGCGACGACGAGATGCAGAAGCTGGCGCGCGAAACCAATCTCTGCGAGACTACCTTTATTCTGCCGCGTGATGAGGCTATTGAGCGCGCTGAGGGCCACAAGGTGCGCATCTTCACGGTCAATGAAGAACTGCCATTCGCAGGACATCCGACGCTGGGCACGGCGTGGTATTTGCGCCAGCAGTCCAGTGCAGACGAAATCGTGCTCGATCTGAAGGTCGGCAAGATTCCAGTGCGCTTTGAGCAGCGTGACGGCCTGCTCTTCGGCGAGATGCGCCAAGCCGAGCCGCAGTTTGGCGCCATGCACCCGCATGACGTTATCGCCGGCGTGCTGGGCGTCCCGGTCGCTGAATTGGACGAGCACCTGCCGATCCAAACCGTCTCGACAGGGATGCCATTCACCGTGGTCCCATTCCGTTCGCTGGCCACACTGCAAAATCTCAGCATTGGCTGGAACCAGATGGCGCCATATCTGCTAACCATCGGCAATCCGGCATTCTTCTATTTTGTCTGCCGGGAGACGGTCGATTCCAAAGCCACTTTGCACGCGCGCATGATCTTCTACAACGGCGAAGATCCCGCGACGGGCTCCGCCGCGGGATGTTGCGCAGCCTGGGCGGTGAAGCACGGCGTGCTGGCGCCGGAGACGCAAGGGCTAATCGAGCAAGGAATGGAAACGCGCCGTCCGAGTTTTCTTTACGTTCGCGCGACGAAGACAGAGGATGCGGTGACGAATGTGCGGGTGGGAGGTAACGTAGTGCATGTGATTAACGGAGAAGTTACGATGTGACTTTTCTGAGGATATTCTGTGCACGCTTAAGAGCCGCATCCAGCAAGGCTTTCACGCGAGCCTTACAAAAGACCATCACCATGAGCGGTGCGATTTGGTTTGCTCGTGCGCTCGAAAAATTTTTCCAGGAATTGACCTCGACAATACTTGTGCAACCCCCGCGCCGGTCGTACTATCCGAAACACGCTATTGCTCTGGCGTAATTAACAAACTACTCGGCGACTGTTGCGCACGTCCGGCTTCCCAGGTTTGCCCGGACACCGCTGCGCACCGCTCCCGAGCAGGCTTCGGTGGGGGTAAATGAAACCGAAACGTACGATCCTCTGCGTCGACGACGACGAACGCTCTCTCTCCGTTCGCAAAGTCCTACTTCAGACACGCGGCTATCGCGTGCTCACGTGTTCCGATCCCGAGCGCGCCATCGAAACCATGAAGGGCGGCGGCATCGATCTGGTACTCTCCGACCTGATGATGCCCAAGCTCAATGGCGCAAAACTGATTGAGCAGTTGAAATCCATTTCGCCCGAGACTCCGGCGCTGCTGTTATCCGGATGCGTGAGTTGCTGCCCCGAGGAACATCTGGCGGATGCCTGGATACCGAAAGGCGAACTCGCTCCCATGGAACTGCTGGAGCGCATTCGCGTGCTACTGATTCGCAAGCGCGGCCCAAAGCGCACAATAAGCGTGCCGCAACAGCTTGCATCGTGACGTGGGGAATCAAGGCGGACAGAATCGAATGCGGACCGATATCCAGGGTCTGAGAGCATCTCCCGCGTTTCCTGGGCAGCGTTGAGACTTCGCATCAACGCTGCTCCTGTCCGCTCTAATTTCGCTACGGCTACAGAATCACTCGCTCGTCGCCGACCCGCCGGGTCACTCGTTCGCGGTCGAGATACTCGAGAAGCGGAATCGCGTATTTTCGGGTAATGCCGAACAGGTCCTTGAAGCTGCCGACGTTGAGTCTTGGTGTTTTCGCTTTCTGCGCAACGATCTGCCGGCGGAGCGTGTCAAGCGCGTCGCGATGAAATACCAATTCGTCCGAGAGCTTCACCAGGACACGATCGCGCAGCAGCAGGGTCACGATTTTCTGCGCGCGCACCTTGTCCACGGGCAACGAAGCGAACACTTCTTTCAGCAATGGCACCTTCAATCCTGCCTGAGCAAAAGCCTGCTCGATTTGCGTCTTCGACTCGGCTTCCTCGTCGCGCAGAACAACGCCCTTGCCAGCAGTGTGCACAACTTCGCCGGCGACCTGGAGCTTCTTGTCGCGCACTAGCGAATCCAGAACTCCGCGGAAAACTTCCTCGCGCAAGCTGAGTGTTTCGCGCAGCTCTTCCCTCCCGATTCCCGGCACCAAAGGATTCGCTTTGTGAAACTGTTCGACCTTGGCCGAGATGGTTGCACGCAGCGATTCAACTATCAGCGGTAACAGCAGAAGCTCGTCGAAGCGAATCAGCTTACCGGATTTAGCAAGATCAGCAGCGATTTGCTCCACCCGCGCCCTCAGCCACCCGGTCTCAGCGACGGCTTCGGAAAGCCCGAGCCCATCCTCGCGTCGGCGGGAAACCCGCGCCAGCAAAGCTTCTTCAGGACTTCCCTTTGCGAGTGTTCGCAGAAGTGCCAACCGCTTGTCCGCTTTTACGCGCCGAGGCTGCTCCGCGGCATCAAGCACTCTTCCTCCGCCGATGGTGATGACCGGAGAAAATTGCCGGACTATAAAGCGATCGCTGGGCAACAGCAAGAGAGGATTGTCAAGCTTGAGCCACGCCAATCCAGTCTCGCCCGGTTGCAACTGCTTTGCACCAAGCAAGTTGACCTCGGCAATGGTTTCAGCCGTGAAGACATGGAGATGCACGCGGGCGCGATCGCGCAACGGCTTGGCTGAGCGGAGAAGATCGAGCGTGACGCTGACGCGCTGCGCTGGTTGAAACATCTGCGGAGGCGTCAACATCATGCCGCGCGCCAGTTCTGTTGTCTCGATGCCGGCAAGGTTCAGCGCCGTGCGCTGGCCGGCGATAGCATGATCGGCTGCGGCTCCGTGTACCTGTACGCCCCGAACTCGCAACCTCTTGCCACCGGGATGCAATTGGACTTCCTGATCTTTGTGGACCGTTCCCGAAATCAGCGTGCCAGTTACGACCGTGCCAAAACCTTTCATAGTGAAGACGCGATCAATGGGCAGGCGGAAGACCGCAGTGGAATCCTTCGCCGGAATCTCAGCCGCCAGGCGCGCCAACTCGCTCCTGAGCTGATCGAGTCCCGCGCCGGTCCTGGAACTGACCGGGATGATGGAAGAAGTTGCAGGATCGAGGAATGAGCCTTTGAGGAAGTCGGCAACTTCCATCCTCACGACTTCGAGGGTTTCAGGACCGACCAGGTCAGACTTCGTAAGCACCGTGATCCCGCGCTGTACGGCCAGCAGGCGGCAGATGTCGAAGTGCTCGCGGGTCTGGGGCTTGATGGACTCGTCAGCGGCGATAACCAGCAAAACCAGATCGATTCCGCCGACACCGGCCAGCATGTTGCGCACAAAGCGCTCGTGCCCGGGAACATCGACGAAGCCGATGCGAATGGGCTCGCCGGATGGCCCGGACAATTCCAGGTTGGCAAAGCCGAGATCAATGGTGATGCCGCGTCGCTTCTCCTCGGCGAGGCGGTCAGGATCGATCCCGGTCAAAGCCCGCACCAGGGCGCTCTTGCCGTGATCGATATGACCTGCGGTGCCGACGATGACGGCCTTCATAACTTCAGTTTACCGGAGAGTTTCTGGAACTCTAGGAGCGTAGCAGTGGAATGGCTTTAGGGAGTGCCTTATGCGAAAATAGAAGGAGAAACTAGCTGGAAGCTCCCGGGTTTACTACGGTTGCGCCATCCTCAAGAAGCTTGTGCCTTCAACGGTCGAGGGGCGTCTAATGTATTTGAACTCTCGGCATATTTGATCGACGGATGGCATCAATCCTGACACCACCAGACAGACCAACACCTCTTCCCCCCCGCGAAGACGGGCAGCTTGCGCTGTGGGCGGGCGGTACGGCGCTCGACGCCGAACTCACGCCGCACCTGCTGATCCAGTTGGAGGACGACCTGGAGCGCTCGCGCATGCGCGAGGCATTCTGGATTTCGGTGGTCGTTCACCTGATGGTCGTGCTTTTTCTGGTGCTGTCTCCCAAGCTGTTTCCGGGGATTAAAGGTGTGGTGCTGATTTCACCTGAGGACCTGATGCGCAATCAGCAGATGACCTACCTCGACCTTCCGCCGGACTTGCAAAAGGAACCGAAGAGGGCGCCTAAGACGGACGTGTTGTCGGACAAGAACCGAATCGCGGAGAGCAGACATCCTACGCTGGACAAGAAGACACTGGAGGAATTAAAGCGCGCGGGTCCGCCGAAGATCCCGTCGGCTCCGGCGCAAGAGCAACCGTCGCCGCCGGTGCAGCAGGCGCAACAGCAGCAGAACCAGCAACCTCCGAACCCGGCGCAGGGCCAGCCGATGGCCCAGCTCCAGCCGGGCATTCCGCAGGACAATCCCAGGCTGCCGGCGCAACAGCAGGGCACGCCGAAATTTCCCGGCAATCTGGCAGGGGTGATGTCGCCGGGCTCATCGATTGAGCAAGCGGCGCGCGCGGTTGCGGCGCGGCGCGGTGGTGGTAGCTATGGAGGAGGCGGCGACTACGGCGCTGGCCCCGGCGGAACTGCCGCGCGCGTGCAGGGCAATCTCGAGGTTCTGACCGATACCCAAGGCGTGGACTTTGGCCCCTACCTGTCGCGAGTTCTGCAAGCTGTGCGGATGAACTGGTACAACCTGATCCCCGAAGAAGCGCGCCCACCGCTGTTGAAAAAGGGCAAAGTCTCGATTGAATTCGCCATTACGAAAGAGGGTAAGGTCGTTGGGATGACCTTGCGTGGGCCGTCAGGCGATGTTGCCCTTGATCGCGCTGCCTGGGGCGGCATTACGGCTTCGAATCCCTTTGCTCCCTTACCTCCCGAGTTCCACGGACCCTACATCGCATTGCGCTTCCACTTCTACTACAACCCGGCCAAAGGCGAAATCGAATAGCGCCACGCGTAGAATTGTTGTGTGGAAGAACCGCAGCAGGGCGCGAATTCGCTTCGTAGCCAGGAGCGCCAGCTACAGTTGCAGCAGCGTCAGCGTAAACGCGACCGCCGGAAATTGATTGGCTTGCTCGCTATCGCGCTCTTCATTCTGGTGCTGGCATTCATCCGATTCGGCAAGAGCATTCCCTGGGGCGCACGATGACAGCCCAACTGACGCGATGACCTCATCTTCGCAGTCTGAGCCATTGCTGACGGTCATTCTGGGGCCAACGGCGGCGGGAAAGTCGGCACTGGCGCTCGACCTGGCGCAGCGCTTCGCAGGCGAGATAGTCAGCTGCGATTCGGTGGCCGTCTATGGCGGCTTCGAGATCGGTACTGCCAAGCCCACGCGCGCCGAACAAACGCTCGTTCCGCACCACCTGCTCGACGTCGCCGAACCCGATGAGCCTTTCACTGCGGGCGAGTATGCTCGGCAAGCGAGAGCCGCGATCAATGCGATCGTCCAGCGCGGCGGACTGCCTATCGTGGTCGGCGGCACTGGGCTGTATCTTCGTGCGCTCCTGGAAGGCTTGTTTCCAGGGCCGCAACGCTGGGAAGAGTTGCGAGAACGATTGCGACAGCGGGCGGCAGAGTTTGGTTCGTCTTATCTGCACCGAATACTCGGCCGACTCGATCCTGCGGCAGCTGCGAAGATCCATGCGAACGATGCTCCCAAGCTGATCCGCGCCGTCGAGGTTTGCCTAGCTTCACCGGCGCCGATGAGCGAGCTATGGCAACAACGCGGGCGCGATCCTCTGCGCGGCTTTCGCGTTCTGCGAATCGGGTTGAATCCACCGCGCGAAAAACTGTACGACCGCATCAACCTTCGTGCGCGAGAGATGTTCGAGCATGGTCTGGTGAAAGAAACGGAAGCGCTGCTCAGCAGGTATGGGGAGCGGAAGGATGTAACGGCACTCGATTCGCTCGGGTATCGCCAGGCGACGCAGTTGCTGCGTGGCGAGCTCACGCTGGAGCAGGCGATCGCTGCAGCGCAACAGGGCCATCGCAATTATGCCAAGCGGCAGATGACGTGGTTCCGTCGCGAGCCGGAGGTTGATTGGCTGGAAGGTTTTGGAGACGATCCCGCGATTGCGCAACAGGCTGCTGAACTGGTTGCCTCGCGTCTTCCGATCGAGCGGATCTGATGTCATCGGATAACCGTCGAGCGAAAGGACAACCCACCTCGTTGCTTTAACGAGCCCCTTCAAGGGAACCAACGTCCCATAAAATTCGTATCAATCGACAGCGAAGAACCGCAATCAGATCGGTGTGTTAATTTTCACCGAGAGCATCCGATTCGATGCGCGATCGTTCGAGAGGCAGTTTCGAGCCGGATTCCGAACGCGAAGTGTTGAGTTCCAGCGGAGGACCACAATGAAGAACGGGGCCATGAGAGCATTATTGGCGACCGTAGTTGCAGGCGTGACATTGCTGCTGGGCGCATGCAGCATCAGCGTCGATGATAAGGACAAGAAGAACGAGAAGGTGGACATCAAGACGCCCTTCGCCGATCTGAAGGTGGACAGCAGCGGAAAGGCGGCTGACAACGGCATACCGGTATATCCCGGCGCGCACCTTCGCCCGGCAGACAATGGCGACAATCATTCGGCGAACATCAGCATCGGAGCGGCCGGCTTCGGGCTGAAGGTCATCGCTGCCGAGTACGAGACCAACGATTCGCCGGACAAAGTGAAAGCATTTTACGAAGACAAGATGAAATCATTCGGAACCATCCTGGTGTGTAACGGGCACAGCGGTGGGTCAGATGTGCACATCTCGCACCACGACGATGACAAGAAGCTGAGCTGCTCCGATACCAGCGGCGACGGCTGGGAGATCAAGGCGGGCAGCAGCGACAACCAACATCTGGTGTCGATCGAGCCCAACGGCTCGGGCACCCGCTTCGGCACGGTCTTGATTCAGACAAGAGGCAAGCAGGACACTCTGTAGGAGCCGTTGTCAATCATCCAACGCCGGGCTTTTGCCTTTTTCCGGAATGTTCCACGTGGAACATTTTTCCCGATTCGGGAATCACTCGCTAGAATTCGCCGTCCGTCCTTGACAAACCTGTGCCACTTGCAGATTACCCACCGACTTCCAGTTGCTAATTACTCGTTGCTTCCTGTAACTTTCGGCAAGTGGAACATCCCTGCTATCGCTGCCAAGCCGAGATCCCGGAAGGGACTGCCTTCTGCCCGCACTGCGGTGCGCCGCAGATTCGCGTCATTCCCCCTGAAGCCGAGCCCCAGTGGACTCCGGCGCCAACTCCCGATATCTCGGCGCAACCGCTTCCGCCGCCCCTGCCTATGGCGCCGCAATCTTCGACGTGGTCACCGGGTTCGCCCTACCCGCCTCTCCCCACCGCCATTCGCTGGGACCTGGCGTGGAAAGGCGCGTTGCTGTGCGGCATGGGCGCAGCACTTCTCACGGCTATTCCTATCGTCTCGGTCGGTTGCTGCCTTTGGATGCTCGGAGCCGGCGCGCTTTCCGTCTCCCTCTATCAGAAGCGCACCCCGGAGACCCTGATCACGCCGGGCATGGGGATGAAGCTCGGCGCGCTCGCCGGACTCTTCGGCTTTGTCGTGAATTCGGTGGTATCGACCGTCTCGTTCCTGACACTTCGTTCCCGCGGCGACTTTCGCCACGCCATGGAACAACAGATGCAGAAGCAAATGGCCGCCAACCCCGATCCCAAGGTGCAGGAAATGATGCAGCGCATGGTCGAATGGATGACCACGCCGCAGGGTGCGGCCACAATAATCGTGTTCTTCCTACTCATCATGGGAGTGGTGTTCGTTTTGTTCACCGCGGCGGGCGGCGCACTGGGCGCTTCCATGTTTCGTCAACGCCGGGAGTTCCGCTAGACATTACCTGTCGCTGCGCGCTGGCCGCGCTTGCTGGTGGAATGGAGATATTTCAAGAACTATCCGAAAATTAGCAGGAACCAGCCACCTTCCGTATTGTCGACCATCCGCCAAGGATGTTCTTATCACCAAACTCTTGCTCAGAAGGTGCGTCGTGGGCTCGGTGCAAGGTTGTCACGGACTCAGGAGTAGCGATCCTCAAGCTTCCCGAAAATATTGGTAGCTGAGTGCTTCCTTGTTACTGGGCGCCCCACTTGTGATCTATTTTCGGCGGGTGCTGCAATGTTTGCATTACGACACAATACTGTTCCGTTTTCTCCCGCAACGCGCTTAACTGCTCCTTGGTTGCCTGCGGCGCGCGGACGTCGAACGTGACCCTGATGTTCTCAAATCCCACAGCCGCCTCTTTGGAAATTCCCAAAGTTCCTTGCAGGTCCAAATCACCCTCGACGGTAACGTCGATGCCCTCGGTCGGTATGCCCATCGCCGCGGCCACCATCTGGCAGGTGATCTGTGCACATGCGGCGATTGCGCCCAGCAATAAGTCTCCGGAGCAGGCACCGGTACCTTCTCCCCCGACGCCTTGGTGGGCTTGCGCCTTGTAGATCTCTCGGCCCAGGTCCACCGAGCAGGTGACAGGAGCGTCGGTCTGGCTGCCGCGTGCCTTCAGGGTGATTCGCGAGCTCGACGGATTTTGGCGATACTGCTCCTTCAGCGGGCGCTGCAGCGTTCGAATATCCATGAATTCTCCCACGATTTTGAGTATTATAAGCCCATCTAGGGGTGGTGCCGGCGTCGCGGCATCGATTTAAGTATCAATTCCACGCGATCACGTAGCGCCGACCAGTCGTCTTGGCTGTTCAACCGCTGCGCCAATGAGGTTCATGGGCCCGCCGCACATGCCAGATCCATCTCCCTCCACCTTGTCGCCAGGTACGCGCTTCGGCACGTACGAAATCCTTGAGCAACTTGGCGCCGGCGGCATGGGCGAGGTGTATCGAGCCCGCGACACGCGCCTCGGCCGTGAAGTCGCCATTAAGACGGTTTCGCTGCATGATCGCCGTTCGCAAGCGGAAGCCCTGACCCGCTTTGAGACGGAAGCCCGTTCCGCGTCCGCGCTCAATCACCCCAACATCGTCACCATTTACGAGCTCGGTTGCGTGGACAGCACGCACTTCATCGCCATGGAACTGGTTCGTGGCGAGACGGTGCGTCAGTTGCTCGCGTCTGGCCCCATTCCGTTCCGCAAGGCAATGACCATCGCGGCACAGGTTGCCGACGCTCTTGCGCGGGCCCACGAAATCGGTGTCGTTCATCGCGATTTGAAGCCCGACAACCTCATGGTTTCCGTGGACGGCGCGGCCAAGGTCCTGGACTTCGGCTTGGCCAAACTGCTTGCGCTCGACCACTCGACGGATGCTGACGCTTCCACCTCCATCAGCAAGGACGGGGCCGTGATGGGCACGCTGGGCTACATGTCGCCGGAGCAGGCCAACGGCTTGAAACTCGATTTTCGTTCCGACCAGTTTTCGTTCGGCTCGGTGCTCTACGAGATGGTCACGGGAGTTCCCGCGTTTCAGAAGAAGACCGCTGCGGAGACCGCGGCTGCCATCCTGCGCGACGAGCCGGAGCGGATTGTTTCGCGAATGCTTCAAGCGCCCGCTCCGTTCATTTGGATCGTGGAGCGTTGTCTTGCCAAGGACCCGCAGCAACGTTACGCATCCACCCGGGATTTGGCCCGCGACCTGGCGGCGGTGCGCGACCGGCTGGCCGATGCGCACGTCAGCCATGCGGAGCCGCGCCCCAGCAACCTCCCAGTGCCGCGTACCGCTTTCATCGGACGCGAGCACGAGGCGGCCGCGCTCCGCCACCTCCTGGGCCGCGACGATGTGCGGCTTGTGACCCTCACCGGTCCCGGCGGCATCGGCAAAACGCGGCTGGCTTTGCAGGTGGCAGGCGAAATCGGGGACCAATTCCCATCCGGCGTGTGCTTCGTTTCGCTGTCGGTGGTCGGCGAGCCCGGATTGATCGCTTCCGCCATCGCCCAGGCAGTGGGAATGCGCGAGACCGGCAATCAGTCGGCGCAGGAGGGCCTGAAAGACTACCTTGGCGCCCTGGATCAGCCGATGCTTCTGCTGCTCGACAACTTTGAGCACCTGGTCTCCGCCGCCCCGGCCATATCGGAGTTGCTCTCGGCCGGCCCCAGGCTCAAGATCGTAGTCACCAGCCAGTCGCCGCTGCACGTTTACGGCGAACACGAATTTCCGGTGCCGCCGCTGGCGCTTCCCGATCCCAAATCCCTGCTGCCCCTGGATGTGTTCTCCCGTCTTCCCGCGATTGCGCTTTTTGTGGAACGCGCGCGCGCGGTGAAGCACGACTTCGTCCTGAGCAATGAAAACGCGTCCGCTGTCGCGTCCGTCTGCGCTCGCCTCGACGGTCTGCCGCTCGCCATCGAACTGGCGGCAGCGCGCATCAAGCTGCTCTCGCCCTCCGCCATGTTGGCGCGCCTGGAAAGCTGCCTCAACCTGCTGACCGGCGGCGCCCGTGACCTGCCGACGCGTCAGCGCACCCTTCGCGGCACCGTCGACTGGAGTTACGGTCTGCTGAATCCTGCCGAGCAAACTCTCTTCCGCCGGCTTTCCGTATTCAGCGGCGGTTGCACCCTGGAAGCGGTGGAGGCGGTCTGCGATACCGCGGGCGATCTGGGTCTCGACGTGCTCGACGGCATGGCTTCCATGGTGGACAAGAGCCTGGCGCAGCAGGTGGAAGAGGCAGCGGGCGAAACCCGCTTCGTCATGCTCACAACCATCCGGGAGTACGCACTCGAACGCCTGGCCGCCAGCAATGATGTAGCTGCCACTCGCCGCTCCCATGCTGCGTATTACCTAGTGATCGCCGAAGAGGGTGCGGCGGAAGCGGCCGCTCATCCCGAATGGCTCGATCGCCTGGAAGTTGAGCATGACAACTTCCGCGCCGCCCTGGCATACCTCACCAAGACCGGCGACGCCGACTGGGGACTTCGCCTGGGTTCGGCGCTGTTTCACTTTTGGGAGACGCGCGAATATCTCACCGAGGGCCGCAGCCGCATCGCCAGGCTGCTCGCTTTGGAAGGGGCTGCCGCGCGTCCGAAATTGCGCTCGCGCCTGCTGTTTTCTGCCGCGGTCCTGGCGGGCGAGCAGGGCGATTACACTTCGGCGCAGCGATTGTTCGACGAGAGTCTTGAGACCTGTCTGGAGCTGAACGATAAACGCGGGGTGGCGGTTGCCCTGAACGCGCTGGCCGTAAATGCCCGCGATCGCGGCGACCTCGCAACTTCGTCCTTGCTGTTCGAACGATGTGTGGCGATTTGGCGGGACGAGGGAGATCCAGCCGACGTTGCTCGCGCTCTCAGCAATCTGGCGAACGTGACCAAGCTGCAAGGCGAAGCGGCGCGCGCGGCTTCGCTCTATGATGAATGTCTGGCGATTTTCCGCAAAGTGGGCGACGTAGCCGGTATCGCCTGGACGTTGAACTACCAGGGAGATGTTGCCCGCGAAGGCGACGATGTGGCCGCGGCCCGTTCCTTCTACGAGCAGAGCCTGGCGGCCTTCAGCCTTTCACGCGATGGATGGGGAATCGCCAGCGCCCTGTCCGATCTAGCCGGCCTGAGTTGGGACCAGGGTGACAGTGACGATGCCCGCCGGCTGTACGGTGAAAGCATCCAGATGTTTCAGAATCTGGGACACAAGCGCGGCATCGCCAGGGTGCTGGAGTGCCTGGCCGCCAACGCCGCGGCGCAATCCAATGCGGTGCAAGCGCTGCGCTTTGCTGGGGCCGCGGCCGCGCTGCGCGAGCGCCTGGGCACCCCGCTGACGCCCGCCGAGCAACATAAACTGGAGAAGGTACTGGAATTCGCCCGTCGAACCCTCGACAATGCTGCAGGTCTGTCGGCGTGGATGGAAGGCTGGGCATTGCCGGTAGAGCAGGCCATCCAGGAGGCGCTTGCCTCCGGCGCAGAGCCCACTCTTCGAACTGGAAGCGACGGATAATTCAACCTGCGGTGCTGGTATCCATCAACCGCCGCACCGCCGAGATGCGATTGGCCGGTAAACCAACGCGCCGGGCATGTTCGCGAATCGTTTCCTCGTCCGGCGCAAGGTAGACGCAATAAACCTTATCGCCGGTGACGTAGCTGTGCAGCCACTTTATTTCGGGGCCCATCCCCTTCAGCACGTCCACCGATTTTCGCGCGACTTCCTGCAACTCCGCATCCGATAAATTCCCCGCGCCCGGGATTTCCCGCTCGATGACATATTGCGCCATGACCACCTCAGCGAACCCGCTCATGGTAGCAGATTCTTAGCGTGATTCGGAAGCGCTGCCTTACTTGCGACACAGACGTTGCCGCTTCCAGTTGCCCCGCGCCTCCCGCTTTGCGTATGATTCGAGCGGCATGACCAAGGCCTCCACTGACTCCTCGAAACTCCGCGAAAAATCGCAAATCCTTTCCGGCTCAGAGATTGAGCGAACGCTCGTCCGCCTGGCGCACGAGATTGTCGAGAAGAACAACGGCACCGCCAATCTCGGACTGGTTGGGATCATGCGGCGTGGCGTGCCGCTGGCGCACCGGCTGGCGAAGATCCTGGGGCGTATCGAGAAGGCGCCGGTTCCGGTCGGCACGCTCGACATCACGCTCTATCGCGATGATCTCTCTACCGTAGGTCATCGACCGGAAGTGAAAAAGAGCACCATGGAGTTCGACATCCGGGACAAAGATATCGTGCTGGTGGACGACGTTCTCTACACCGGCCGCACGGCGCGCGCCGCTCTCGATGCCCTGTTCGATCACGGCCGCCCGCGGCGCATTCAGCTCTGCGTACTCATCGACCGTGGCCATCGCGAGTTGCCCATCGAAGCCAGCTTCGTCGGCCGCAAAATTCAGACCACGCCCGACGAGTTCATCGAAGTCAAACTGCAGGAGAGCGACGACGCCGACAAGGTGCTGCTGATGGAGCAGGTGCCGCAAGGAAAATGACGCCATCACTGGGTTCACTGCTGAGCATCGACCAGCTTACGACCGAACAGATTGAAGCCATTCTGGCGCTGGCCCGGCGCATGGACCCGAATCGTCCCTCCCGCTTACTACATGGCAAGCGAGTGGTGCTGTTGTTCTACGAAGCTTCAACCCGCACCCGCGCCTCATTCGATTTCGCCGCCAAAGCCCTGGGCGCCATGACCACCCTGGTCACCACAACCTCCTCCAGCATCGAGAAGGGCGAGTCGCTCATCGACACCGGCTGGACCGTACAGGCGATTGGGGCTGACGTGATCGTGATGCGGCATCCCAACAGCGGCTCGGCCCACTTGCTGGCGCGCTACATGTCGGTGCCCATCGTGAACGCCGGTGACGGCATGCACCAGCATCCCTCGCAGGCCCTGTTGGACGCGCTCACCATTCTGAACCACAAGAAGGAACTGCGGGGATTACGCGTGGTCATCGTGGGCGACGTGTATCACAGCCGCGTGGCGCGCTCCAATGCGGAACTGCTCTCGCGCTTCGGCGCAGAGGTCATCTTCTGCGGCCCGCGCAACTTTGTGCCCGAGATCGCAGCGACACTGGCGCCCGGAGTGTCGGTAAACCACGATCTGAATGCCGCTTTGCAGGGCGCCGATGTAGTGATGGCGCTGCGCGTCCAGAAGGAGCGGCTCGCCGGAAGGCATCACAGCGTCGAAGATTACATCGCACACTACCAGGTGACGCCGCAGCGCATGATGCTGGCCAAGCCGGACGCTATTCTGATGCATCCCGGTCCGGTCATTCGTGGTATGGAGTTGGCCAGCGAAGTCGCCGATGGCCCCCAGTCGTGCATTCACGAACAGGTGCGCAACGGTGTGAAGACCCGCATGGCAATTTTGGCCATGGTCCTGGGAGGTAGAGCTGGCCTTTAGGCCAGCGTCCCGGGCGCTTTATCGAGTAGAGCAGGCTTGAGCCTGCGCAACAAATTGATATGGAATCGCTTCTCATACAACGCGGGCGCGTGATCGATCCGGCCAGCGGCGTCGATCACGAGATGGATGTGCTGCTGCGCGATGGCCGCGTCGCAGCCGTCGCCGCTCCGGGCAAGCTGCGTGGTCAGGCGACTCAAACCCTGAACGTGCGCGGGGCCATCGTTGCGCCCGGATTTATCGACATGCACGTCCATCTGCGCGAGCCCGGCCACTCGCACAAGGAGACGAAGGTAACCGGGACGGCCGCAGCCGCAGCCGGCGGATTCACCTCTGTCTGCGTAATGCCCAACACCCATCCGGTAAATGACTCGGTTGAGATCACGCGCTGGATGCTGTCGCCCGAGCGCGGTGCATTGGTGAACGTGTTCCCAATTGCCGCCGCGACCGTCGGCAGTGCGGGAGAGAAGTTAACGAACTTTGCCGCCTTAAAAAAAGCCGGCGCTGTAGCCGTCAGCGACGATGGCAAGCCGATTCTCGAAGACAAAGTCATGCGTAACGTGCTGCGGAGGGCCGGCCGCCTCAATATGACGGTAGTGCAACACGCAGAGGATACTCGCGTGACCGTCGGCTGTTCCATGAATTATGGCCCAACCTCGTTCCGGCTGGGCGTGCACGGCATGCCGAACTCCGCCGAGTCCAGCGTGGTGGAACGCGACATTGCCCTGGCACGCGAGACTAAGGGCCGCGTGCATGTCGCCCATCTCTCCACCCGCGAGGCGCTGGAAGCCGTGCGTCGTGCCAAGAAGGCTAAGCTGCGCGTGACCGCGGAAGTTACGCCCCACCACTTCACCCTGATCGACGAGAACGTCGGCGAATTCGACACTCACTACAAAATGAATCCACCACTGCGTTCAGTGGCCGACCGCGACGCCATGATCGAGGGCATCCTCGATGGAACCATCGATGCCATTGCCACCGACCACGCCCCCCACGCCTTCCACGAAAAGCAAGTCGAGTTCGAACGCGCCGCCTTCGGCATCACCGGCCTGGAGACTGCACTGCCCATCGCCCTCACTGTACTGCATCACCACTTCAAGCTGACCCTGTGGCGCATCGTTGAACTGCTCGCCTCCAACCCAGCGAAGATCTTCGGGCTGACCGGGCGCGGCACGCTCGCCAAAGGCGCGCACGCCGACGTCACCATCTTCGATCCCAAGAAGAAGTGGACCTTCGACGCCTCACAGTCGTTATCGAAGTCCAGGAACACGCCCTTCGATGGATGGAGTTTTACCGGACGAGCAGTATTGACGATTGTTGGCGGAAAAGTAGCTTACGAGGGATAACATGCCGCTTCGATTTGGCAACTTTGATGGTGAGCCGGCTTCAGCCGGCGGCACACTCGGCATCGACGACGCAATCAGCAGCGCCCCCGCAGCTCCCAACATCAACCCCAGGCCGCAACGAACCACCATCCAATTGCCGTGGAGGCCAACAACCTCCGTCACCGCGTCAAGGCCATTGATCAGCGTCGCCACTATTAAGAGGCGCATCGCGATTGAACGCGACGTCCTCACCATTAGCCCAATCGCTGCTCCCATGTAGATTCCCAGACACCGCGCACAAATTGCGACGGGCGCGCCGAAGATCCAGAAGCACCGTTCCGGCCGCTGATGGCAGACGAGCGCGAAGCCGCGCTGCAGCGCAAATCCGAGTACCGCGAAATTGTGCGTAAGGAAATACGGAACCGCAACAGCCGCCCAGAGGACGGACATCGCAGCCAATGTCCACGGGTTCCAGCGAACTGAAATGCTTCTATGTGGCGTGACCAACTGTGACGCAGTGGCCATCAGCCCAGAATCCCCATCCTCTTGCCCACCCGCTTCAGCGTCTCCAGCGCCTGGTCGAGTTCGTCCTTGGTATGCGTGGCAGTCATGATGGTCCGAATGCGCGCTTTGCCTTCGGGCACTGTCGGAAACGCGATGCCCGTTCCCATCACGCCTTCTTTGAACAACTCGCGCGAGAAGTCCATGGTCGGGCGGCCATCGCCCACGATGATCGGCGTGATCGGAGTCTCGCTGGCTGGCGTGTTCACGCCGCCGATGTTGAACCCGAGCGCTCCCAACTCCTGCTTCCAGTAGCGCGTGTTCTCCCACAGCTTCTCGATGCGCTCCGGCTCCTGCTCCAGCACATCGAACGCCGCGATGCACGTGGCCGCGACTGACGGCGGATGCGACGTCGAGAACAGGAACGGACGGCCGCGATGGTAGAGGAACTCGATAAGATCGCGGGTGCCGCAGACATACCCACCGAGCGCGCCAATTGCTTTCGACAGCGTGCCCACCTGAATGTCGACGCGGCCGTGCAGCTTGAAATGATCGACCGTGCCGCGGCCGTTACGGCCCAGTACGCCGGACGCGTGTGCGTCGTCAACCATCATGATCGCGCCGTACTTTTCCGCCAGCGCGGTCAACTGCGGCAGCGCGCCGATGTCGCCGTCCATCGAGAACACGCCGTCAGTGATCAGTAACTTGTGGCCCGGCTCGTTCTTGATCTCGTTCAGCAGCTCTTCGGCGTGCGCGGCATCCTTGTGGCGGAAGACCTTGATCTTGGCGCGCGACAGCCGTGCGCCGTCGATGATGCTGGCGTGGTTCAGCTCGTCGGAGACTATGAAGTCTTCTTTGCCGAGAATCGCCGAAACCGTTCCCGCGTTAGCCGTGAAGCCCGACTGGAAGACCACGCAGGCCTCCACATTCTTAAAGCGCGCAATCTTCTCCTCCAGCTCCATGTGGATCTTCATCGTGCCGGCGATGGTGCGCACCGCGCCCGATCCCACGCCGTATTTCTTCGTGGCCTCCAGAGCAGCTTCGCGCAGCTTGGGATGGGTCGTCAGCCCGAGATAGTTGTTCGACGCGAGATTGATGACCTTCTTGCCGTCGAAAGTACAGACCGGCGCCTGCTCGTCATCGAGCACGCGCAGCTTGAAGTACGTGCCCTTCTGCTTGAGGTCGTTGAGTTGGTCGGTAAGGAATGAGAGGGGATTCGTGCGAGTTGCAGTAGCCATGAATGAATGTCTCCGAGTGCGACTGAACATTCTATCGCCCTTTGGCCCAGGGAAAGTACCCGCCTGCGCGAAAGCCTATCCTGAGAGCGCCCCAAAGAGATATGGTATAACTGTTATACTTCAATGCGATTTCATTTTGATGAGCGGAAGAGCAAGCGGTTGAGGAAAAGTCCCGGGCGTGGAGTCGGCTTCGAAGAGGCGCAGGAGGTCTTCTCTCACCCATATTATCTGGATCAGCGTTCGGCCTGGCCTGAGCAGCACCGTGCCATTGGGTGGGTTGGAGACCGGCTTTACACCGTCATCTTTGAAGTGCGAGAGGATACGCAAGGAGAGTACTACCACCTCGTTACCTTGTGGAAAGCAACGAGGCAGGAGAAACAACTTTATGACGAACACTCTTAGACAACGAAAGCCGGTATCCGCCGAAGCCATCGCCCGGCTGGCAGAGCAGGGTAAGGATGTGTCGCGTTTTTTTACCAATCGCGGCCGCATGATGGCCCCGATTCAGCGGGTCAATGTCGATTTTTCGGCGCCCATGCTTGAAGAGCTGGACAGGACGGCGGAGGAATTGAACATCAGCCGGCAGGCGGTAATCAAGACCCTGGTTCGTCAGGCACTCGATCAGCACTACCTGTCGTCTGCAGCAAGTCCTCATCGCCGGAGGGCGAAATCGCAGTAGCCTGAACTTGCTTAGCCAGGAGATGTTCGAGGTTACCGCGTCCCATTCGGGTACACCAGAATCTTGCTGGCCTCGCCGGTCTTCAGCAATTCCATGCCCGACGCAAAATCCTTCATGGCGATGCGATTCGTGATCACCGGGTGCAGGTCGAGCTTGCCCGCCTTGAGCAGCGCGGTCATCTGATACCACGTCTGATACATGCGGCGCCCATTGATGCCCTGCACCGTGGCGCCCTTGAAGATGACCTCTTCGGCGAGGTTGAGTTCGACTGGTTTGGAGGGAATTCCGAGCAGCGACATGCGGCCGCCGAGGCGCAGGATTTTGAAGCCTGTTCGGATGGCTTCCGTTCGCCCCGCCATCTCCAGCACCACGTCGACGCCGGTGCCGCCGGTGTTGTCCGTCACGATCTGGTACACGTCGTCCTTCGTCGGGTCGAGCACAAAGTCCGGGCCCATTTGCTTCGCGATCTTGCGGCGATGCTCGTTCACCTCCAGCGCAAAAATCTGCGTTGCGCCGCAGGCGCGCGCCACGGCAATGGAGAACAGTCCAATCGGCCCACAGCCGGTTATGGCTACACTCTTGGCGGCGATATCTCCCGCGAGCACGGTGTGTACCGCATTGCCCAGCGGATCGAGGATGGAGGCGTACTCCCGCGGAATCGATGCATCGAGCTTCCAGATGTTCGACTCGGGGATGACAACGTATTCGGCAAAGGCGCCATTGGCGTCGACGCCAATGATCTTCACGTGCTGGCAGATATGCGCTTCGCCGATGCGGCATTGCAGGCACTTGCCACAGGCCACATGCATTTCAGCGGAGACGAAGTCACCTTCCTTCACGCTGGTAACTTCGTTGCCCACGGCTTCGACCGTGCCGCAAAACTCGTGCCCGGGAATGAGCGGCGGATGAATGCGGCGCTGCGCCCACTGGTCCCACTGGTAGATGTGCAGGTCGGTGCCGCAGATGGAAGCGACTTCAACCTTCACCAGAACGTCGGTTAATCCAAATTGCGGTTTGGGAACTTCGCGGATCTCCGTGCCCGGCGCGGGCTCCGCCTTTACGACGGCAAGCATAGTATTCGGCATGAGGATGGCTCTTTATCTCCCACCCTGACGAACTGCGGCCAGAACGGGGCACCCGCCGTTTGGTTGGGGCGAGTGTCGCCCAGTGCGAACAAGGAACGGTGGGCAAACGCACAAGTTTAACATCTTCCGCTCTGGGGAGAAGCGCGGCCCTCAGGGATCTTGCGGAGATCTATGCCACTGCGATCACGTCAATCTCCACCAGCACATCCTTGGGCAGACGCGCCACTTCGACAGTCGCACGCGCAGGTGGGCTTTGCGTAAAGTAGCGGCCATACACCTCGTTCATCGCGGCAAAATCAGACATGTTCTTCAGGAAGACGCCGGCCTTCACCACCCGCTCCAGAGAGCTGCCTGCGGCCTTCAGAATGCCACTCAGGTTCTGCAGCACGCGTTCGGTTTGCGCGGCCACGTCGCCGTCGACGAGTTGCTGTGTCGCCGGGTCCAGTGGGATCTGCCCTGAAACGAATACGAATCCGTTGGCCTTGATGGCCTGTGAGTACGGCCCAATGGCCTTAGGAGCCCCGTCGGTTGCGATCACTTCGCGCATACGTCCTCCCGGATGAAACCTGAATGCTGATTGTCGCACAGGAACGCAGCCAAGGCGCTCTCATGCCGAGTGCAATAGCCGAGTGCAACAAAGGTCTCGCGCTGAAAGATCTAACGTCCGATGCAGCCGGATCGGCAGTCGCCTGCACAGCACCCCCTGCCTTATACTGGAAGCAGCGGCGAACGGCCCTAAGCCGTTCGCTCCTTCAATTACAGGATGGCAACAACTGCAAATCCGCAACCGGCGGACTCGCCGGAGGTACGTCGCTATAACCGCGTCCAGCGCTGGCTGAGCATGGCTGACGCGGTGATTGGCTTTGCCTTGCTGGTCGTGTTGCTGGTGACCGGCTGGACTGGCAAGCTGCGCGACTGGTCCCTCATGGGCTCGAAGCAGCACTATTTTCTCGCCGTCTTTCTCTACGTACTGATGTTTTCGGTGATCGCCAAGGTGCTGAACGCGCCGTTTGACTTCGTCGGCTTCCGGCTGGAGCACCAGTATCACCTTTCCAACCAGAAGCTGCGCGGCTGGCTTTGGGACGAATGCAAGGGCTGGTTGGTCTCGCTGGTTCTGGGAACCATCATGGTCGAGCTGGTATACGGCATCATTCGCCTCGCGCCGCAACGCTGGTGGATCATCGCGTGGGCCGTCTTTGTTGGATTATTCCTGCTGATGGCGCAACTGGCGCCGGTCATCCTGATGCCAATCTTCTACAAGTTCGAGCCGCTGGCGAATGACAGCCTGCGCGAGCGGCTGACCAGGCTGGGCGAGCGCGCCGGCACACGCGTCCGCGGCGTCTACGAGTGGAAGCTCTCGGAGAAGTCGAACAAGGCGAACGCCGCGCTCACCGGCATGGGATCGACCCGCCGCATCATCCTCTCCGACACCTTGCTGCAAAATTACAGCGATGACGAAATCGAGGCCATTCTCGCGCACGAACTCGGGCACCATGTGCACAAGCACATCCTGAAGGCCATCCTGACCCAAGTTGCGATCACCTTCTTCGGCTTCTGGCTGATCAACGTAGTCTTGCGGTTTGTGATTGCGAAAAACTGGTTCCCAGTGCTGGATCCGCGGCTCTACGACTTCGCCAACCTGCCGCTTATCGTCCTGGTCGCAACCATCTTGGGCTTCGTTCTGATGCCGGCACTGAACGCAATTTCGCGCCATCACGAGCGCCAGGCGGACCGTTACGCGTGGGAGAACACTCCCGCCATCGCGCCGTTCATCAGCTCAATGCAGAAGCTCGCCGATCAGAATCTTGCCGAGCGCGAGCCGAACAAGTTCATCGAGTGGCTCTTCCACTCGCACCCGTCGATTGGTAAGCGCGTTGCAGCAGCCGAAGCGTGGGCGAGTAAACAGCCGCAGGCGGAAGTTCAGCCCTTGGCCTGATCCTTGCGCTGGCGCAGGATAGCTTCAACCCTCCGCAGATCCCCTTCCGTATCGACTCCCACGGTGTCGTAGGGCGTTTCGGCAACGTGGATCGCGATGCCGTTCGTCAAGAAGCGCAACTGCTCCAGCCGTTCGTTGCGTTCCAATTCTGACTCTGGCCAGATGCAGAAGCGATCCAGCGCCGCCTTGCGATAGGCATAGAAGCCCAGGTGCTTGTAGTAATGTGCTGTTCCAGCGCCGTCCCGGTCGAAGGGAATCGTCGCCCGCGAGAAGTAGAGCGCCTTCCCATCAAGTGCAGTGACAACTTTCACGGCGTTAGGATTGTTTACGTCTTCCGGCGAGCACGGCGTCTTGAGAGTGCCAACCTCTACGGCGTCACACTCCATCAGGTCGAGCAGCACATCGAGATGTTCACGTCGCGCCAGCGGCTCATCGCCCTGAACATTGACGTACACATCAGCATCGACCGTCTGGGCGACCTCGTGTACCCGATCGGTTCCGCTGCGATGCTCCGGTGACGTCATGCGATAGGCCCAGTTATTCTGCCGGCAAACGGCAGCGATCTCGTCGGAGTCGGTAGCGACGATGACCTCGTGCAACTGGGCGCAGGCACGCGCCGCCTCATAGACGTAGGCGAGCATGGGACGCCCGGCAATCTCGCGCAGCACTTTGCCCGGCAGGCGCGTTGACGCGAGCCGCGCTGGAACAATGGCGATAGCTTTCACACATCTAGTTTCAAGCGGAGAACACAAGATGGCAAGAGGCAGTGCACTGCCGTAGCCAAAAGCATCTGCGTTGACACAAGAGTGTCATCCCGACCGAGCCCGTTTTAGCGGGTGAGTGGAGAGACCTGCTGTGCTACCGCCGCTGGTCGAAAGTTCGCTCTTTGTTGGGGAACATCAGGTCCCTCCACGCGGACTGATGCCCTTGGTCGGGATGACACCCTATTTCTGGGAGAATGAGCGCACGAGCGAACAGCGAAGAGCGAACGGCAGGCTCGTTAATTGACCGCAACTAATCGCGGAAAATAGAATCAATAACTTAGAACGATTGTGGGGTGCTCGCTTTGCCTCTTTATGAGTATCAGTGCAGGAAGTGCCATAGCCTTATGGAGCGGATACAGAAGTTTTCTGATGCTCCATTGACGACCTGTCCCCATTGCGGAGGCGAATTGGAGCAACTGATCTCGGCGCCTGCCCTGCAGTTCAAGGGTTCGGGATGGTACGTCACCGACTACGCCAAGGGCTCGTCAAAGGACAGCGGCCAGGCTAGCAACGGTTCCGCCACGGCGTCTTCGTCGGAGGGCAAATCGAATAATTCCAAAGGGTCGGACGATTCCAAGAAGTCGGCTGATTCCAAGAGCAGGGACACCTCTGGCGCGGAAAAAGGCAGCTCCACATCAGATCCAGCCAGCCGGTAAGAAATAGCGGCGGCGACCAACCGATCGGCTTCGCGGGCCCATGTTCAGACGTCACAGATGCATGTGATCTTGGTCTCTTATCCGTGGGTTAATGCTAGGTAGCCGGACACCCAAGGATTAGAATTAACCTCGTTCGAACACTCGTTCGCAACTCGGCTCCATTGAATTTATACGTTCACTTTCCAAGGAGGTACCGGTCATGTCGAAGGATACTTTGACCATCACCGACCAACGCACCGATAAAATTTATGAGACGCCGGTCGAGCTCGGCACCATCCGGGCCATGGATCTGCGAAAGATCAAGACTGGTCCTGAAGACTTCGGTCT
>JBEKTC010000015.1:0-26603 GCA_049516475.1 Candidatus Korobacteraceae bacterium | reverse complement strand
ATCCTTCGCCTTCTTGAATGCCGTCATCACCTCGCTGAACGACTCGGCGTCCGCATCGATCGATGCCTCGAATTGTTCGCGCAACTCTGCCAGCCGCGCCAATGCGTCGCTCAACTGGCGCTCGTATTGCACATAGGCTTTCTTGCCGCGCGACATTCCGGCGACCATGCTGCCCAGCGCCGCCGACATCGCCGCAGTTGCCGCCGCTGCACACCCGCCGCCCGGAGCTGCCGTGGGCGCGGCCAGTTGCTCGATGAATGGCTCGACTCCGGCGCGGATTCCGCCCACCGCCATCTTGCCGCTCATCACCGCTGCCAGCCGGTTTTCCAGAATCAGCGACGAATCGAAGTTTTCCACTTGCAGAAACCACTCCGCCGCATCTTCCAACGCTTTCTTCGGGATCAGCCCAACAATCTCGCTGGACAGCGGCAGCGCGCCATAGCGCGCGGCCTCGCGCTTCACGTACTCAAAGGCGCGCGCAATCGGCGTCTGGTCGGTATCGGTCAGGTTCATGGAAACCTGCGCGAGACCACGCACGCTCACACCCATGCCCTTCACATAGCGCAGGCCCCCATTGGAGAAGCGCACGGCCTTGCCGATCTTCTTCGCAATCTCCACATCCGGAGTGTTGAGATAGACGTTGTACGCGACCAGGAATTTGCGCGCGCCGACGACCGTCGCTCCCGCCGTGGGATGCAGCGCCGCCTCGCCAAAATCGGGCTTGCGCGCCGGATTGATCTTCACCTCTTCGCGAATCCCCTCGAACTGCCCGCGACGCACATTCTCCAGGTTCTGCCGCTCCGGAGTTTGCGCTGCAGCCTCGTACAAGTACACCGGAACCTTGTAGCGCTTCCAGATCTCCTCGCCCACGCGCCGGGCAAGGGCCACGCAGTCCTCCAGCGTCACCCCTTCGATTGGGATAAACGGAATCACATCAGCCGCGCCCATGCGCGGATGGGCACCCGTGTGCTTGGTGAGATCGATCAGCTCGGCAGCCTTGCCAACGCCCCGGATCGCAGCTTCAGCCACGTTCACCGGATCGCCGACCAGCGTAATCACGCAACGGTTATGGTCCGCGTCCATCTCGCGGTCCAGCAGATAGACGCCGTCCATCTTCATGGCTTCGATGATGGCATCGACGCGAGCCTTGTCGCGTCCTTCAGAAAAGTTTGGTACACATTCGACGAGTGCGGGCATAAGGAACAGGATAAAGCAAGAGGGGCTCGTTCAACCTGTCAGGCATAGCGAGCCGCATTGCCGGCTGCTTCGGGCATTGCCCGTTACTCGGGGATTTCTCCTGGCGAAAGCTCGTCTACGTAACACCATATCCAGGCTTCGCCCGGTTCGATGGAGCGAATCAGCGGATGTTTACTGGTGTGGAAGTGTTTGGTGGCGTGCTTGTTCTTAGACGAGTCACAGCAGCCCACGTGTCCACACTCCAGGCAAAGCCGCAGATGGACCCACGTGTCGCCTAGCTTCACACACTCCGGGCAAACGTGAACACTGGTATGGGTGACTTTAATCGTATTGAGATGGGTGCAAGTTTCCGCCACTTGTATCCTCCTTTTGCTCAGCGCTCCAGAGCGCTCCGGTCCCATTTGCCGAGATTAGCAGCCGCGTCGTAGGTGCTCTGCAGAAATTCCATCAACGTCGAACGGGGAGAAGCCGCCGTGCGCACGTCATCGTACAGCAGCAGGAAGTTTTTCAACTCCGGATTGTAGAAAGCAGCCTTAGGAAGAACCGCTTGATCGGCAAAGCCGGCCGGCTCCGGAGCCGCATAGGAATAGAATGCCGGTTTGGTCATGCGGTCATCGCCCGGCCAGAAACCGGCGCTGCTGACTTCGTGCGAGTAGGCCTCGCGAGTGATGGGATCGACGCCTGGCCGCTCTGGCGCGCGCCTGCCGGAAAAACGCGTGACGGCCAGATCGAAACTTCCCCAGAAAAAATGAACAGGACTGGCTTTGCCCAGAAACGGCGCGCGGAACTCCTTAAGGACGTCATCCGCCCAGACCAGAATGTGCCAGAAGTTTTGCGCCGCCTCGGCATCGTACGACTTGTGCTCGTTATCTTTTTCGAACGGAATCGTCCTTTCAGGAGGAAGTTCGCAGGGCGTCGTCCAGATCTTCACGTGCACGCCAAGGTCGGCTAGGGCCGCCATCACCGATCGGTAAAACTCGGCTACACTCTGGGGCTTTAGCGCCAGCTCTACGGCGTTGCCGTGGGAAGTCTCGATCTTCAGTTTGTGATCGATGAAATCGAACCATATCTCGACGTCTCCGTTCTCGTATGGCATAACGGAGGTCGTCAGTCCGCGGGCGGTAACATACAGCGGGACATTCCACCAGTGATTTACGAGCGGCGTCAGCTCCAGACGGACTTTGCCAACGACCTGCGTCCACATGTGCAGAGTCGCCAGCGTGTCCTTCCAGGAGTCGTATGGCAACTCAGGCAGGTTCTTCGGGTCGAAATGCGGCGGCGTAGCAGTCATCGTTCACCCCATTCTTGCCAACTACTGTAAACGATTTCCGCCTGGGCAGACAGGCCAACAGTCCTGAATACCGCCAAGAAAGAAGGCTTGGACGAAATAAACATCGGGATAGGTTATAGATCACATATCGGTGTTCATCGAGACCGTATAATTTTGGCTTGTAAACCGTCTCGGATCCAAAAACTGTTCCTACGGCAGGTCATTATGACAATCATTAAACAGGACGACCTCATCCAGAGCATTGCGGACGCTCTGCAATACATTTCGTACTACCACCCCGTCGACTTCATCCAGAGCCTGGCGCGCGCCTACGAGAAGGAGCAATCGCCTGCCGCGCGGGATGCCATCGCGCAGTTGCTGATCAACTCGCGTATGTGCGCCGAAGGCCATCGGCCCATCTGCCAGGACACTGGCATCGTCACCGTTTTCCTCAAAGTCGGGATGAACGTGCAGTGGGACGCGACCATGAGCGTGGAAGACACGGTCAACGAGGGCGTTCGCCGCGCCTATCTGCACGAGGACAACAAGCTGCGCGCCAGCGTCCTCGCCGATCCCGCCGGCACGCGCAAGAACACTAAAGACAACACGCCCGCCGTCATCAACATGACCATCGTTCCGGGCGACAAGCTGGACGTGATCGTCGCGGCCAAGGGCGGAGGGTCGGAAGCCAAGGCGAAGTTCGCCATGCTGAACCCGTCCGACTCCATCGTCGACTGGGTGCTGAAGACCGTCCCCACCATGGGTGCCGGCTGGTGCCCGCCGGGAATCATCGGCATCGGCATCGGCGGCACTGCGGAAAAGGCCATGCTGCTGGCGAAGGAATCGCTGATGGATCCCATCGACATTCAGGAGCTAATCGCGCGCGGGCCGAAGAACACCGCCGAGGAGTTGCGCGTTGAGCTGTATAAGAAGATCAATGCGCTGGGCATTGGCGCACAGGGACTCGGCGGACTGACCACTGTTCTCGACGTGAAGGTGAAAGATTATCCCACTCATGCTGCCAATCTTCCGATCGCGATGATTCCCAACTGCGCCGCCACGCGCCACGCGCATTTCGTGCTCGACGGCAGCGGAGCTGTCGCGCTGAAACCGCCATCACTGGAAGATTGGCCAAAGCTCACATACGACCCGGTCGGGGCGCGCCGCGTGAACCTCGATACTGTCACTCGGGAGGACGTGGCAAGCTGGAAGCCGGGCGAAGTTCTGCTGCTCAGCGGCAAGCTGCTGACCGGTCGCGATGCCGCTCACAAGCGCATGACCGAGATGCTCACGCGCAAGGAATCGCTGCCGGTTGACTTCAACAATCGCTTTATCTATTACGTGGGACCAGTTGATCCTGTGAGAGATGAAGCCGTAGGCCCGGCCGGACCAACGACCTCGACGCGCATGGATAAGTTTACCCGTCAGATGCTTCGCGAGACCGGATTGCTGGGTATGGTCGGCAAGTCCGAGCGGGGACCGGAAGGCATCGCAGCCATCCGCGACCACAAGGCGGTTTACCTGATGGCTGTGGGCGGCGCGGCTTATCTGGTCTCGAAGGCGATCAAGAAGTCACGCGTCATGGCCTTCCACGATCTCGGGATGGAAGCGATCTATGAGTTCGAAGTGGAAGATATGCCGGTGATGGTCGGCGTGGATGTGAACGGAAATTCCGTGCACGAGAGCGGCCCGAAAGAGTGGCAAGCGAAGATTGCGGAGTTGGTGGAGATTGGGTAGCAACTAGCAACTAGCAATTAGCAACTAGCAATTAGCAACTGGCAAGAACCGCACTGTCGTTCGCAATCAGACGGCAGCAGCGCGTTTCGAGCATCACATTTTCGTTGTGTCATCCTGAGCGGGGGCGCGCCGCTTTTGAGCGCCGCAGTCGAAGGACCCCTATTCCCATGTAACCACCTCCTGTCGCTCCCCCGGAGTGATGCCCCACTGGACGAACCGTCTCTCCTCGCATGATCATCTCTATCTGTGGAGGAGCGACGCATGCCAACCGAGACCAGCAAATCCACCCGCACCGAAAAAGATTCGCTCGGCCACAAGGAAGTTCCCGGCCACGCGTACTACGGCATCCAGACGGCGCGGGCGATGGAGAACTTTCCCATCAGTGGCCTGCGCGCGCATCCCACGCTCATCCGCGCCATCGCGATGGTAAAGGAAGCTGCGGCGCTTGCTAATCGCGAACTCGGGCTGGTCGACAAGAAAACTGCCAACGCCATCGTCGAAGCCGCGAAGGAAGTTCAGCAGGGCAAGTGGGACGAGCACTTCGTGGTTGACGTCTTCCAGGCGGGCGCGGGCGTCAGCTTCCACATGAACAGCAATGAGGTCATTGCCAATCGCGCCTCGGAGCTGCTGGGCGGCGCGCGCGGCGAGTACAAGCACGTCCATCCCAATGACCACGTCAACTACGGCCAGTCGACCAACGATGTCTTTCCGACGGCCATGCGGCTGGCGACGCTGCTGGAATTGGAGAAGCTGTACTCCGCTCTCGATAACCTCGTCGTCGCGCTCGACGAGAAAGGCAAAGAGTTCCATCACATCTTGAAGTCGGGCCGCACCCACATGCAGGACGCGGTGCCCATGCGACTGGGCCAGGAGTTCACGGCCTATGCGGGTGCAATCAAGCGCGCGAAGAAGTCAATCCACGAGCAGTCAGAGCTTTTGCGCGAGATCGGACTTGGCGGGTCGGCCGTCGGCACCGGCATCAACACTCATCCTGATTACCGGCACAAGGCTATCGCCGAGCTGTCGCGCATCGCGGGACAAAAGCTCCACGTCGTCGACGACATGCGCTACGCCATGCAATCGAACCTTGCCATGTCGAGTGTGAGCTCGGCGCTGCGCAACCTGGCGCTGGAAGTCATCCGCATCTCGAACGACCTGCGTCTGCTGGCGTCCGGGCCGAACACCGGGCTGGGAGAAATCAATCTTCCCGCGCTGCAACCGGGCTCGTCGATCATGCCAGGCAAGATCAACCCCGTGATGCCGGAGCTGGCCGCGATGGTTTCGTTCCAGGTTGTGGGCTACGACGCGGCCGTAGCGCTCGCAGTGCAAGCGGGACAACTGGAGCTCAACGTCATGATGCCGACGATGACTTACAGCGTGCTCACGTCCATCACGATCATGACCAACATGCTGCGCCAGTTCACCGACTTCTGCATCAAGGGCATCACTGTCAACCAGCAGCGCACCGACTATTACGTCCAGAGCACAGTGTCGCTCGCGACGGCGCTGAATCCCTATATTGGCTACGCGAAAGCGGCGGAGATTGCGAAGGAATCGGTGAAGACCGGCAAGTCGATCATCGAGATCGCCCGCGCGCGCGGCGAGCTGACGGAAGAACAGATCGAGGAGATCCTCGACCCCGCACGCATGACCGAGCCGGTCATGCCGCTGGAGGCGGCGAAGGAGCGGGAGAAGGTTAAAGGCAGGGGCTAGGGACTGGGGGCTAGCGGCTAGCGAGTAACAACCGGAAAAGAAGAGTCAGCATCGCCGGACGGCTCACTCTTCCCATGCTGTCACCTGCTGTCATCCCGAGCGAAGCCGAGGGATCTGCGGTTCGGTTAGGGGCAGCATCACAATGCGAACAACAGACTCGTGAGGTGTTACCTACGCCACCACCGGCGCTTGAATCACGAAATCAATCTTCGGCGGATGCTGCAAGGTGTTGTGGATCAGACAGCGATGTAGTGCTTCCTCCAACCCTTTTACGTGGCTTTCGTCCATCGCCTCCGGCAGCTCCAGCTCAATCCTGAAATTGTCCAAGCGGAACGGGCCCTTCACCTTCTCGGCGGTAACGCGGACTTTCACGCCGTCGCGCAGGATTTGGTTGCGCTTCAGATAATCGACTGCATAAAAAGCCGCACACGAGCCCAGCGACGCCAGCAGCAGTTCCGGCGGCGTCATGCCTTCGTCATCTCCACCGCTGTCGATTGGCTGATCGGAAATAATCGTGTGCTGCCGCGTCTTGATCTCGAACTGCACAGCTCCCAAATGTTCCACTACGACTTCCATGGTTCCCTCCCAGGTCTTTCATCCGCGCTCTTGTATTGCGATCTCGGGCCGTGGCACAAGTGCGGCATCCAGATATTGACGAACCGCCGCCCGCGCCCGATGCAGCCGCGATTTCATTGCCGCCATCGATATTCCAAGCCTGGCAGCGGTGTCCTCGCCGCCCACTTCCTCCAGGTCGCGCAGCTCATACACTGTGCGCTCCGCCTCCGGCAGGGATTCGATTGCTTGCCGCAACAGTTGCTTCATCTCCTGCCGGGCTGCCAGCAAATCTGGCGCGTCCCCATGGGACTGTAGTTCGGCGCCACCGGCCTCCATCACCGATAGTTGCATGATGGGCAGCAAGGCCTCACGCTGCCTCAGTTGCCAGCAAACGCGCCGTCCAATCTGTGCCAGCCACGCCCGGAACGCCGCCGAATCGCGCAGTTGCCCGAGATTGCGATACGCCTTCAGCAATGCCTCCACCAGCACATCCTCGGCGTCCTCGCGGTTTCCGCAGGCGCGGATGAGTTGGCGGTAGACCGCGTCCTTGTGCTCGTTGGCAAGCGCCTCGAAATCCATGTTTTCATTCTGGCACTTGGTTCATCGCCTATGAATGACAGCCCGCACCGACGTCTGTGACGGTTGCCGCTTTGGGCTTGCCATCGCGATTCCAAGGCATTTGTGCGAGCACCACGGCCATGCCGCAAATGTTGGTGGCTCCCGCAAAGGTCAGCCCGGCGCCAACGAACATCGCCAGGTACACCCATCTGGGGTTGACGATCGCAGACAGCAACGAGGCCACAAGCACGATCACTCCCGCGGCGAGCCTGACTTGTCGCTCCAGCGTCCAACGACACGGCGCGCACTCCACCAGGGGAAGTCCTGCCTTCCTCCAGGCTGCGGTGCCGCCCGCGAGCACCGACACAGGTTGCTTTCCCTCAATCCAACCGGCTACGACCGCAGCGCGCGTGCCCGCTTCGCAGATCATGACCACGGGCCCTTCACCAATGTCGGCCATTCTCGCCTCGACCTGCTCCATCGGCACATTGATCGCGCCTGGTATGTGTCCAATGGCGAACTCTGCCGCAGAGCGAACGTCGATCAGTTTGCAGTGGCTGGCAATTCCGTCGTGAAGCGATTCAGGGCTGACGTTGGAAACCATGTTCTTCCTCTACTCAGGAAGAGCGGTCTATCGAGGAAAAGGATTCCGGTCTGGATCGTGATACGAAGTTCGCTTGTTTGGTTCGAGGCTAGAACGCCCAGCGCAGCAGCGTCGCGCCGGAAGTGAAGCCCGCGCCCACCGCGGCCAGCAAAACCAGATCGCCCTTCTTCAGCTTGCCTTCATCAACCGCGGTCTGCATTGCCAGGGGAATCGTGCCCGCCGTTGTATTTCCAAAGCGTTCGATGTTGATGACGACCTTCTCCAGTGGCATCTTCAGGCGTTCGGCAGTCGCCAGGATAATTCGTTTGTTCGCCTGATGGGCGATGAAGCAATCCACATCCTTGCCGGTGAGATTGTTTTTGTGCAGCACGCGCTCGGTCATCTCCGACATCTTCTTCACCGCGTACTTAAAGACCTGCTGGCCGTCCTGGTGGATGTAGTGCATCTTCTGATCGACCGTCTCATGCGACGCGGGATGCAGACTTCCGCCGCCAGGCATGTAGAGAGACTGCCCACCCACGCCTTCGATCTGGGCCTGCATATCGATGATTCCGAGGTCTTCGCCCTCTGCGGCCGGTTCCAGCAGCACGGCGCCGGCACCGTCGCCAAAGATGATGCAGACGGCGCGATCGGTGAAATCGGTCATCGAAGAATTCACGTCGGAGCCGATCACCAGCACCTTCTTGTAGCGGCCGGACGAAACGAACTCAGCCCCAGTGTTCAAGGCGTAGAGAAATCCGGAGCAGCCGGCGGAAACGTCGAAGCCCCAGGTTCGATGAATTCCCAATTTGTGCTGCACCAGGCAAGCAGTGGAGGGATACATCATGTCGGGCGTTACCGTTCCGACGACGATGAGATCGATTTCCTGTAGGTCAACGGGATGAGACTTCACCAGGCTCTTGACAGCTTCGACCGCGAGGTCGCTGGCGGCGACGCCTTTGTCCACTAGATGACGCTCGCGGATTCCGGTGCGTTCCAGGATCCACTGGTCGGTGGTATCAACCATTTTCTCGAGGTCTTGATTGGTAAGAATGCGGGGCGGAACGTAAGTGCCGAGAGCAGTGATTTTGGCGCGAATATTAGGCAATGAGTGCTCCGTTGGTCGCTTTTCGCCTTCCGCTCTTCGCTTTTCGCCAGAAGGACGCGGCCCAAGATTCGGTGGAGTTCGGCGAGCCGCCCGGCACAACAATGGCAGACTTCGCGACTGAAAGCGAAGAGCGAACTGCGAGTAGCGAATAGCGAAGTTAAGCCAGGCGCCAGTTGACCGCTGCACACGCACTGGCCTGCTACCGTTGCTTCCTTCCGGACCTGGCGGGTTTCACAAGATTGCGTTGCGCGGGACCAGCGCCCGACGAATTCCAATATAGCATCCCTTCATAGAGGCGTGCGGACCGCGGGACTTGCACGATGGATGGCAAATGGCGCCGGTAAAGCTGCTGCGCGAAACGATGCTAAAATAGAGGGATTGCATGCAGCCGAAAACCGATTCTGTGGTCTTACTCGACGCCGATCAGGCGGCGGAAGTGACGGCCGCTCCCAAGAAAATTGGATTTGTGAGCCTGGGCTGTCCCAAGAACCTGGTGGACAGCGAGGTAATGATGGGACTGCTGGCGCAGGGCGGAGCGCAGATCACCGCGCGCGCCGAAGACGCCGACATCATCGTCGTGAATACCTGCTCGTTCATCGACTCCGCCAAGCAGGAATCGGTTGACACGATTCTGGAAATGGCGCAGCACAAGCTCAATGGCCGGGCGCAGAAGCTGATTGTCGCCGGCTGCCTGGTCGAGCGCTATCGCAACGAAATCCGGAAGAATATCCCCGAAGTCGACGCCGTCATCGGGACCGGCGAGCTGGAGCACATCCTGAGTGCCGCCGGAATCGAGTCTGCGGCAACGCCCGGCAATTCGCCGTTCGTAATCCTGAACAGCCGTTCCGAAGGCGATGCCCGTGAGGCTGCCGGCAGGTTCTCGAAAGACGCTTGGGACGGCGCCATCGCCGACTTGCCGAATTACCTTTACGACGAGAACACGCCGCGCGTGCTGGCGACGCCGAAGTATTCGGCATACATCAAGATTGCCGAGGGCTGCGATCATCCCTGCTCGTTCTGCATCATCCCGCAGTTGCGCGGGAAATTTCGTTCGCGGCGCTTCGAGTCGGTGATCGCCGAGGCGCAGCGCCTGGCGCAGCAGGGCGTGCGCGAGATTACGCTGATCGGACAGGACACGACGTGTTACGGCGAAGACTTCGGCTTGAAAGATGGCCTGGCGCTGCTGCTGGAGCGGCTGGCGCAAATTGACGAACTGCGCTGGATCAGGTTTCTGTATGCCTATCCCAACAAAATCACGGGCAAGCTGCTGGAGACCATCGCGGCGCACGAGAAGATCTGTTCCTACATTGATGTTCCGTTACAGCACGCCTCGCCCGATGTGTTGAAGCGCATGAAACGCGGCGCGGGAGCGGAAATTTTTCTGCGCTCCATTGAGAAGATGCGGCGCGAAATTCCCGATCTCACGCTGCGCACGTCGTTTATCGTCGGCTTCCCCGGCGAAACCGAGCAGGACTTCGAGTTGCTGTGCCAATTCGTGCGCGAGGCACTGTTCGACTGGCTGGGCGTTTTCGGATATTCGGATGAAGAAGGCGCACAGGCGTTTGACCTGTCAGACAAAGTTCCCACGAAGGAAGTCGAGCGGCGGCGCAGGAAGCTGATGTCGATGCAGAAGCAGATCAGCCGCAGGAAGAAGCGCGCGCTGGTTGGTCAGCAATTCGATCTATTGCTGGAAGGTCCATCGGCAGAGACCGATCTGCTGTGGGAAGGTCGCACCGCGATGCACGCGCCTGAGATCGACGGCACGGTGTACGTAAACGACTGTGGCGAACACGATGTTCAGGAAGGCGAGTTCTATCGCTGCGAGATCACCGAAGCGCACGAGTATGATCTGGTGGCGAGAATTGTGTAAACAGTTGTCGGTTGCCGGTTGAGGAGGCTGCGGAAAAAGGTCGAAGCAGGGCCCGGTGCCGCCGGCTAAAGCCGGCTCGAGAAGAAAAATAAACGGCTTATCGGCACGACTGAAGTCGTGCCCTGACACAAATACTCGTGAAACAGGTTACACCAACCGACTGTCGGTAACTGGCAACTGACAACTGCTTTATGAAGAAACACATTGCCAGCCTCCGCTGTCCGACCTGCCGGAAGATTGTTCTGGCCTCCGATCCGGAGTTTCCGTTCTGCAGCGAGCGCTGCCGTGTGATCGATCTGGGCAAGTGGGCTAGCGGCGGCTATGTCGTCTCGGCGCCGTTGAACGATCCGGAGACCGACGATTCCAGTTATCCCAATGCTCAAAATAAAAAGGCCAACTGAGTCCTCGAAGGTCCGTTCGTCAGCACCTATGTGGGCGACGATGGTCGCCACCTTCTTTGGCGCGGGAAGATTGCGCCCGGCGCCTGGCACATGGGGATCGCTGGCAGCGGCGCTGCTGTGGTGGCTGCTGGCCTCGCACCTGCCGCCCGCTGCGCGCCTGCCCGTAATTCTTGTGCTCGTCGTGCTCACGGTCGCCATCGGCATTCCCGCGGCGACGCTGGAAGAGCGCGGTTGCGGCGGGCACGATCCGTCGCATGTCGTCATCGACGAGGTTGCAGGGCAACTGGTGACGTTGATCGCCTGCCCTATCGGGTGGCAAGCGCTGCTCGCCGGCTTTATACTTTTTCGTGCGTTCGATATCGTGAAACCGCCGCCCGTGCGTAGTCTGGAAAAACTGCCGGAGGGCACCGGCATCATGGTTGACGATCTGGGCGCAGGGATTTATGCGTTGATTGTTTTGCAAGTGCTGCTGCACTTTGGGATGGTTCGTTAGGAGGGGCCTCCGGTTGGGCAGAGGCTTGTGCCGCCGGCTGAAGCCGGCTCGGGATCTCGAAGAGCAACATTAACGCGGGCCTGAAGGCCCGCACTACCAAAGGCTGGAAAGGACTTTGTGCCGCCGGCTGAAGCCGGCTCGGGAAGAAAAATAAACGGCTTATCGGCACGACTGAAGTCGTGCCCTGACACAAAGCGTTCAGAGCGGACTTTTTCAGCGGCCTGTGAAGTCGTGCCCTGTTACAAGGCGCTGGCCGAATGTCGGCTGAAGTCGTGCGCTGTTACTGAGGCTGCATGGTGACACAGGGCAGTCGTGCACCGACGCGTTGTGCCGCCGGCTAAAGCCGGCTCCGGATCTCGAAGAGCAACATTAACGCGGGCCTGAAGGCCCGCACTACCAAGTCACGATATGGATCGCAAGACGGGAACAAAAAACGTAAACGGCAAGCCCCACATCGATGCTATCGATCCCGTCTGCGCTCTGCCCGGCGGGGAAATTCGCATCGTGGGCAGCGGCCTGGGGCCGCACGAACTGCGCCGTCCTCGGGTCAGCTTTGGCGATGTGGATGGGCCGGTCATCATCAGCGCGGAACAGTTCATCGTGGCGCGCGTGCCCGATGGCGCTGCGTCGGGCGAGGTTGTCGTCTCGGCGAACGGCTCCAAGAGCAATCCTCATGAAGTCCGCATCGCCGTGCCGATCGCGGAGAGCCTGCATCCTGTCTCCAATCCTGCGGTCGACGCTCAGGGCAATATCTACGTAACGGTCTCCGGCTCGCGGGGACAGAAAGTCCCCATCGCCATCTATCGCATCGACGCCAATTACACGGTCAAGCCGTTTGTGCACGAGATGATGAACGCCACTGGCCTGGCGTTCGATCGCTCGGGAAGTCTGTATGTCTCGTCGCGCTATGACGGCACGGTATATCGCGTCGCGCAAAACGGCACTATGACTTCCTATGCCGAGGGCATGGGGGTTGCAACCGGCATCGCCTTCGATCGCGCCGGCAATCTCTACGTCGGCGATCGCAGCGGGACCATCTTCAAGATCGGGCGCGACCGCCAGATCTTTGTCTTCGCGACCATTGAGCCCAGCATTGCGGCTTATCATCTTGCCTTCGGTAACAGTGGCAACCTGTACATCACCGGCCCTACCACCTCCAGCTTCGACGCGGTCCATCAAGTCGACCCGCACGGCGAGGTCAGCGAGTTCTATCGCGGGCTGGGACGTCCGCAAGGAATCGCCGTAGACGTTGACGACAATCTTTATGTCGCGGCCTCGCACAATGGGCGGCGCGGCATCGTAAAGATCACTCCTGACCGCAAAGCGTCACTCGTCGTCTCCGGTCATAATCTGGTGGGACTGGCATTCGCGCCCGGACGCTCCGCAGTGCTGGCCACGACCAGCAGCGTGCATCACCTCTCGTGGGACATCGAAGGACGCTCATTGCTGCCGGCAAGCTAAAAGACGTTTTCACCACGGAAACACGGAGGACACGGAAAAAAAACGAAGTCAATTCATAACAGAAGACCCAAGAAAAATCGCAGTTTCCCACGCTAATATCCGCAGCGGTGGAACAGATACACCGTACCAATTTCTGCTTTAGCTCTTCTCTTCGCTTTTTCAAAACTTCTGGTTTTCCTCCGTGCTCTCCGTGCTTCCGTGGTGAGCAATCCCCGGTGCTAGACTGAAATCGTGATTGCGGAAATCATCGCCATCGGTTCGGAGATGCTGACTCCGTACCGCCAGGACACCAATTCCCTCTTCCTGACCGAGCGCCTCAATGCACTGGGCATCAGCGTCGCGTTCAAGACCGTCGTTGGCGACAACCTCGATCACCTGGTCTCGGCAGCGCGGACTGCGATTGCCCGGGCGGACATTGCCATCTTCATGGGCGGACTGGGGCCCACGCAGGACGACCTGACGCGCGAGGCCGTGGCCGCCGCGTTCGGCATCGAACTGAAGCGCGATCACACTCTCGTAACCGAGATGTACAAACGCTTCGCCGAGCGGCGCCTTAAGATGCCGGAGAACAATGCGCAACAGGCAGACATTCTGCAGGGTGCGGTGATGTTGCCGAATCCTAAAGGCACTGCGCCGGGTCAGTGGTTGGAGACGAAGTATGACGACCAGCCGCGAATCGTCGCGCTGCTTCCCGGCCCTCCGCATGAGTTGCAGACAATGTGGGACGCCGAATGCGTGCCCCGTTTGCGCGATAAAGTTCCTACAGCGGCAATCGCCAGCCGGGTGCTGAAAGTTGCGATGATGGGCGAGTCGGCGGTCGATCTGCGCGCCGCTCCCATCTATAAGAAGTACCCAAATGTCGAGACTACGGTGCTGGCAGGACAAGGCCAGGTTGAGTTTCACCTGCGCGCGACGGCAGCGACAATAGACGAGGCGCAAGCCGAAGTCGATCGCCTTGCCGGCGAGTTGGAAGACGAACTCGACGATGCCGTTTTCTCCGCGCAAGGTGAGTCGCTGGAGGAGATTGTCAGCTACTACATGCAGATGCGAAACGCGAAGCTGGCCGTGGCGGAGTCGTGCACCGGAGGCATGATTGCCGAGCGCATCACGTCGGTTCCCGGCAGCTCGCGATGGTTCCTGGGCGGAGCGGTGGTTTACTCCAACGATCTAAAGACGCTGTTCGCCGACGTCCCTCCGCTGATGATCGAGGCCCATGGCGCGGTGAGCAAAGAAGTCGCAGTGGCGCTGGCGGAGAATATTCGCGAGCTGTGCGGCGCCGATATCGGCGTGGGCGTAACAGGAATCGCCGGTCCCGGCGGCGGCACGGAAGAGAAGCCGGTTGGCCTGGTTTACGTTGCGGTCACCAACGGTCACAAACACGAGGTGGTGCAGCGCCGGTTTTTCGGAGACCGTGAGCGGGTGCGGCGATGGACCAGCCAGTTGGCGCTGGATCTGGTGCGGCGGATGTTGATGTGAGAAGAAGTAACTAGCAATTAGCAATTAGCAACTAGCCAGTGATTGTCATGCGACTGTTCGTGGCACTGGATATCGATTCGGAAATCCGCAGGCGGATTGGTGAATTTCGCAACCAGATGCGGACACTTGCTCCGGATGTGCGGTGGGTGGGGCCGGAGACGTTTCACGTGACCCTTCAGTTTTTGGGAGAGACGAAAAAGCTGGATGAGATTCGCAACGCGTTGCAGGAGGTCAAAGGCGCAGCGGTCCCGATGGCGTTTCGCGGTAGCGGGTTTTTTCCGAACCCGAAATCGCCGCGGGTGTTATGGGTTGGCATCGAGTCGAACGAACATTTGCAGAAATTGGCTAACTCGATCGGGGCGGCGCTGAAGCCGCTGGGATTCGAGCGCGACGCCGGCCCGTACAAACCGCATCTGACGCTGGCGCGTGCCGGCAGTGGCCGGCCTAAGCCGGTTCGCGGAGAACAGTGTGCGCCGGGATTGCTCGCGGTGCGGGCGAAGCTGGAGAGTCTTGCGCCGGTGGAGTTCGGTAGAATGACAACGCGCGAGTTCTGTCTTTACGAGAGCAAGCTGTCGCCAACGGGCGCGCAGTACGCGAAGATGGCGAGATATTCGCTGAGTGAATCCGCACTTCCGGCGTGAAGTGCAGGAGGCAAACCATGGTGTGCCGCGCGGGTCTTCCAACCATCTGGGTCGCGATGGTGTGCGGCGGCTTGATGCTGACGTTGGCGGCGAGCGCGCGGAACGTTTCCAGGGTAGCTTATGAAAACAGCTCGACGGTACAAGGCGAATCTCAGGCGAGCAAATATCCCCTTGTGCTGACGGTTTCAAGTGCCGCCCGCCGCACCCATAAGGGCGCAACAACTACAACCGGGACCGGCGTGCTGACATCGAAAGACGATCCGTCCAGACCCCCGGAGGACATCAGCTTCCAATGCGATACTGCTGTTTATAGCCATGCGGGAAAAAATGTTTATATGGCACGCGTGCATAAGCCGTATCAGCTTAAGATTGCGGCACGTGAAATCGGCAGCGACAAGGTGAAAGAATTCACCTGCAAGTATTAACTGCGCCTTGAGTAAACTCGTCCTCATCATCGTCGCTGTCTCCTACCTGCTGGGATCGATTCCGTTCGGCTATTTACTGGTGCGGGTGTTTCGCGGGCAGGATGTGCGCAAGACCGGGAGCGGCAACATCGGGGCGACGAATGTCGCGCGCACTGGATCGAAGGGGCTGGCGATTGCAACGCTTTTGCTCGATGCCCTGAAGGGCTATGCGGCGGTTACGTTCGCCTTCTGGATTGCCAGCAGGCAGCGCCTGGAAGGGCCGGTTCCAACCAGCGTTTACGATCGCACGACAGTGGGCGTGAGCAGCCATACGATCTTCCTGTTGGCGGCGCTGGCGGCGTTCGTCGCGATTCTGGGGCACATGTTCCCCGTATGGCTGCGCTTCAAGGGCGGCAAGGGAGTGGCAACCGCAGCCGGCTCGTTCATCGCTTTAGCGCCGCGGGCCATGCTGGTGGCGCTCGTACTGTTTGTTCTGGTGGTCGCGCTGACGCGCTACGTTTCGCTGGGCAGCATGGTGGCCGGTGCGGCGTTTCCGTTATGTGTGTGGTGGCTCGGGCCGGGGGAACGCACCACGGCGCCGATCCTGTTGCTGATTTGCGCCTCGTCGGTGCTGATTATCGTGCGGCACAAGGACAACATCCGGCGGTTGCTGGCGGGGACGGAGAACCGCTTTCGATGAGGTATTTCGAAGTCGCATGGCAGAGTTTCTCAGGGGCTAAAGCCCAGGTTTTATGCGGGTCGGATCGGCACGGCTAAAGCCGGCTCAGGATGAGAAACAAAGCTTGAACGCGGCGCTGAAGCGCCGCACTACCCGAGCAAGGCGCAGTCCGGAGTTTTTCAGCGGCCTTGTAAAGGCGTGCCCATTCAAGGAAACATGTTCGGAACGCATCAAAGAACCATGTTCGACACGCACGTTAGGAAGAACTGCCTGTGAGCGAGATCGCAGTCATCGGCGCGGGGGCGTGGGGCACGGCAATTTCTATTGTGCTGGGCCGCAAGAAGACGCACCATGTGCGGCTTTGGGCACACGAGGTTGAAGTCCGCGACAGTGTGGCCACGGGCCGCGTGAACCAGATGTTTCTGCCGGGGCACGCGATCCCCGAAACGGTTCTCTGTACCAACAGCGTTGAGGAAGCGCTGCGCGGCGTGGAGATCGTGGTCAGCGTGATGCCTTCGCATCACACGCGCCGGGTCTTTCAAGCGATGCGGCCGCATCTTCGGCCGGACATGCTGTTCGTCAGCGCGACCAAGGGCATTGAGAACGACACCCTGCTGCGCATGACTGAGGTCATCACCGAACTTTTGGATAATGGCGCCGACGGATTCCGCCCTCGCATTGGCGCGCTCAGTGGGCCGAGTTTTGCCAAGGAGGTTGCCAAAGGCGATCCCACGGCGATCACCATTGCCTCAACCGACAAAGATCTTGCGGTCGTGGTGCAGCGGGAGTTCAGCGACCCGCGCTTCCGCGTCTACACCAACGACGATGTTGTCGGCGTCGAACTGGGAGGGGCGCTGAAGAACACCATCGCGATCGCGGCGGGCATTTTGTACGGCCTTGACCTGGGACATAACACCGGGGCCGCGCTGATCACGCGAGGCCTGGCGGAGATGACGCGGCTAGTGGTTGCCTGCGGTGGAAAAGCCGCGACCATGGCTGGTCTTGCCGGACTCGGAGACCTGGTGCTTACCTGTACGGGAGGGCTGTCGCGTAACCGCAGCGTCGGCGTTGAGCTGGGACGAGGACGCAAGTTGGGCGACATTATCGAAGGGATGCACGGCATGGTTGCCGAAGGCGTGCTGACCACGAACGCCGCTGTGGGGTTGGCCAACAAAGCCGGGGTCGAGATGCCCATCACCGAGCAGATGCATGCCATTCTTCAGCAGGGCAAGAATGTGCAGGATGCAATCCGCGACTTAATGGGACGGCCGTCCACCAGCGAGGTTGGGCTGGTTAGTGGGTAGTGGGTAGGGTTGTTAGGGGTTAGGGGTTAGGGGTTAGGAAGTGTCGCCGGCTAAAGCCGGCTCGGAAAGAAAAATAAACAGCATATCGGCACGGCTGAAGCCGTGCCCTGACACAAAGCGTTCAAAACGGAATTTTTCAGCGGCTGTAAAGTCGTGCTCTGTTACAAGGCGATGGCATCGTGACACAGGGCAGTCGTGCACGGACACGCGGTGTCGCCGGCTGAAGCCGGCTCGGGATGAGAAACGAAGGGCTTGAACGCGGCGCTGAAGCGCCGCACTACCCGAGCAAGGCACAACCCAGCAGTTGGTACCAAAACATGCGGCTTTGCGCTCATCTTCCACATCTAAGGAGTTTCGATCAACATCTAAAGAACTTCGAACCGTTGTGGCAGTTCATACATGTACGTCTTAGATGCAACATGGAACGAACGAAAAGCAACCTGTGGTGGAGGAGCTTTCATCCTGGCCGGATTGGGCTATTCGCCAGCGCCATTCTCTTCAGTTCACTGGCACTCGCGCAGGTCCAGCCCGGCCTGACGTCGTTGCCGTCAGCCGAGCAGATAATCCAGCGTAACCAGGATTCCTATAGCGGATCGATACCGCAAGGCAAAGCGACTTCCGAGGTCATCGATCTGACCGTGGAAGACGCGCTGGACCGGGGGCTGAAATACAACCTCGGACTCTACTTGAGCGAACGCGCCACCGAGCAGAGCCGGGCCGCGCGGCTGCGCTCTCTCAGCGAGCTGATGCCAGTGGTGAACGGCGCGTTCAGCGAAGCAGTAGACCGGCTGAACCTTCAAGCTTTTGGATTCACCTTTCCAGGCTTTCCGACGTCGGTCGGTCCTTTCGGTCTGACCGAGCTGCAGGCAAACGGCTCCTGGAATCCTCTCGACCTGCACTCCATCAACAACCTTCACGCAGCATCGCAAAACGTAAAGGCGGCACAGTTCAGTTATCGTGACGCGCGCGATACGGTGGTGCTGGCGGTAGGAGCGAACTACTTGCTCACGATTGCCAACGAGTCCCGCGTCACCGCGGCGGAAGCTGAGCTCAAGGCGGCGCAGGCACTTTACCAGTTGGCGGTCGACCAGGAGACCGCGGGGCTTGCGCCGCAGATCGATACGCTGCGTGCGCGGGTACAGTTGCAGACGCAGCAGTCAATCCTCATCCAGGCGCAGAACGATCTGGAGAAGCAGCGCATTGCGCTGGCGCGTGTGATTGGATTGCCAGTGCAGCAGAAGTTCAGGCTGGTCAATCGCGTGCCGTATCATGCCCTGCCGGAGACGGAACTTGCGGACGCGTATGAGCGGGCGCTGAAGACGCGTCCGGATTACCAGGCGGCTTTAGCCTCGTTGCGGGCCGCGCAATATAGCCGGCAGTCGGCATGGCAGCAACGGCTGCCGTCGCTCGGCATTAGCGGAGATTACGGAATTCTGGGCTACACTCCCAGTGCGTTGGCGCCCAACTATACGTTTGCGGCCACGCTGGCCATCCCCATCTTCCAGGGTGGCAAAGTGGAAGCGGATGTCGCGCAAGCGGAAGCGACCCTCAAAGTCCGACAAGCACAAGTGGACAATCTGCGAGCAGGCATTGAGCAGGACATTGAGGACGCGCTGCTCGATATCAAGGCCGCCGCGCAGCAGGTCGAGGTCGCAAGAACCGGGCTGGATTACGCTCAGCAGACGCTGGAGCAGTCACAGGACCGCTTCGCCGCCGGTGTGACCAACAACGTGGAAGTGATTCAGGCGCAGCAGCAACTGGCGTCGGCCAATGAACAGTTCATCGACAGCTTGTACGCCTACAACATCGCCAAGGTGCTTCTGGCGCGCGCGATCGGCAATGCCGAGCAGGCAGTGAAACAATATCTGTCGGAGCCGGGGGGCGTGCTGCCAGCGAACCCGGCAACGCCGCCGGGAGCTCCGGGCGCGCCGGCGCCGGGAACAGTTCCCAACACTGCGCCAACCGCTTCGGGAGTGGTGGGAGAAGTTGGCGGACAGATGGGGCAGCCGGCGGCCAGGGAGACGCTGACTAAGTGAATGGCGAGGGCCCTCAAAGTCGGAACAGCAGATCCCTCGCGGCCTGAAGGCCGCTCGGGATGACAAAAATAAACGGCCTATCGGCACGACTGAAGTCGTGCCCTGACACAAGGCGTTCAAGAACGGCGAAAGGCTGAGTCAGTGACGCGTGGCTAGGGAAAGCAGGTCCCTCCACTCGGACTGAAGTCCTCGGTCGGGATGACACAAAGTTTTAGGGACTTGGACGCGGCGCTAAAGCGCCGCACTACCCGAGCAAGCAATAATGAAACAGGCGGAGAATCAATGAGTCCGACCACAACCGAGCCAAACGAAATAGAACATTCCGAGCCGCAGGGTGAAAGTCACGATGAGAGCCATGCTGCGGAGCTTCGTCAGCGGCCCGAAGACCGTCGCGGTATGTTTCAGAAACACCCTGCCGCGAAACCCATCGTGTTTCTGCTGGCAATTGCGGCCATCGTTCTGGTGGGCTGGTTCTGGTGGGAGAGCCGGCAATGGGAAAGCACGGATGACGCGCAGATCGACGGTCACATCTATCCCATCAGCGCGCGCGTCAGCGGGCAGGTCGTCAAGGTGAACTTCGACGATGGTCAGGTAGTGCGGCAGGGCGATGTGCTGGTGGTCATCGATCCCACGGACTATACCGTGGCGTTGGAACGCGCCCGTGCCGACTATCAGGATTCGCAAGCGCAAGCCGTGGCAGCACGCTATGGTGTGCCCGTATCGAGCGTAGGATCGTTCAGCCAGATCCGGTCCGCCAGCGCCGACATGTCTTCCGCGCAGGCCGGAGTAGCGGCGGCGCAGAAGCAGGCCGAGGCCGCGCAGTCGCAGATTACGGAAGCCCAAGCGAACGCGCTGAAGCTCAACAAGGATGTCGAGCGATACCGGCAATTGCTGGGCAAACGCGAGATCTCGCAACAGCAGTTCGACGCCGCAATCGCGGCCGCCGATGCTGCCAACGCCACCGTCGATGCCCGAAAGGCTGACCTGTTGGCGGCTGACGCGCAAGTAAGACAGGCGCAGTCGCGGATTGAGCAGGCCAACGCCGAGATTAAGAATGCTCAGGCCACTCCTAACACCGTAGCCGCAACGCAGGCGAAATCGCAGTCCGCAGACGCTCAGGTCTTGCGCTACAAGGCAGCGCTGGACCAGGCGCAACTGAATCTTTCCTACACGACCATCGTCGCTCCCGTCGACGGCGTGGTGGGAAAGCGTTCCGTGCAAGTGGGTTCCAATGTCGCAGTCGGCCAGGACCTGTTGGCCGTGGTTCCTCTACGCGATGTCTGGGTCACCGCCAACTTCAAAGAGACCCAACTTGCGCACATGCATCCGGGACAGCCGGTGAAGATCAAAGTTGATACTTATGGGGGCAGAAAATGGGACGGCCATGTCTCCAATATCGGCGGAGCCACGGGAGCGATATTCAGCCTGCTGCCGCCGGAAAATGCCACCGGCAACTACGTGAAAGTGGTGCAGCGACTTCCGGTGCGCATCGACTTCGATGGTAACGACAAGCCGGACTTCAACAAGGATGGATTGCTCCGGCCAGGAATGTCGGTTGAGCCGGACGTCAAAGTTCGGTAAGCCTGGAGACAGGCTTCCGCGTTCCGCGTTCTTGCGCTTCGCACTCATAACCCGTGGCAATGAGCGCTGCTCACAACAACTGAGACTCGGGCTGTGACATCTCGCTCAGCGCGGAAACGGCTGTGACTCACATGCAACAGGTTCGTAGCGATCACCTGCTGGATACGTGTCTCGAATCGGTGCAGCGACGCTTTGCAAGTCGTAGAGCGGGAGTAACTGAGTGGTAGAGTCACGGCTTCCCAAGCGGTTGGTCGCGGGTTCGATCCCCGTCACTCGCTCCAATGCCCACAGGTCTATTACGGTTCGCCGTCGAGCTGCCGCAGTTTACCCTCCGCATTGGCCTTGATCGCATCTTTGCGCTGCTGATCGTCGGTAGTGTCAGACGGCAGCAGTGCCAGCGCCTTCCTGGAGTTCTGCCGTGCGAGATCTCCCTGTCCATCGGCCAAATACACATCGCCCAGGCTGTCATAAACGTTGGGGGAGTTGGGATAGGCCACAGCATTCAGCTTCAAAATCTCGATAGCGCCTTTAACATCCCCTGCCTGCATGTGCTCGTATCCCATGAGGTTGACCAACTGCTCGTCGAACAGAGTGGCCTTGGGATCGTGCTGACGAGCTTGCTCCAGCTGGGCTTCAATCTTGGCCGGGCCGCTCGGCTGGTCGATCGTGTCCAGCACATATACCTCCGGTGGCAGCGCGACAGCCTCGTCCGTGGCCGGAGCCTTGCCCGGCGTTTTGATCAGCGTGGTTACATACCAATCGGTGATCGCCTTCATGAGCTCCGGATGCGCGTGGAAAATGTCGGAGCCATGCCCGCCGTTGGGATAGTGCACCAGCTTCTTGCCGGGAACGGCGGTAAGGCTGTAGAGCCACTGGATGGCAAACGCCGACGGCGGAATGGGGTCGTCGACAGCGTAGGCAAAGAAGACCGGAGCTGCCTTGTCGCGCCTCAGGTACTGACGTCCGTCGTAATTCGTATTACCCGACAGCAGCACCAGGGAGCGCACCTCCGGATGCCGAATTGCGGCCTGAATCGAATTATTGACTCCGCAACTGGCGCCCCCCACGCCGATGGCATCACGCTCAACGCCCGGTTGCGACACCAGGTATTCATAGGCGACGTCGATGTCGCCCGGCCACTTCGCCACTTCATCATTCAGTTCCTGGGGGGTGGCCTTCTCATGAGGCACGCCGGCACTTTCGCCGAAGGCACGATAATCGAGGGTGAGGACGTTGATTCCCGCTGCGTTGAGCTGCTGCGCCAGTCCGTTCCAAACTTTTCGGTCGCGATTGCACTGATGCAGCAACAGAACGCCGGGACCAGGCTTGCCCGCGGCAAAATACGTCGCCTTCAGCTTGGCGCCGTCCTTGGCAGTGAGATCGACCACGCGCTCGGCTGCTGGCGCGATCGATACGGTAATGAGAGTGAAAAGAAGTGATGGGATCGAGTAGCGGGCGAAGGCGTTAGGCATGGCAAACCTCGTAAACCGCAATATTCTACAGAGCCGGATGGAAGTAAACCTGGGACGTCAAATTCCGCTGTGTGGCGCTGGGGGATTGTGACAGACTGCTGTCTTCCCGATCGAATCAGCCATTAATGATCCGCGGCAAGAATCCCCGGCTGTTCGGCTTCGCGAAGCGGCATCTCGCGCAGCGTCGCCAGATTTTCCTGCACGCGCTCCCAGACTTTGTGCTTCTTTTTGGTCACAATTGGGAGGTCGGGGTTGGAGTAGAACGCGAGCAGATCGCGAATGGATAACGATCAAGCATTCGGCCTCGGAAATGCCAGCTGCGGCTTTCCTGATGCTCCAGGGAAGAGCTTTTCAAAGCTTGGACACCAGGTAATAACTACCGTCCAAATCTTGGACAACCAGGTAATTACTACAGTCTCGACATTTCCAAAACGGGAATCACTATTGCGCTAGTAACAAACGTCCTACCTCTTCGCAGGATTTCAGTCAACAATTCCGGCAATTCCTGTCATACTCAGTGAACGCGCCATGATTAGTCTATGAATTTCTCTACGCTACCGAACCTGATTGCTCTGGCCATTCTGGTGGTGGTGTTTTGGGCAATCTCGCGTAAAGCTATCAGCGAACAGGTACACCTGTGGCTGATCGGCTGGGTCCTGGTGCTGGTGCATTTCGGCGCTCAATTTGCGGCTACAGCCAGCGGGACATGGGGCCTTGTGGCAGAGTCGGTCAGCCTGGATTCGTTAATTCTGGCAGGCGTTGCGTTCCTGATTTCCGTCTCGGCGATCGTCTCGAATCGCCGGAGCAAGGTATTTCTGGCGCTGGCTATTGCTGTTCCGGCGCTTGCCTACAGCAATGGAGCAATCTGGGGAATCGGCTACCAAAGCTTCTATTACTGCTGTACAGCAGTCGGGATGCTAGCTCCGCTGCTATTGTTATGGCGTTACAAGCCGCGGGGCAATCTTTATGCGGCTGGCGTCGTCATGGCAGCCTTGGCGGCCGGAGCAACGGGCTGGGGAGTAGCCCACGGTGACCCGGACATAGGCATTACCGTCATCCTTGCCGGCTTGAATTTTACTGCCGCCATTCTGTACTGGAACCACCACAAACGCCCCACGGCTGGAGTTCTGACGGCAGTCAGCGGATTTGTGTTGTGGGGAGCGGTCTTTCCCACCGCCGCTTTACTACAGCTCTTCGCGCCTTCCGTGAAAGTTGAATCGGAGGTGTGGAACATTCCCAAGTACCTGGTCGCCGTGGGCATGATTCTCACTCTGTTGGAAGACCAGATCGAGAGAAGCACCTATCTTGCCTATCACGATGAGCTGACAGATTTGCCGAACCGCCGCCTGTTGGAAGACCGCCTCCATCAGGCCTTGGCTCAGGCCAACCGCGCGGAAAGCAAGGTTGGCGTGTTTGTGCTGGATCTTGACCATTTCAAGGAAGTGAACGACACCTTCGGCCATCGGGTAGGGGACATCGCTCTGCGGGAAGTCGTCGCCAGGCTTGGGAGTCGCTTACGAGCTAGCGATACGCTGGCCCGCTCGGGGGGCGACGAATTCACAGTCGTCAGCCAGGTAGACAATGCGGAAGGAGCTCAGGTTCTGCTTTTGGCCCTGGAGTCGGCCCTTTGCGATCCAATTCTCGTCGAAGGCGAACAAGTGCGAACGGGACTGAGCATCGGTCTGGCGCTATACCCCGATGATGGCAGCAATCCGGACCAACTTCATGCGGCTGCGGATCGCGCCATGTATGCTGCGAAAAGGGCATCCCGCCCCTCGGATGCGGTGGGTGCGATGCCTCAGACTTCGTTCTAGGCCGTAGAGTGTCTCGGCTTTTTCGTTGGCCCGAGGCTAAATTAGAGGCATCCAGTGCCATCCACCTAGGTGCCAGTAGTAAATGACTTCCTCCAAAATGTGCAACAACTTGCCACTTCCCAATCTGCCGGTTTCAAAAACGTGCTGAAAAATAAGCACTTGGCTCGGCCCGTATTGGAATCGAAAGTGCACTAGCAAGGTTACTTCGTTTGCCGCTACTTGGCCCTTGTATGGCGGCTGGCTGAGTCAATACCCGACGACCTTAGGTGAGACGACTATGAGAAAGATCGCTGCTGTGCTTGTTGTGGTTCTAATGGCCGCTCTGGCGGGCTATGCCCAGAATTGCACCCAGACAACTCTCAACAACTACCTTGGCTCCGGCTTCCAATGCAGCATCAACAACGACCAGACGTACTCGAGCTGGAATTACACTTCCGAATCGAACCCTCCCGGATTTCAAATTCCGGCGGGCAGCGTAACGGTAACGCCGATTACCCAGGCTAACGATCCGGGATTTCAGTTTACCGCGCCTTGGGAAGCCTCGACCAGTTCAGGAGTATTGTCGATGGACTCGACAATCGAGTTCAACGTCAACAGTGTCAACCTCATGAATGACATCAGCATTTCGATCGCCGGCGTAGGTTTTACGGGAACCGGCTCGATAACGCTTGACGAAACCGCCTGCTTGGGAGGCCTTCTGCCCACGTGCAGCGGTGGCACAGAGGTGAATTTGTCGGTTTTCTGCAGCAGCATCGAGTGCAACCAAGCCAGCACATTTGACCAGGTGAATTTCGCGGGAGTGCATGAAATCTCCATAGAAAAGGACCTGCTGATAACAGCCGGTACGGATGGAAGCGCTCAAGTTTCGATCATCAGCGACCAGTTCTCAGAAAGCAGCTCCACGGTTCCAGAGCCTGGAACGTTGAGCATGATGGGAATCGGTGTCGTTGGTCTTGCGGGATTTGTTCGCCGCAAGATGAACCTGTAGCCGATTCTTCTCACTTTCACGGACTCGGACTCACCTTCAAGGACCCAGAGCCGGAGCGAACAGCTCCGGCTTTTGATTTGCAGCCTCCGGCCGATGTCTTAGATGTGGTACGTTAGATTTGCCGGAGGAAGATGTGAAGAAATGGGTTTTCTTGGTTGTCTGGGCTCTCGCTCCCGGCTGGCTGATCACGGCTCCAGCTAGCGCGCAAACGGCTTCCTTTGCAAGTCAGTTTTACGGAATTTGGTACCCCTACCCGCTAGGCAATACGAACACCGGTTCTGTTCGTTACGAGTTTCATCACAACGCCATTACCGGCAAGGATGAAATGACGGTCTCGCGCACTTGTCCGGGCGAATATCGGAGCCCCGTCGCAAAGGTGGTCGCACCCATCGAGATCACGGAAAACAGTATCCGCGTGCTGAAAGGCGGTTCTGACGCTCAGGCAGGCGAAGGCGATTTAGTGTGCCGCATAAGCGTGGCACCAGATCTGATGAGCTATACCCTTTCGGAGGACGGTACCCGAATTACGCTAACCAATCCGGGCGGCAACCCCGACATTTTGGAGCTGGCGCACCAGGATGCGGTAAATGGTTCCCTGCTGCCGACTAACTTTTACGGAAGCTGGTTGTTGCCTCCTTTCGACCAAAAAGATGCGAGGATCCAGATAAGATTTGTGTTCTATAACAACGCGGACAGCAACAAGAGCAATGTCCGGCAGGTAATGAGCTGCTCCAAAGGCAAGAACTCGCTCATCGCCGAGGCGGAGTCGGCCATCACCGTCGGCAAAGATGAAATTACAATCCTGGACTCCGATTCCCACGAGGAACGGGACGGACCTTTCATCTGCAAGGCAACCCTGTCCGCCTTCAGTGTCTGCGTGAGAACTAAGTTTCATCTTTGCCGGTGGAGTATGACCCGCGAAAATCAAGCGCCGTAGGCGCGACATATCATGGCCCAGCACGTAGCGTAGCGGAGTCCTGCGTAGGTGGGAAAAAGTAAACGAGTCCCGTAGGTGTCTGTGTCGTAGCTGCAATTCGATCTGAGCGGTGGAATAAACCATCGTATTTACGATCAAACTAGCCGCGCAGCGGCGGCTATGAAGTTAGCCCGGGGCGTAAGCCCCGGGTCTAGTGGGAAATTGACCCGAGCCGCGTAGCGGCGACACATCTACGACACAGACACCGTAGGGACGGCACGGTTCTCACGCACTCACTTTAGGCCGACGAGGGATCTGCTTTTGAGTTTTTCAGCAGCCCCTTCAG
>JBEKTC010000014.1:0-27149 GCA_049516475.1 Candidatus Korobacteraceae bacterium | reverse complement strand
ACGATGGCGAGGGTGCCGATGGCTGGCGACTCGCCCTCGGGGATGACCTTGTTAGCTTCCAAACGTACTCGACGGCTCACTCAGACTCTTTCTGCGGCAGTAGCCCAAACAGCTATTATAGGAACACGTCCCCATCACCGTGTCCTCTACTTCACAATCCGCTACGCTGGCCGCGCGCTTGCCCTCGCTGTATCAGTTCTTCGGTCCAGGGGGCCTGTTGGCTCGCACCCATCCGGCGTACGAGTTTCGCCGCGGTCAATTGCAGATGGCCGAGGCCGTCGAGCAGGCGCTACAGGAGCGTCGTCATCTTATCGTCGAGGCCGGAACCGGCACGGGGAAGACCTTGGCCTATCTGCTGCCGGTCATCCGCTCCGGCAAGCGCGTCATCATCTCCACCGGCACAAAGACCTTGCAGGAGCAGCTCTTCTTCAAGGACATTCCTTTTCTGAAGCAGCACCTCGGCGACCTGCGGGTCTGCTATATGAAGGGCCGCGGCAATTATCTTTGCCGCAAGAAGCTCTATGACCTCACGTCTCAGCCGGTGTTGAATGGGCTGGAAGAGATCAGCCATTTTCGCATCATCAACGATTGGGAGAAGACGACCGAGACCGGCGACCGCGCCGAGCTTTCCGAGCTGCCTGAGAGCAGCCACCTGTGGCCTAAACTCGACGCCCGCACCGACCGCTGCGTCGGCAGCGAGTGCCAGCAATTCGACCGCTGCTTCATTACCGAGATGCGCCGCCGCGCCGCCGAGAGCGACATCATCATCGTCAATCATCACCTCTTCTGCGCCGATCTGGCGATTAAGGCCGCGACCGATCGCGCCGCCGACGCGGGCGTGCTGCCGGACGCCGGCATTGTCGTCTTCGATGAGGCGCACGAACTGGAGGACGTGGCCACCGACTACTTCGGCGTGACCGTCTCCAACCTCAAGGTTGATGAGCTGCTGCGCGATGTCGAAAACACCTTGCGGCGAGCCGACATTCCGTTGGCGGATGTGCTCCAAGCGTCGGCGCGCGTGCGCGAGCACTCCCAGTTCTTCTTCTCGCTCCTTCCGCCGGGCGACGGCCGCTTCGCCTTCGACAATCGCGCCGAGTTCCTGGAGGAAAACGGCGACGAATATCTCGGATTGCAGAATGCGCTGCTGCACCTCTACACCGAGTTGCAATCTATCCCCAAGAAGCCCGACGAAGTCCACGCGATGGCACGGCGTGTCGACGAGCTGAAGACACAACTCGGCTTCATCCTGGAAGCGCAGGACCGCAACACCGTCTTCTGGATTGACCGCCGGGGCGACCGTCGCGGAGGGCAGCACAACGTCTTCCTTCAGGCCACGCCGATCACGGTATCGCAAATCTTGCGGAGTGTATTGTTTGAGCATCTGGAATCGGCGGTGCTCACGTCTGCAACCCTCGCCGTGGCAGGAGAGTTTGAGTACATCCGCAACCGGCTGGGCATCCAACATGCCCGCGAACTGGTCGTGCCGTCGCACTTCGATTATGAGAGCCAGGCGCTGCTGTACGTGCCTCCCGATCTGCCCGATCCTCGCGACCCGCGCTTTGTCGGCCAGGCTTCGCAACGAGTTAGGCAGCTGCTGGAGATTACGCGCGGAAGGGCGTTCTGCCTATTCACCAGTTATGCGCTGATGAATCAGCTCTACGAGCGCCTGCTGGGCGAACTCGCATTCCCCATGCTGCTACAGGGCAGCGCGCCCAAGAATGCGCTGCTGGAGGAGTTCCGCCTCACGCCCAACGCGGTGCTGTTTGCAACTTCCTCGTTCTGGCAAGGGGTGGATGTGCAGGGCGAACAACTAAGCTGCGTCATCATCGACAAGCTGCCCTTCGCAGTCCCCAACGATCCAGTTGTCGCCGCCCGCGTCCGGGCCATTGACGACGACGGCGGCAACGCCTTCTACGAATACCAGGTACCCAGCGCGGTGATTTCGCTGAAGCAGGGTTTTGGCAGGCTGATCCGCTCGCTGCACGATCGCGGGCTGTTGTGCCTGCTCGACAATCGCATTCTGAAGAAGCAGTACGGGCGCGTGTTCCTCGACAGCTTGCCCAAATACGGCCGGACTACCGATATGAGAGAGGTGGAACTGTTCTTTGGCATTACGGAAGAACACCCCTCTCGCGTCAGTCTCGATCACCCTCAATAACCCTCGATGGATCCCGCCCGCATTGCCGAACTCCTGCGGCCGTTCACCGGCGACGCGGAACTTCCGGCCGAAATGCTGGAGCAGTTCCGCCTCTACCTTGATCTGCTGTTACGCTGGAATGCGCGCGTAAACCTGACGGCGGTGCGCGATCCCGAGCAGATCGTGACCCGGCATTTTGGCGAGTCATTATTCGCGGCGCGAATGCTTGACCCGCAAGCTGCGGGGCCCATCACCCTCGCCGACGTCGGTTCCGGCGCGGGCTTTCCTGGCATCCCCATCAAGCTTTGGGCACTGCACCTCGAGCTGACGCTCATCGAATCGCAAAATAAAAAAGCTGCGTTTCTTCGCGAAGCCTTGCGGACCCTGAAGCTCAACCGTGCCCAGGTCTTCTCCGGTCGCGCCGAGCAGTGGGAACAAACCGCCGATCTCGTGACTCTGCGCGCGGTGGAGCAGTTCGAGCGCGCGTTGCCGGTCGCGGAGGCGCTGGTCAGGCCGGGCGGTAAGCTGTGCCTGCTCATCGGTTCCAGCCAGATGAAATCGGCGCAGGAGCTCAGCGGCGAACAATGGACGTGGCACGACCCGCTCCCCGTTCCGTTAAGCACTGGACGAGTGGTTGTGATTGGTGAGCGCATCTAGACGCTCACTGAAAAACCGGCGAGACGGTATCTTGGGTCCACGGCCCGAGGCAGAATTCTTCACCTCGCGGAAACCTATCGGATATACTCGTCGCGGACAAGGGGGACATGTGGCTTCCGTCGGCGTCGAACCTCAGGCAGCAGCGCAACCGCGACTTGGCTTTCTCTTCAAGGACTCGGCTCTTCGTACCGCTCTTTTCGGCCTGCTGTTGGCCGTCGTCACCATTGCGGTGTATTCGCCGGTCCACGACCACCCCTTCGCCAGCCTCGACGACCCCAAGTACGTCACTCAGAACACCCACATCGCGAACGGCCTGACTGGCGGCGCAGTTTTCTGGGCATTCACGCATGGCTACGCCGGCAATTATCATCCGCTGACCTGGGTGTCCCACGCCCTTGATATCCAACTATTCGGGTTCGACCCGGCTCCTCATCACGACGAGAACGTGCTTCTGCACGCGTTGGACGCGGTTTTACTGTTCTGGGTGCTCAAACGCGCGACGGGCTACGCTGGACGTAGCCTCATGGTCGCGGCGCTGTTCGCGCTGCATCCTGTCAACGTGGAATCGGTGGCATGGTTAGCTGAGCGCAAGACAATGCTCAGCACGCTGTTTTGCCTGCTGGCGCTGGCCGCGTATCGCTGGTATGCCAGCAAGCCGAGCGTGGGCCGCTACCTTGCGACGACGGGTTTATTCATCCTGGGATTGTGGAGCAAACCGCAAATCATCATGCTGCCGCTCGTCCTGTTGCTGTGGGATTACTGGCCATTACAGCGGATGTTTGCCGGCGATCAACCAGCAAGTGCAGCGGCCGGCGGCATCCCGGCAAAGAGCTTGTGGTGGCTGGTGAAAGAAAAGTTCCCGCTGTTCTTCATCTGCATCGTGGATGCCGGTGTCACCATGATCGCGCAACATGTTGCCGGAGAACAGCAGCCTTACACGCTGTGGATCAGAATTGAGAACGCCCTCGTCTCCTACACCCGTTACATACGCAAAGCCTTCTGGCCGGCGAACCTTGCGCTCTACTATCCGCATCCCGGCAAGTACGTGCACTGGTGGCAGGTGTGGACGTCAATCGCGGTCCTGGCAGTCATCACCGTGCTGGCGGCACGGGCCCGGCGGCACAGATACTACATTGTGGGATGGCTGTGGTTCCTCATCATGCTGGTCCCCTGCATCGGCTTGGTGCAGGTCGACGTGCAGGGCATGGCTGACCGTTACGCGTACGTTTCCTTCATCGGCCTCTTCCTGATGGTCTGCTGGGGCGTGGCCGATTGGGCCGCCGAACGGCATCTGCCCAGGGCGCTGGTGCCTGCCGTCAGTATCGTAGTCCTGGCGGCGATGGCGATGGTTACGTATCGCCAGATTGGGTACTGGCAAGACGACATAAGTTTGTGGCGCCACTCGGCGGAAGTCACTACGGAAAACTGGAAGGCGGAATATCTGTTAGGTGGAGCACTGGACGCAGCGGGACGACGTGACGAAGCCGCCCAACACTTCTTTCGCGCCGCCGCCATCGAACCCACCGACCCGTTTATCAATCTGGCTATCGCTGGATACGAGCAGACACACGGCAACCCCGAGGTAGCTCTCGAGTATTACCAGAAGGCGCTGAAAGAGGCGTGGAACTCGAACCAGAGTACTCAAGCGCTGAACAATATGGCCATCATTTATCGCCAGATGGGTGATACGGCGAAGGCCGAGGCATGCGTGACGAAGGTACAGACGCTCCCCAAGCAGGCTGTCAATTGGCAAGGAGCCTGGTGGGAACAAATCATCCCCATTATCAAGCAATATTTCCATTCCGGTCCGGCGAAGTAGCTTAACGACTTCAATTCTTTGTCCCGCGTTCGCTCAGTTGCTCCGATGTCAGGCCGTAGAGCGGCGGAGTCGGCACATTAAGTATGCCGAGATAAAGATAGATTTGGCCGCGATGGTGGATCTCGTGCTCTACCATCAGTCGCAGCCACTTCCAGACTGTGATGGAAGCGCCATCGGGCGTGGTGCACTTGCGGTTGAGTCCCTCTTCTCCGAGCTGGCGAATAATCTCCACCGTCTCACGGTGCATCGTCTCTTTGAATTTAATAACCTCGTCCAGACCGTCCGCCAGTTCTTTGCCGCACCCGCTATAGCGGCTGTGCTTGCCTTGAATGGTTTCGCCGAACATGTAGCGCTCGATCGCCCCCATGTGGCGGACGAGATCGCCAAGCGTGAATTTTCCATCACGGTAAGACCAGTCCAGCTTGTCGGGAGGGATGCATGTAACAACACGCATCGTGCGCTGCTGTACCTTGTCGAGGTAGTCGAGAAAGATAGTGAGCTCCTGAATTTGCATAGGTTCTCGTTAAACGGGGCGGCCAGTTCGTCAGACGCGGCTTATTCGCCCAACTCCTGGTCGCGTCCCCGACTGCCGGCGGGCCTGAATCTCGATGTACACATTGATGAGCGAGACTGCGGCGGGAGTCACTCCGGGGATGCGACTAGCCTGGCCTAAAGTCTGTGGCCGCACGCGCGTCAGCTTCTCGTTCATCTCGCGTGAGAGTCCAGAGACTTTCCCGTAGTCGAACCAGTCCGGAATCATGCGCTGCTCTGAGCGCTTCAGCCGCTCGATCGCCTTGGTCTGCTGATCAAGGTATCCGGAATACTTAATTTCGGTTTCGACTGACTTCAGTTCGTTGCGGATGGCAGCGCTGAGACGGGGCGTTGTCGGTTGTCGGTTGTCAGTTGTCAGTTCTGTCTCGGTGTGTAGCTGGGCAGTTTCCTCGACATCTCTAGAATGTGTCATCGCGACCGAGGGCTTCAGCCCGAGTGGAGGGACCTGCTGTTCGCCCATGCTGGCAAGATCGCGAGTCGCTTTCCGAGTTGTAGAAGCCGAATCACACGAGAAGAAGCTGGGCATTAGTTGCATCAAAATCGGCGCAAGCTGTTCGATCTGTACCTCCGGCCGCTTCAGAAGCTGCGCAAACGTCACGCCTGCTGCCCTTGCTTTGTTCAGCAAGTCCATCAAAGCCTCGCAGCCCTCACCGGCCACTGACCACTGGCCACTGGCCACTGTCTTTTCCAGCATGCCACGCATCGCCTTCATGCGCTCCTGCTTGGCCAGATAGTCGTTCCAATCGGCATCGCGAATCAATCCCACGCGGCGGCCATGCGGAGTCAGCCTGCGGTCGGCATTGTCGATGCGCAGGTGCAGACGAAATTCCGCTCGCGAGGTGAACATGCGATACGGCTCGTTCGTTCCCTTGCTGATGAGATCGTCAATCAGGATCGCCGTGTACGCTTCGGTGCGGTCCAGGATGAGCGGCGGCTCGCCCTTCACCTTCAGTGCCGCATTGATGCCGGCCATCAATCCCTGGCACGCCGCTTCTTCGTAGCCGCTGGTGCCGTTGATCTGCCCGGCGAGGTATAGCCGCTCGACCTTCTTGGTCTCCAGCGTCCGCTGCAGCTCGGTGGGATCGATGGAGTCGTATTCGATGGCATAGCCCGGCCGCAGCATCTCGGCGGTTTCGAGACCCGGGATCGACTTGATGATCGCCAGCTGCACGTCGATCGGCAGCGACGTGCTCATGCCGTTGACGTAAATCTCATGCGTGTTCAACCCCTCGGGCTCCAGGAAAAGCTGATGTGTCTCCTTGTCGGGGAACTTGACGATCTTGTCCTCAATCGAGGGGCAATAGCGCGGCCCGATCGACTGGATCTGCCCGCTATACATGGGCGAGCGATGCACGTTCTCGCGGATGATGCGATGCGTCTCGGGCGTGGTGAACGCGATGTAGCACGGCACCTGCTTGTCGTGGTGAGCGACCCGCTTAGTGCGAAAGCTGAACGGCGTGGGATCTTCGTCCCCGGGCTGCACCGTGAACCTCGACCAATCGATACTGCGGCCATCCAGACGCGGTGGAGTGCCGGTCTTCAAGCGGCAGCCGCGCAGGCCGAGCTTCTTCAGCGCCTCACCGAGGAGCACGGCAGGCGGCTCGCCGCTACGGCCCGCAGGATATTGCTGCTCGCCGCAATGGATGAGGCCGTTCAGAAATGTTCCGGTAGTAATGATGACGGCCCGCGCGGCGACGGTTCGACCGTCACGCAGCTTGATGCCACGAACAATACGCTCTTCGCTATTCGCTGTTCGCTCTTCGCCAGACGAAAATCCATCCGCCGTGTCATCCTGAGCGAGGACTTCAGTCCGAGTCGAAGGACCCCTATTGTTCGCATTGTCATCGATAGCACTGTCAGAATCACCGGCTGGCAGCTGGTGCGTTTTATCACGTGAAACTTGAAACTCGAAACTTAAAATCTCTTCAACAATCAGCTCTGCCACTTCCGCCTGCTTGATGTGCAGGTTCGGCTCCGACTCCAGCATCTCGCGCATCTTCAGGCGATATTGCTGCTTGTCGCATTGCGCTCGCGGCGACCACACGGCCGGCCCGCGCGAGGTGTTCAGCAGCCGGAACTGAATGCCGACGGCGTCGGTCACCTCGCCCATGATGCCACCCAGCGCGTCCACTTCGCGGACGAGATGTCCCTTGGCGATGCCGCCCACCGCGGGATTGCACGACATCTGCGCGATGAGATCGAGGTTGAGCGTGTACAGCGCAGTCTTTAGCCCCACGCGGGCGGCAGCCACGGCGGCCTCGCAACCGGCATGGCCCGCGCCGACCACCACAACGTCGTAGCTTTCTGTGAATTGCAACGGCAAAGAGAAGATCCCCACCCGGGCGGCAGGCCCGCGCGAATACTTAATTTTATCAAGCGGACGCTCACAAAAAAGCTTTGGTGAATAAACAGATGTCAGGCTGTTCTTACCTCACCACACCCGGCAGGCGTTCTTGCTGACCATGGGCTGGCCGGCCTTGCACCCGAATGCCTCCGCGAACGCGGCTGAGTTCTGCACCACTCCGTTCGTACGCCAGCGCCCGGGCGAATGGGAATCGATGATCGCCCATTTCCGCGCTTGCTGATCGGCCACGTTCTCGCACCATACCTGCCCGTAAGCGATGAAGAAGCGTTGCTGCGGCGTATAGCCGTCAATGGGCTTCACCGGCGTGTTGCCGATGATGTTCGTCAATGCCATGTAGGCCAGTTTCACGCCGCCGTTGTCGGCAGTATTCTCACCCAGGGTCAACCGCCCATTCAGCTTCACTTCGCCCTTGTCATCTTTCACCGCTACAAAACTGGAATACTCATCTGCGGTGCAACTGGCGCGGTCCTCGAAGGCCTTGCCATCCTCGGCCGTCCACCAGTTCTTGAAATTGCCATCGGCATCGAACTTGCGTCCCTGGTCGTCGAAGCCGTGGGACAATTCGTGCCCGATCACCATGCCGATGGCGCCGTAGTTCACCGCATCGTCCATCGTCTTACCGTAGAAAGGCGGCTGCAAAATGCCGGCGGGGAAGTTGATGTCATTCATGTTCGAGCGATAGTACGCGTTCACCGTCGGCGGAGTCATGCCCCAGTCCTTCTTGTCAGTGGGCTTGCCGATCTTGTTGAGCTCGCGCTGCACCTCGAAGGTGCTCGCCCGGGTGACGTTGCCGGCGTAGTCGTCGCGCTTCACCACCACGGTGCTGTAATCGCGCCACTTGTCCGGATAGCCGATGTTGTTGACGATGGCGTTCAGTTTTTCATACGCTTTTTGCTTGGTCGTGTCCGACATCCAGGTCAACTGCCCGATGTCCTGATGCATGGCAGCTTCAACGGCCTGCACCAACTTCAGCGTGCGCTCTTTGCCCTCCGGGCCGAACGTTTTATCGACATAAAGCTGCCCCAGCGCCATGCCGAGGTTTTGGTCCGTAGACCGTACGCAACGCTTCCAGCGCGGCTCAATCTCCTTCTGGCCGGACATGTAAGCGCCATTGAACTGGAAATCCTCGTCGACGAATGCCTTGGGCAAAATCGGGGCGTAAGTATCGAGAGCGCGCCAACGCAGGTAAGTCTTCCAATCGTCGAGGGAGACGGAGCTGAGCTGTTGGTTCACTTGCTTGAAGAAGTCCGGATTGCTAACGTTCAGGCTGGTGAACTTGGGAGCGCCGCTGTTCACGAAATACTGGGTGAACTCGAAGTTGGGCGCCAGCGCAACCACCTCCGCCGTTTGCATCATGTGGTCGCGAGTTTTGGGATCGCGGCGAGCGGTGCGGTCCATCGAAGGTTTCGCCAGTCCCGTCTCAACCGCCAGCACCGTCTTGGCTTCAGCTGCGGCGACGTCAGGCTTATCGCCCAAAAGTTCAAGCATCTTCTGCACGTGCTCCAGATACTTCTGCCGCGTCTCTACTGACTTGGCATCGTCCTTGATGTAGTAATCGCGGTCAGCCAAACTCAGACCGCCCTGATCGAGGTTGGCGATGGTCTGCCGCGAGTCGTGCATGTCGGGCATCTGGCCGAAAGCGAACAACGCACCAATCCCGTCGCGCTGCATTGCTGCGATCTGCCGGATTAGTTCCTGCTTCGTCTTGATTGCGGCGATGGCGCTCATGGGAGGCGCGAGCGGCTCGGTGCCTCGCTTCTCGACTACGGTTTCGTCCATACACGCAGCGTAGTAATCGCCGACCTTCTGCTCGATGGCACTGTGTTCCCCCGGCGCCTCTGCCTGCTCCAGAATGCCGCGCAGGACATAACGATTGCGTTCCGCCAGCTCGTTGAAACGGCCCCAACTAGACTTGTCAGGCGGGATGGGATTGTTCTTCATCCAGTTGCCGCAGGCGTACTGATAGAAGTCCACACAGGGGTCGATCGTCTTATCCATGGCGGTAAGATCGAAGTTGGGGATCTCTTTGGGGAACTCAGATGAGCTGGACGGCGTTGTTTGGGCTACGGAGAACACGGCGACAAACAGCAGAAAGAAAGAGCAGAGAATACGCATACCTGCCTCGCAGCAAGAAATTCGCCTCGCCTCTCGGTCAAGCTGGTGCGAGGTCGTGCCAGAGTAAAACTAACTGAGCCCATGAAGTGCTTTCATCTCTGTGCGATCAGGTCGTCGCGGCGACGCTGCGCGGCTTCACATTGCTTCGGATGAAGTCGATGATGGAGTCCATCGGCGTGCCCGGCTGAAACACCGCCGCCACGCCCTGCTGCTTCATCGTTTCTACATCCTGGTCTGGGATGATGCCGCCCAGGAGCAGCAGGACGTCGTCCATATGATTCTGCTTCAGCAGTTCGATCACGCGCGGCACAATGGCGTTGTGCGCGCCGGAAAGAATGCTGAGTCCAATTACGTCCACGTCTTCCTGCAGTGAGGCGGTGACCACCATCTCGGGGGTCTGGCGCAGGCCGGTATAGATGACCTCCATGCCGGCATCGCGCAGGGCGCGGGCAATCACTTTAGCGCCGCGGTCGTGGCCGTCGAGGCCAGGCTTGGCGACAAGTACTCGAATTTTGCGATCAGAGGCCATGGTTTAGCTCTTCGCTCTCAGCTCTTCGCCTTTCGCTTTCGCGCGCGCTGGAGCCCAAATAGTATAGTTTTGCCGGTCAGCCAGCACTTTCGGGCTGAACAAACGATGATATACGCTGAACGAAGCTTTCGTAAGTGAGGCTCGACACACGGCACGGTGTGCGATCCTAGCCGCGAGCCTCTAGCCCCTCACCTCCAGCCCCTAACCCCTATAATGTTTCCACATGCGGATTTCTCTATTCGTCGTTCTTGTCATTTTCGCCAGTTGCCTCGCGGCCGGCCAGACTTTGCAGATCCAGTCAGTGCCGGCTCAGGGCGCCATCGTGGGCCAGACCGCCACTTTGTCTCTGGCTGCGACCGGTGGAATTCAACCTTACACCTGGCGAGTGGCAGGCGGCGATCTTCCGCCTGGATTAAAGCTGCACCCGCATTCCGGCAAGATCGATGGGACGCCGACGACTCCGGGCGATTACCGCGTCACCGTGGTAGTGGTCGATTCCAGCATTCCAAAATTTCAGATCCAGACTGATGTCACCATCCATGTAATCGCCGGGCTTACCGTGGAGTGGAAGGAGCCACCCAAGGTCAATGGCGCCACAATTTCCGGCTCCGCCGTGGTGTCGAATCAGACGACAGAGGACTTCGATTTAACGGTGGTCATCGTCGCCGTAAACGAGATAGGCCGGGCGACGACGCTGGGCTACCAGCACTTCATGATCGCTGGCGGAAGCACCAGCCCGGTGATTCCGTTCGGGTCAGGTCCGGGGACGGGAACGTATTACGTTCGGCTGGATGCGGTCGCGCACCATCCCAATCGTCGTCACATCTACCGCGCTAGCAAGCAGACCTCCGAGCCGCTCAAATTGACGCAGTAGGCCGCGAAAGCCTGGAGCAACTTTTGGATTACCCATTCCGCCAGAAGACCTTTCAAAAGAGGCTGGACGCCAAGCGCCTCGATGGTTTCGTGATCACGCATCCGGCCAACCTGCGCTATCTGTGCGGCTATAGCGGGAGCAATGGGCTGCTGCTCTTCCTCCGCGGACGCCGTGTCTTTTTCACCGACGGGCGCTACACCGAACAGGCACGGACCGAAGTGCGAGGCGCACGCGTGGTCATTGCCAAGGGTCCACTGTTAGAAGCGGCCAGCAAGCTGATTGGGGAGTTGAAGGCCGCCGCCATCGGCTTCGAGAGCGACCACACCTCCGTGGCAACGGCAGCCGAGATGCGCAAGCTGGCCGTCAAGAAAATCTCATGGAAGCCGACCTCCGGCCTGGTTATGGGCCAGCGAATGATCAAGGACGCTGACGAGCTGCGCATCATTCGCGAGGCAATAAACATGGGAGCAGCAGTTTACGAGCGCGCACTGCAGTCGATCCGTGCGGGAGTGCGGGAGTCGCAGATTGCCGGTGAGCTGGAGTTTGCCGCGCGCCGGGCAGGAGCCGACGGCATGGCCTTCGACACAATTGTCGCGGCCGGCAAGCGCTCCGCTCTGCCGCATGGCCGGGCCTCCAGCCGGGCAATTCCACGGCGCGGATTTGTGGTGGTCGATTCGGGTGTTGTCTTGCGCGGCTATTGCTCCGACATGACGCGGACTGTGCATTTGGGCCGCGCCAGTCGCGAAGAGCGGAGATGGTACGACGCTGTTCTGGAGGCGCAACTGGCGGGAATTGCTGCCGTAAAGCCGGGAACACCCGCAGGCGATGTGGACCACGCGGCGCGTCAGGTGCTGCGACGGTACAAGCTGGACCGGTTCTTTACCCATTCCACCGGACATGGTGTTGGACTGGAGATTCACGAACCTCCTCGACTTGGCAAGACGCAGGAGGAGCGGCTGCAACCGGGAATGGTCATCACCATTGAGCCCGGAATCTATGTTCCGGACAAGGGCGGCATTCGCATCGAAGATATGGTGCTGGTTACGAAGACGGGCTGCCAGGTACTAACTCAGGTGACCAAGGAGTTGATAGAGGTGTAGTTTGGCGGAAGTCCCTTGCCTGCTGGTTTCGATTCGATATCCCACAATGTCGTAGTCCTACAATGTGGGAATAGTTCTTACAATGCCTGCGCCTGGCTGTGGGCGATGGGCAGGCGGATCACAAACTGCGTCCCTTTGCCCACTTCGCTGCGGACGCTTATCGTTCCGCGATGCGATTCCACGATACGCCGCGCCAGCGAGAGGCCGAGGCCGGTGCCGTGCCCCTTGGTGGTGAAAAACGGCCGGAAGATGTTGGGGAGGGTCTCGGGCGCAATGCCTTTGCCCTGATCGGCGACGGTGATGAGAGCGGCATCTTTGTCGCGCCGCAATGTGACATAGATTGTGCCCGGCTTATCCATTGCCTGAATCGCGTTGAGCAGCAGGTTCAGCAGCACCTGATTGATCTGGTGGGGATCGTGATCGACCGCGGGAATCTCTTCATCATTGTTCAACTCGATAGTGATGCGCTTGGTGATGGCCTGCTGGCGGGCAAACAGCACCGCGTGTTCGACGGTTGCACCAATGTCCTTCACTTGGAATTGCGGAGGCTTAGGGCGGGCAGTCTCCAGCAGATCGGTGAGAATGCGATTGATCTGCACCGCTTCCTCTTTTGCGTCTTTGATGACAGATCGGGCGGGACTGCCGGGCGGCAGGTCGCGGCTGACGATTTCTATGACTCCGGCGATTCCGGCCAGTGGATTGCGTATCTCGTGCGCCAGGCCTGCCGCCAACTCGCCTAGGGTGGCGAAGTGCTCGGCGCGTGACATCTGTGTCTGGTGCAGGAGCTGAATCTCTTCGCGGCTGGCTTTCAACTGCGCCACCATATCATTGAAGTCGCGGCCCAGGTCGCCGATTTCGTCGTTGCGTTCAGCGAAGCTGACGGAAGCCTCCATGTCACCCAGGGTGACGCGCGCAATCTTATCTTGCAGCTCCATCATGGGACGGCGCACGGAAACCGCCAGCACCATAATGACTGCGGCGCAAATCAGGAAAGCGCCCGCGGTGGCGATGGTGATGACCTCATGCCGCTCGCCGGCGGCTAACGACAAAGAGACCAGGATGAAGAGAAGCAGCCCATTCAGCAAGACGGCGGCCACGGGGAGAGCGGCCTTCAGCGCCCAGTTGATGTGGCGCTTGCGTGCGACAGGCACCGACTCGGGCGCCGGCTGCACTGTGCCGCTCGTGACATCGGCTTCGGAAATTCGGATTGTGGCGGATCCAGTCATTTATAGCTTTTAGCTCTTAGCCGGTAGCTCTTTGGCCATCGGCGATTTGTTGCGTACTGGGTAGAGCGGACCTTCAGGTCCGCGCCTCGGCAATATTTTGATATCGCGAGCCGGCTTTAGCCGGCGATAGTTTGTGCCGCCGGGCTAAAGCCCGGCTCCTAATTTCATCTCGTGCTTTGACGCGACGCTAAAGCGTCGCTCTACCTGTTGTTTCCCCGGACGCGGCGCTTAAGCGCCGCACTACCTTTCAATCCAAGGGCCGAGCGATTTGGAGCTGATTCTTTGGGGCCATCTTTGTCCTCAGGTCCGCGGCGCTCAGCCCTGGGTTCCTCATGCGTACGCGTGTAAGCCGGGAAGCAAATACGTGACGCCGAGGAAGGTGAAGATCACGATGCCAAAGCCCAGGATGGCGAAGTAAGCGGCCCTACGTCCGCGCCATCCTCTCGTGATCCGCATATGCAAGTAGCCCGCATACACCAGCCAGGTGATCGCGGCCCAGGTTTCCTTTGGGTCCCAACTCCAGTACGAACCCCAGGTGCGGTTGGCCCAGTAGGCGCCGGTGGCGATCATGCCGGTCAGCAGCGGGAAGGCGATACAAATCGTTTTGTAAGTGACGCGATCCAGTGTGTCGGCGGACGGCAGCATGCCTTGCAGGTCGGTGCGCCGCCACAGCATCATCAGGTACAACAGAGAAGCGAAAATACCCGTCACCATGCCTCCGAGTAAGAATGGGCTGGCGGCCAGGCTGGTCGGGAAGAGCCCATCCTGGTCGGGTGACGGGTAACTGGCGTCGCGCACCCGAAGGGCGAACGCAGCCAGGACAACAATCTGCAACAGGATGCCGATGAACACAGCCCTGTTGGCGATTCCGAAGAACGACTCTTCTTTGTTCCCGCGGGCGGCGAAATACAGTGCCAGAGGAACGATCCCAGCCAGCGCGGCGATGACGAAGAGCCAACCGAGGTCGGGAATGGTGACGAAGAGTCGCATCCCGCGCCCCAGGAACATGTCGGACTTGGTGGTCGGGTCCCATGCCGTCACAGACAGCCCGCCCCACTTCTCGAAACGCGTGGCCACGATGGCGACGTAGATTGCACTGACGGTCGCGCTGGTGCAGGCGAGGAATGTTTCAGTCTTGAGTCCGTCCTGGATGAGAAACATCATGGCGAGCGCGAAGCTCAAGGCGCAGGCGGCGTAAGCCAGCATCGCCAGCGTGACGTGAACATGCAGCCAGGTGGATTGCAGCGCCGGAACCAGCGGACGGACTTCCGAGGGCAACAGCTGCATCAGGATGACGCAGACCACGGCCAGCGGCATGGTGATGCTGCCGATGATCTTGACTCCGAATTTCTTTTCCGCCACCAGGGTGAGAAGGGCGACGGCCCAGACGAAGCTCAGCAACATCTCATAGATGCTGGCGAACGGCGGACGGCCCGACAGGTACCAGCGATGCGCGATCGCCAGCGTGTTGGCGGTAAGGCCAATCGCCGTCGCGGTCGACGCGAACTTCACATAACGAGCGGTGCCGGTGACGCCGAAGCCCATGTAGAGCGCGCCCGCTGCAGCGTAAAAGATCAGCGCTACATAAAGAAGGTTGCTTTCGCTGAACAGGCTGCCGCCGGATTTGGCCGCGCCCAGCAGCGCCACGATCAGCAGAAATGTTACCGAGAGGCCTACCAGGATGAGCAGAGCATTGCCGCCGGTTGCGGCCCGCTGCTCCATCTGTACGACTCGTGCCCGGGTTGCCATGTCTTTCCTCCGTCTTACTTTTCTGAAGGGAACGGCCTTCAGGGCCGTCCGGTAGCGACGCTCAGGTAGAGCGAACCTTCAGGTTCGCGTTACCGACAGTCCTTTTACTAACAAGGGGCTTTAGCCCCGGCATACCGGCGCAACATGCCGCCGATGAATAGCGATGTTCCTCCGCGCTTTCGGCCAGGCCTTTGCGCACGGGATTCTGACGAATGTATTGCGAAAACGCGGCAAACTCGTGAGGATCGCGCACGCGGCGATCGTGATACCGCTGTTCCCACACAGCTCGATAGTCGATCCGTTTTCCCGCAAGGAATGCGAGAAACCGCCCTTGATCAGTTGAATCGCTCGGCCCAGTTGTTGCGGTTCGTTGAGCGACAGCAATACATGAATGTGATTCGGCATCACCACGTAATCGTGAAGCTCGAATTCGCCGGCGTCACGATATTTGAGGAGCGTCGCGACCATGAGATCAGCAACCTGGTCAGGTTGGAACAGGTTCTGCTGCATGTGTGCACAAGCCGTGATGAAGTAAGTCGTCATGATTGTTTCGGGGCTAAAGCCCCTCATTCTTTATTCGGTCCGGCTGACGCGAACCTGAAGGTTCGCTCTACCGTTCTCGAATCGCCCGGCCCGACGCGGCGCTAAAGCGCCGCCCCTTCACCGGGAGCCATTCCTCACTTCACACCCGCCAGCGTCAGCTCTGGTTTCTCTTTCTTTGCGGAGAACGGAATTGCCGACGCGCTTTCTAATTCGGTCCGAATGTTGTCGACCAGTTCGTTGAACTTCTGCTCGAAGCGGTCGCGGTTCTTGTTCGACTGTCCGCCAATCCACAGCACCAGATTGCCGCGTACATCCGTCACCACCGCAATCCAAACCCGCATGTGCACCAGGTAGAAGGCTACGAACAGGCCCGCTCCCATCAGGAGGACACCGCCCCAAACCAGCCACTGTCCGGGCTCATGCGAAACTTCCAGGCCGGTGTAGGTAGCCATCTGCATATCGCGATATTCAAACTTGTAGCTGGTTGCTTCGCCCTGCGCGGCGGCGTTGTACGCTGGGAACATCCACAGCTTGGCGTCCTTGCCGGTCGCCAGGTCCTTCACCTGCAGGCGAAACGCCGGATTCACGGGATCGTCGGAGCGCTTGAAGATCTGATTGTCGCGAACGAAGAAGTCGGGAATGTACTCGGCGAGGGTGACTGTCGTCTTGGGATCGAGTTGCACCGGCTGGTTCATGGTCAGCGTCATCTCGCTGGGGATCCTTTGTTCGGGAGTTACGGCGACTTTTAATCCCTCGAGCTTTCCGGTCGTACCAAAACTGGCCTGGTAAAAACGCAGGCCTTTGTGAATCAGAGGATCGTTGACGACGATCTCCTTGGCTTCTACGTCCTGCCCGTTCTCGACAACCGCCAGTTTCGACCACCAGCGTTTGGGGGAGCCGTCAGCGTAGTTCTCTTGTCCCGCGCCATTGCACTTTACGGAAAAAGGAAGCTGCCTGGTGCCACCGGTGCGCAGTTCGATTGTGTTGCTGGTCTGGCCTTTCTGCAGCGCCATGAATCCGCTGAAGCCAAAGACGCCGTCGATGATGCCGCCCGCAAAGATCAAAAGCAGGCTGGCGTGGACGAGGTACACCGCCATGACCGAGAAACGATGACGTTCGGAATATAAGGAGGGTTCGTTCCTGTCGGCGATGCGCTCGACCGGCCAGCCTGATTTCTTCAGACCCCGTTCGGCTGCGTTGAGACCATCTTCAGAGTCGCTGATTGGCAACTCAATTTTGTTGGGGAGAGCTGAACGAAAATGCGAATCCGTCTTGCGGTAAGGGCGCGCGTAGAAACGCCAAGCGTTGGGGAAGCGATCGATCGATACCAGAACGATGCTTAGGCTGACGAGTCCAAGCAGCGTCAGGAACCACCAGGCGTGGAAAACATCGGTGAGGCCGAGGCGATCAAGCCATTGCAGTGTGGCGGGCGAATAGGCGCGCGTGAGCTTTTCAGGATCTGTCGCTGGACGCTGCAGAATGAACGTACCTAAGGCTGACGCGAGGCCAACCGAAATTAATAGGACAACGCCGGTACGCAGGTTCGAAAAAGTCTTATGAATCCATTTGGGTACGGACAAAAGGCTAAATGCCATACTCGCTCCTTCCCGTGAGCAAGGTGATAGGTGCAAATCAGCAGCCATAACTGAGGAAGCGCGTAAGTGCTTGTTATGCGAGAGGTTGCGTAGATAGACGGCTGGCGGTCATGTCTCGGAAGTGAGGCTTATCACGCATGGCGGTGAGGAAAGCGCGCATGGCCTCGAAGGCGCAACCATTCGGCAAGCTGAGGTCAGAGCTGAAGCTGCTCCTTCAACGCCGACACATAGTGAGCTATACTCAGCCTCGGAGCCCCCGATGGCAACCACCCAAGTTTCCCTTGATCAGTATCTTATGTCCAGCTATCGGCCGGATCGGGATTATGTGGCCGGCGAACTGGAGGAGCGCAACGTGGGTGAGAAAGATCACTCGGCTGTGCAGGCATTCTTCGTGAAATGGTTTGCCATCCACGAAGAGGAATGTAAGCTGGAAGCCTATCCGGAAATTCGAATCAAGGTTTCTCCGCAGCAAGTGCGTGTCGCCGACATTGCAGTGCCCCGGGTCGATGAACCCTACGAAGCCGTTTTGACCAGGCCCCCCGTGGTCGTCATCGAAATCCTCTCGCCCGAGGACCGCATGAACCGCTATGAGCGCCGGCTTCAGGACTATCGCCACTTCGGGTTTCCGCACATTTGGGTTATTGATCCGCAGCATCGCGGGGCATTCGACTGCAGTACAGAAGCGTGGCATCCGGCGGACGCGTTCGTGATCGCAAATCCCGGGCTGACCGTACCGCTCGATTCCTTGTGGAAGAAGCTCGAGAGCCTGCATTCCTGACGGTCACCGTCGTGACCGACCAACGCAGCGGGGAGAGTAGGTAGTCAGGTATCCCATGCGATTTTTCAGACCCATCTCAGCAGGGCTGTTATTGCTCTGCGCTTTCGGGCAGATCAGTTACGCCGCTGACCTTAAGATCTCTCTTCTTGACAGCAAGAGTGGGCATCCGTTGCGTTGGAAGCAGGTTTGCGTCTCTTTCCCGGCTGGTGATGCTGCGAAGCCAACCGCGGTGGACCAATCCCGAGGGTGCCATCGGACGGACTCCGTTGGCACTGTCGAGTTTCCGCTGCCCGATCCTGTCCCAGAGACGGTGAGCATAGTACTGCTGACGAATGGTTTGGTTGAGTGCTTTGCGCCGCGAACTTTTTCCGTGGGCGAGGCGATGAAGGCGGGCGTGGTTGCTAAGAATACCTGCGGCGATGCCAGCACCGATCTCACTGAGCCCGGTGAAGTGGTCCTGTTCGGCCATCAAAAGAACCTTTGGCAAGTGCTGAGGTCCTGGGATGAGGAGTTTTAAGGCATTACGCGCAAGGAAGCACTGAGGCACTGGGTTTTCGGATTCGGGCCACTATTAACCATCCGCTTACTCCGCTTACTTGCGGCCGGTCGTCTGCTTTACAATAAAGTCTGCTTTGGCGGTCGTCTTTTACCCTCGTCTGCTCAGGCGCTTCGCTGGCGCCTGATGGGCCACGAAGGCATGTGAAGGACCGAGGATTTTCGCGGCAAATCGGCATCTAAGGATGTGACAGAGCATCTTTAGGAATTGCGGCAGGCTAAAGCCTGCTTAAGCAAGGAAAACGCCGTCTGGACGCTGGCCCTTCGACTTCGCTCAGGGCAAGCTCTGAAGGCCAGGTCTACCATGAACCTTAGCGGCTTCTCTGCGTATTCATAAACGTGGCAATCAAAGTCAAAGTACCTGATCGAAGGCCGGCGGTACGGGCGTCGAAAAGCACTCGACCTGCACGGACCCGCCATTTCTCGTTTCGCGACCCGTTGGTGAAGCTGTTCGTCGCCGGCTTCGTCATCGCTGGGATCGTCTTCATGGGGATCTTCGCGTATGTGTACGTGAAGTACGAGCGAGTGGTGGACCGCCGCATGGCAGGCGGCATCTTCAGCAACGCGGCCAAGATCTATGCCCGGCCGCGCACGATTTCGGTCGGCGAGAAGCTGGACGCGGCCGACCTGACGGCGGAGCTGCGGCGCGCCGGCTACAGCGAAGACGGCGACTCGCCCATCGGACACTATTCCTTCGATCCCGACGGGCTGCACGTAATGCCGGGACCGCAATCGTTCCACGGCTCCGATTCCGCCGCGGTGATTCGCTTCGAGCGCGGCAAGGTCTCATCGATCAGCCAGGCCGGCGGCAACCATCAGGCGTTTGCAGCTTACGAGTTGGAGCCGCAACTGGTGACCGCGCTGTTTGAGGGCCAGGACCGTTCCAAGCGCGAACTCATCAAGTTTCAGGACATTCCGCCAGTGCTGGTGAACGCGGTGCTGGCGATCGAAGACCGACGTTTCTTCCAACACGGCGGAGTCAACTACATTCGCCTTCTGGAAGCCGCGGCGGTGGATTTGCGCGAAGGCCGGCACGAGCAGGGCGGCTCGACCATTACCATGCAGCTCTCGCGCGGATTCTTCCTTACTCCTCAGAAGACGCTCAAACGCAAACTGACGGAGATGATGATCGCCATCGAGTTGGAGCAGAAGTTCTCCAAGCAGCGCATCTTCGAGATGTATGCCAATGAAGTCTATCTGGGACAGCGCGGCTCGTTCACCATCAATGGATTTGGCGAGGCGTCGCACGCCTACTTCAACAAGGATGTCAAGAACCTCACGCTGCCGGAAGCCGCTCTGCTGGCAGGAATGATCCAGCGTCCGAATTATCTTTCGCCGTACAAGAACGCAAAACGCGCGCTGGAGCGCCGCAATCTGGTGCTGGATTCGATGGTCGACACCGGCACTATAACGAGCGCTGAAGCCGAACAGGCCAAAGCAGCACCGCTCACATTGGCGACGCCAAACGTGGAGGCCAGCGACGCGCCCTACTTTGTCGACCTGGTGAAGGACCAGCTGTCAGGCCAGTTCAACGAGCAGGAGCTGAACAATCACGCGCTGCGCATCTACACCACCATCGATCCCGATCTGCAGCGCGCCGCCGCCGAGGCGGTCGATATCGGGATGAAGGTGGTCGACGAGCAGGTAATCAAGCGGCGCACGCACAAGATCAAGACCGGTACCGGCAAGGACGCGACGACGGAAATCAAAGTTGAATCGGGTCCGATGCCGCAGGTGGCGCTGGTAGCCATCGATCCGCATACCGGCGAGATCCTGGCCCTGGTGGGAGGGAGAAATTACGGCATGAGCCAGTTGAACCATGCCATGGCCAAGCGTCCAACGGGCTCCGTCTTTAAGCCGTTTGTGTATGCGGCGGCGATCAATACCGCGGTAACGGGACAGACGCTGTTCGCCAATACCAATACCGATTCCGATACAGGCGTGGCGACCAACAGCGATGGCGTCTTCACCCCGGCAAGCCTGATTGACGACTCGCAGGTGAGTATCGCCAACGGCGATCAAGTTTACGAACCTCGCAACTATCACGAGGCTTTCCATGGCGAGGTCACGGCGCGCTACGCTCTCGCGGAGTCGCTGAACAACGCGACCGTCCGGCTGGGGCAGGAAGTGGGCTTCGACAAAGTTGCGGCGCTGGCCAAGGCTGCAGGCATCGCCAGCGTGCGCGCCACGCCGGCAATCGCACTTGGCGCTTATGACGCGACCCCGGTAGAGATGGCCGGCGCATATACCGTGTTCGCCAACGGCGGAACGCGGCTGTCGCCGCTGATGGTGACGTCGGTGCGCGACGCGCGCGGCAACGTTCTGGATAATTACAAGACTGACACCAAGGAAGTGCTCGACCCGCGCGTGGCCTACGTCATGACCACCATGATGGAAGCCGTGGTGAACAATGGCACCGGTTATCCAGTGCGGGCGCGAGGGTTCGCAGCGCCAGCGGCGGGAAAGACCGGGACCTCGCATGACGCCTGGTTCGCCGGCTACACCAGCAATCTGCTGTGTATCGTCTGGGTGGGCAACGACGACTACACCGATATCAAGCTGGCAGGCGGCGCGGCAGCCGCACCCATCTGGGCGGAATTCATGAAGCGCGCGATCAAAGTGCCGCAGTATGCCGATGTGACCGACTTCAAGGCACCTCAGGGAGTAGTGACGGTCCAGCTGGACAAAGTGACCAACCGCCTGGCGACGCCGTCGTGCCCGGAGGACTACACCGTCGCATTCATTGCGGGCACTGAGCCGAAGGATACCTGCGAGCAGGCGTCCGGCGATCACCGCGGATTCTTCACCAAGATTCTTGGATTGGGATCCCCGGCGGTCGCCGCGCCGCCCCCGAACACCAATGGACCAGTCTCGTCAGAAGCGGGCGGCCCGCCAGGGCAAGCCCCGGCCAGCGGTGAAGCCGCGCAGGCGCAACCGCCGAAGCCGAAAAAGAAGAAAGGATTCTTCGGACGCCTGTTTGGCAAAGATGGCAGTGATGAACAGCAAGATACCGGGACGAATCCTGTGCAAAATGGGAACAATACCAGCCCTAATTAGGTCTAATATTGAGCAAGAAACAGCTTTTGTCCGCATTGCACGCGAGCGCCGCAAATAATGTGGACGGAGCAAGGGGATGGCCATGGCTTCTCCGCGATCACCTCGGGTCTTGCTTTCCATCTGTACCCTGGTAACACTTCTGTTCGTTTCCCCGTTAATGGCGTGGCCGCAGAATGGCCAGACATCGCCGCCGGTTGAAGCTACCTCACCGGCAACGCAGCTCACGCCGCCGCCCATTCCCGACGGCAGCGCCTCGGCCGCTGTTCTTGAGGAGCAGGGTGATGAGTTGCGCGCACAGAAGCATTACTTCGACTCCATCGACTACTACAATACGGCGATGAAGAAGCAGCCATCGGCCATGCTATGGAACAAGGAGGGCATGTCCTATCTGCTGTTGCAGCGTCCGGACCAGGCTGCCAAGTGCTTCGACCATGCGATCAAGATGGACAAGCATGCTGCGGAGAGCTACAACAACCGCGGTTACGTCGAGCAGATGAAGAAGAAGTACGACAAGGCGATCAACTATTACAAGAAGGCCATAGAACTTCGCCCTGAGGACGCCGTGTTCTACTACAACATGGGATCATCGTATTTCGGCAAGCATGATTTTGTGGATGCGGGAAAGCAATACGCGCTCGCCTTCTCGCGCGATCCTACCATCTTCACCCGCGTCTCGCGCACCGGGATCATGGCGCAAGCGACATCGCCGGAAGATCGCGCCGCCTTTTCCTTCATGGTGGCCAGGATGTATGCGAAAGCCGGAGATTTCGATCGCTCGCTGGAGTATCTGCGCAAGGCCATGGAAGATGGCTATAAGCGCATCAACGATGTCTACACTGAGAGCGAGTTTGCTACCCTGCGCACCGACAAACGCTTCGAAGAGCTGATGGCGCAGCGGCCGCAGGCGATTCAGTAAGGGCTTATGTCGTCAGCGGACTACTGCCCGGCAAGATTCTGCGCAATTGGGCCGGCGATAGGCAGAATGAAGCGTTGTCCCGTCCCCGCCTTAATCAGGCAGTAGATCCACAGGACGAAAGTTAGCATCCCCAGCAAGGCGAGCACGGCGATGCCAAGTCCGAAGCTGCCCCATCCGGCATGGCCGTAGCCCAAGTGATGATGGCTACCGAACATCCATCCGACGCCGAAGATCATTGCCACGACAACGCGAATGAGGTTCAGCGCGCCGAAGGTGACGATCGATTGGGCGGCATGGAAACGCACGTAAGGACGCTTATCGATGAGGAAGAAAATGATGCCGGTGAGCCAGCCTAAGGCGTAGCTCAAGGCAGCGGCGGTGTTCTCCGACATGCCAGATCGCGCTGCCGGAGGCGGCGGTTGCCATGACGGCGCAGCGACAGGCGCCGGCGGCTGTGACTGCCCGCAGCTGGGACAGAACTGCGCGTTGACGGGAACTTCCGTTCCGCACTTCGTGCAATGAGGCATCGCTTTCTCCTCGGTTAGCAGGGAATAGTACCACCATTCCGCAACTTGGTCTGCATCCGTGAAGCTATCCTACAATGTGACATATAACCTATTGCGGTATATACCCCATTGTGGTATTAACCCATCTCAGGCGTCGCGGCCAGCAGCGTTCTGGTATAGGGATGCTGCGGTGCGGTAGTGATTTGTTGCGTCGTGCCCACCTCCACCAGTTCTCCGCGCTGCATGACGGCGATGCGGTCGGCGAGATAGCGCACGATCGGCATGGAATGCGAGATGAACAGATACGTCAGCTGAAACTCCCGCTGGAGCTGCTTCAGCAGATTGACGATCTGCGCTCCCACGCTCACGTCCAGAGCGGAGACAGGCTCGTCGGCGACGATAAAGCGCGGCCGCAGGATCAGCGCGCGCGCGATCCCGATGCGCTGGCGCTGCCCCCCGCTGAATTCGTGCGGATAGCGCGGCAGGGCCGAGGCGTCGAGTCCGACGGCGCGCAGGACTTCCGTGGCGAGCTCGCGGCGGGGATGATCGCTCTGGCTGCCGTGAATTGCTATGGGCTCGCAGACGGTCTGCTCCACCGTCATGCGCGGATCGAGCGAGCCGAAGGGGTCCTGAAAGATGATCTGCATGTCACGGCGCAGACGGCGAAGATCCGATCCGCTGGCGCGCAAGACGTCGTGGTTGTCGAAGATGACTTGGCCGGAGTCGGGTTCGATGAGCCGCAGGAGCATCCGTCCCAGGGTGCTCTTGCCGGAACCGGATTCGCCGACCAGGCCTAGGGTCTCGCCGGCTTCAATGGTGAGCGAGACGTCGTTGACGGCGCGGATTCCGGGGCCGTTTTTCCCAAAATGGGAAGGAAAATGTTCCACGTGGAACATTTTCGCGAGGTGATGGGCTTCCAGAAGAGGCATGACCTTGAGCGGAGTTCCAGCTCTTCTATCCCCGCTTCTTTACCTCCGCCAGGACCTCTTCGGCGTGGCCCTCGGGCTTCACCGGGGAAAAGATGTGCAAGATCTTTCCGTCCGGCCCGATGAGAAATGTGCTGCGCACAATGCCGATTACCTTCTTGCCATACATGTTTTTCTCTTTCAGCACGTCAAACTTCTTGGCGACTTCTTTCTTGTCGTCGGCCAGCAAGGTATACGGCAGGTCGTATTTTTCCTTAAACTTGAGTTGCGCCTTGGGCGTGTCGGGCGAAATGCCCAGCACCACCAATCCGGCTTTCTGCAGCTTCTTGAAGGCGTCGCGAAAGCCGCACGCTTCGATGGTGCATCCGGGAGTGTCGGCCCGGGGGTAGAAGAACAGGACCACGGTCTGGCCGCGAAACTGCTCCAGCGAAACCGGGTTTCCGTTTTCGTCGGGCAGGGTGAAGTTGGGAGCTTTGCTGTTGATTTCCATGACTCAATATCTATACCGCAATTCCGGCCGCTGGGCCATCGCTACTCTTCTCGCGCTGTGGTCTCTGGTCGCATTCAGCGGCGCCCAGATCCGCGATCGCACGCAGCATTCCGATCAGCAGCCCAGCCAAACCCAAAGCACCGAGAAGAAGAAAACGCAGCGCGGGCCGCGGGCCATCGCGGTGCTCGAGTTCCTGCCCGGTGGCGGTGCGCGGCTTGTCCCGGTAGCCTTGTGGATCGACGACCGCTTCTACGATGCCAGCCTCTATGGCGCCAATCCCGAGCCCATGGCGCTGCTACCGGAGACCGTCTACGAGGCCACCGACTACGGGGAGCCCACCGGGCTTTTCACGGTCACCACGCCCGAGCAGGTCAAGGGAAGCTGGGTTGGCACGGGCCGCTGGAAGCCGGAGCTCCCGTTCGACAAGAAGCTTGCGCAGCAAGCCGCTAAGCAGCCCAAACCGAAGCCCATAGACGATCCCGCCGACGATCGTCCCGTGCTGCACCGCGCGGCGGGATCAAGCGGTTCCTCCGGCTCCGACACGTCCAGCAACTCGGGCTCTTCGCAAACCGCACCGTCGGGTAGCACGAATCCCTCAGGCGGTAACACAGCTCCAAGTCCGGATGAACCTTCCGATCGCCCAACGTTGAAGAAGCCTTCCTCGGAAACCTCCGCTGCGCCGCCGGACACCGCGGCATCTTCGACGTCGCCCTCGCCCAACGCCGCATCGCCCGCGGCCACATCGTCCCCGGATGAAAGCGATCCCAATCGTCCGACCCTGCGGCGCGGCAAGCCTGCAACATCGGCGACCACGCCGGAGTCGAAACCGTTCAGCGCCGCTCAGTCGACCGCGCCAGCGACCCCGCAGTCGCAGCCCAAGCTGATCGCCGCATTAAACAGCGTGGGCCGGCATTCCTATCCTGCCGTCTCCGACGCAACCCCGCATGAGGGGCGCTCCCTGCTCTACCCCATGAACACGAACGAACGTTCGGACAAGTCGGAGCAGCTCACCGCTTTGGCGATGGACGAGATCCGCAAGTTCATCGCGCAGCGCAAGACTCCGGCGTTGCCGAAAAATGCCGCCATCACCGATTACGATCTCCGAGCCTTCGACTTGGAGTTCAGCAACTCGCCAACCTTCGTGCTCACCGCGACGCTACCGGTTGTTACGGTCAAGGCGCTGGGCGGTGGCGCGTTCAACTACTTCGTCACCTTCGTTGCCCACGAGGACATCAATGGCAGGCCCATCAAAATCTTCAGCTCGGTGACCGATAGCAATCATCTCGACTCCTTCGCCCGCATGGAGATCATCGACGCCCTAGACGCCGACGCCAATGGCCGCGGCGACCTGCTTTTCCGCCAGTACTCTGACGTCGCCATCAGCTATAGCCTCTATCGCGTCTATCCCTACGAGATGAAGAAGGTGTTCGAGGGCGGCTCGGGATCGTGATGAGCAGGGGCATGGGAATTTCTGATTGGTGATTGTCCGCGGATTGGGGTGGAGGAGCGGCGGCCCTGGGTTGCAATGATCACCCGTCTGGCTACTATTCGAGGCCTTCTTGGTGCCAACCGCACCGCCACCAAGATGCTAAAGTTGTGCAAAACGTCCCAGATGTGCTTCTTCCGCAGAAAACGCCGCCGCCCGTTCCCATATCGGAGGTGCTACCCGTATGTCGCTGATTTCATTACGAGTTTGATGTGCAACAAATCATGGGCAAGGCGTGTAAGTATCTGAAAGAAGGGCCGCTACGGAAGTTGCGCCGGGAATCTTCCACAGTGTTTTCCACAGAACTGTGGAAGGCCCAGCTTCCATAAAACCCCGCTCTCTCCGTTGCCGGTGCTCCAGGCGGTTTCGCTTTGTATCAGGGCTCGGCTTTCGGTCGTGCCGATAACATCCGCATTGCCCTGTCCGCGCGGTTTCGCCTTCTATCAGGGTACGACTTCACGGGCTGCTGAAAAACCCTGAGTTGTGCCTTGGATCGGGTAGTGCGGCGCTTCAGCGCCGCGTTCAAGCCCCTTATTCTTGTCATCACGAGCGGGCTTCAGCCCGCGAGGGATCTGCTATTTGATCGCTCCGGGGTCGAAGCTTGATTCACCGTGAAAGACCCTGGTCAGTGTAGCTACCTAGCTTTTTGGCTCGAAGCCGCCAGCAACCGAGTCCCGCGCAGCGGGACGGCGACAGGATAGCCCAGCACGTAGCGGGGGCCCCGAGCCGTGCGCTTTTCGCGCGGATTGGGGCGGCGGAGTGCTGGGTAGGCCACCTATTATAGATTCCTGAGCCGGCTTCAGCCGGCGACACACGAGTCTTGCTCCTATCCTGTCCGCAGAGGAAGCGGAAGAAGATAGGACACCGGGTAGGTTACCAGTGGAGATCCGGATGGGCGACACAGAGAACTCCACCTGATTTCTCTGTGCCTCTGTGTCTCTGCGGTGAATGGCGCTCTGGCGACGAGCGAAAGGCGAACAGCGAAAATGTCCGAACCACAACATAACCTCGACCACCTTGAAGTTGTCAATCGCCGCGTCCCCGATCTCGCCACCTAAGCCGAGCTGCGCGACGCCCTCGAGCAGGCCTTCGACTATCGCGGCGACGTCACCATCACCCGCAAAGACAGATCGCGCGTCGAAGCTACATCTTCGATCGCCGCAATGGCGCGACC
>JBEKTC010000013.1:0-30722 GCA_049516475.1 Candidatus Korobacteraceae bacterium | reverse complement strand
TGCCGAGTAAGCTCAAGATCGGACTGGCCGTTCTTTTGCTGGTCGGCCGTTGGTTGAGTGCCGCTTTGGTCGTTGACTTTGCTGTTGTCCGCTGCGGGAGTTGCCTGTTGTGCTGACGGCTCTTGCGCGAATATGATCGCCGTGGTGAGCAGCAGGCTAGCCAACGCAATAATCCGAACAGTACTGCTGGATAGCGCTTTCATCATTTGTCCTCCGTGATATACGCTGAGCTATTTCGACGCTGTACTTGCCAACCTGTGGAGTCAGCCCGAGGCTATTGCTCCACCAAAGGGTGTCCAATCGGGGAAACGCTGTAGTCCTTCTACAAAAGTCCTGTAGAAGATGTTCATGCGATCTGAGCCATGTTCACAGGCGCCCGAGCAATACCAGGATGAGGAGCACCACTACAACCAACCCTAACCCGCTGCTGGGGTAATAACCCCAGCCCCGACTGTAGGGCCATGCGGGAAATGCTCCCACCAATGCGAGCACAAGAATCACGATCAGAATAGTCACCATATATGTTTCTCCTTTGCTTAGTAGTGTGTTCTGTCTACCTCAACAGACACGGCTCGTTCTTTTTCGAAGCCAATTCACGATCCAACCACTCATCGAGCCACCGCAGGAAGAATGGAGCGCAAGCGTCACACAGTTCTTCCAGCAACCACCGCCCTTTCGTGTCAAAATCCGGCTCATCCATGACGATGTCAACATGCTCCCCCAACGTGTCAGGTGTCGTGCCCTGGTCACAAATGAGGATGAGCGGGACACGAGGCTTCACGCTCTTAATGCTTGCGCCCAACGCGCTCCCAACGCTATTCAAGGAGTAGGAATCGACGCACACAATATCCACAGGATGTGTTTTCAACAATGCGGCCGCCTGGGTTTCATCGCACGCGTACATGACCACAAATCCAACATCCTCGAGACTCCTACGACGGTCGATCGAACGCGAACCGTTATCGTCAACGCATAAAATGTGTGCTCTCATGACCTTTCTCCAAATTGCTTGGGTCAATTTTCCACCAGTGTTCATGGACTATAGATTGGGAATGATGAAGCGTACATAGGGCATATTCCGTATCAGTTAGGACAATTTTCCTTACTGGAAAGGGGCCGATGCCTTCCCGTTCGGTCTGATTGCGCAAGGATCTCAGCAGAGATGATGGAAAAGGCAGGAGCAGACGCCGGCGAGAGCTACTACCGGCGCCTGCCCGGGTGATGGGATACAGAAAGAGCAGATGCTGAAGTCACGTCGGCGACAATGACTCCCATCTGACGGGCTGGCAATCGGGCGGTATGTGCAGCGGGCATGAGGAAACAATTTTTAAAAAATAATTCCGCTCTATTTTGAGTCCAGTTCGCCCTGCTCCAACGCCGACTGCGGCTCTAAGAAGATGGCATCCGCTTATTGCCCGGGTCGGTGACCTTTTTCACGGTGTTCTTTCATGACCGTTCGGGCGGCCACTTCCTTAGCCCGCTTCCCGTATCGACCGGATTGCTCCGCGCTCTCCTTGATGTCCTCATACTGCCTCTGTTCTTTAGCCCCAACTCCTCGAAGGTGCTTTTTAACCGGCATCAACTCGCTCCTTTTCTCTGTTCTGGCGAAGAGCCTATTTGGAACGCATCGCTCTATTGTCTCCGTTTCGTCCCACCATAGCGTGCAGGCTGGACCGCTCACAATAAGGTGTTGCCCGTATTCCTGGCCGATATTTTCCCCACATAACCGAGGCGCGTTCTGTCTCAATGTTCTGGGCGGAGCTACAGAGTGCCTTTCTAGGAGATCCTTTGGGGTTTGAGTGATGAGGTCTTGAGGTTGCAGTGCTGAGGTCCGTGCCTAAGGGATATTCCTGAGGAACGTACAGGTAGTACCGGATGTACGATCCGATGCCCGGAGCCTTAAAGTCCATACATGCAACGTTGCAATGACTCTTGTTGAAACGACGTCTTTGGTTTCTTTATTCCTGTTTCTAGCAAGGGAGACAACGTGAAGAGAGTGCAACATCATAAAAGGAGACTACGATGAACTCGGATCAGATTGAAGGTAAGTGGAAGCAGTTGAAGGGCTCTGCGAAAGAAAAGTGGGGCAAATTGACCGACGACGACCTTAATGTTATCGCCGGCAAACAGCAGCAGTTGGAAGGAAAGATACAAGAGAAGTACGGAATCACGAAGGAGGAAGCCACAAAGCAAGTCCGCGAGTGGATGGCTGCCACGCATGACGCCGATACAAACGACACCGAAGCGGCGCGTCGACGGAAGGCAAGTTAACCCAGGGCGGATGCGATTCGTCCCGACAAAAACCCGCCCACCTCAACGGTGGGCGGGATAATATAGGGACAACTCCTGGCTTGCCGCAGGACGCCGTCTAGCGGACTTTTTCCGCGGCTTTGCTCGGCATGACTTTGTGCGACTCGAACTTGCGTTGCAGGGCCTCGAGTGGTGAAGAGGACTGCTTCTCGTGAGCTTCACCTGCGCTGGCGCTTCCAGGCTCCAGTTCCTCGGCATTCGCTCCGGCGTTTTGCGTCCTTTCAGCCGGATTGTCGCCGGAGTTGCTCGGTGCGACAACGGGGCCGGCCGCGGCGGCGACCACGGCCTTCGGAACTTCCACCAGTCGCGAGTTGACCAGGCCCTTTTCAATAAATTTCTTCGGATTCAGCAAGGGACGGGCGAGCGAAGGATTGTAGCTCGTCCAGGGCGAATCAAATTCAGCCTCGCGTTCGAACTGCGCCCGCATGCTTTCCATCTTGGAGTCGAGATCGTCCATATAGTGCAGCATGAGCGCTTCCGGGAACATCGGCAGCTTCGGCGATCCGAACTCGTATTCGCCGTGGTGGCTGATGATCAGGTGCTCCAGCAGGACCTTCAGTTCCTCCGGAAAGCCGGGCACATGCGCGATCTTGTCGTGCAACATTTCCAGCTCGATGATCATGTGTCCCAGGAGTTGTCCCTTGGTGGTGTAGGCGATGGAGCGTTGATACGTGAGCTCGTGCAGCTTGCCGATGTCGTGCAGGAAGACGCCGGAGAGCAGCAGATCGCGATTGACCTGGGGATAGTTGCGCGAGGCCAGATCGCAAACCGTAAACAGCGACACGACGTGGTCAAGCAGGCCGCCGACGAAGGCGTGATGCAGTGTCTTGGCCGCGGGCGCCGTCTTGTAGGCGGCGACCAGCGCCTCGTCCGCGATGAATTCCTTTATCAACGACTTTAGCCACGGATTCTGGAAGCTCTCAACAAAGCTGCATAGCGTCTGCCAGAGTTGCTCAATATCTTTGCTGGTCTTGGGAAGATAGTCCGAGTAGTCGATCTCCGACTCACCCAGCTTGCGCATTTTGTGAACCGTGAGTTGCCAGCGGCCGTTGTACTTGTGAACTACACCCTTCACCTTGACGAAGTCGTCCTGCTCGAAGCCGGAGATCGCTTCGGCGACGTTGTCCCACATGTTTGCCTGCACCTGGCCGCTGCGGTCGGCGAGCACCAAAGACAGATACAACTCGCCGCTCTTCTTCGACTTCACCTGTTTGAGGGCGACCACAAACAGCGAGGTGATGGTCTGGTTCTCCATCCGGGCGCAATCGGAAATGTAGAATTCTTTCATTGGAGTCAGTTCGGGCGCATCGCAGCCGCGTAAAGCAGCCGAGCGCCTAATGGTAGCAGTTGTCAGTAGCCAGTAGCCAGAGGCAGTTGTCAGTGGTCAGTTGTCAGTGGTCAGTTGTCAGTTGTCAGTTGATGCAAGCCTACAGGCCGACAGCTAATGGCTAGTTGCTAATTGCTGCTTCTAAAACAATCCCAGTTTCTTCTTCTTCTTGGGCTTGTTATCGGTGCTGGTGGTGGCAGTAGTGTAGATGGGCTTGGTCTCGTTGGGACTGGCGCCGGTATCGATGTAGCCGGGTTTGATATCGATGTAGGCCTCCTCGCGCAGTTTGGTGAGGTAATCGCGCAAGGCCGGTTGCATCTTGGTCATGTAAATCTGTTCCTGGATCTGATTTTCAACGTCCTTCAGCGGAGGCACGCCGGCCGACTGGTGCTCCGTAACTTTCAGGATGACGAAGCCCTGGTTGGTGCGGATGGGCTCGGTGTATTGTCCGGGCTGCAGGTCGAAGACCTTCGACTCATACTCCTTGGACAAGGTGCCGCGTTTAAAGTATTCCAGGTCGCCTCCCACCGCGGCGGTCGGGCCATTGGAGTACTTCTTGGCCAGGTCAGCGAAGTTGCCGCCCTTCTTCAACAGGTCGTAAACCTGGTCGGCCTTGGCTTGCGCCTGTGCTACCGCGTCGGGAGTTGGCGCCACCGGTAGCGCGGTCTCACCTTTCCCCGTCTTCACCGCCGCCGTGGTCTGGGTGGAAATCAAAATCTCGCTCAGCCGCACCTGCTCCGGCCGGTCCATCTCGGCCTTATGCTGATCGTAGTATTGCTGAATCTCCTGATTGGAGACAGAAATGTGCCCCCCGACCTCCTGGCCAATCACCTTCTGGGTCAGGAGGTTGTTCTTCAGGTTCTGCTTGAAATCTTCGAAGGCGATGCCCTGCGACTGGGCCGCCTTCTCCATCTCTTCCATGGTCTCGGCGTGCATCTGCTGGCGCAGGTCGTCGAGTTTCTTTACCAGATCGGTGTCGGCGCTGATGCCCAGGTCCGACGCCTTTTGCAGGAGCAGTTGCTGGTCAATCAGATCGCGCAGCAGGTCCTTCTCGTGCTCCTTGGCCTGCTGTTCGGCGGTCGGGGCGTCCGGCTGCTGGTGTGCCTCGCTGAGCAACTGCTCGCGCGCCTTGCGCAGATCGGCCCGGGTCACAATGCTGTTGTTGACGCGCGCGATAATCTCTTCGACAACCGTGTCGCTGGTCGTAGTCTGGGCCAGCAGGAACGAAGCACCGAGAAGCACCGCCAGCGAAAGGAAGGAAAATCTCTTCATGCAATACCCGATCAGGCGCTCCACACTTAGAAGTCGAACCTGGTCCCTTTGTCGATATTCGTTTAGCTATTTTACTGCTTCCTGCGGGCTCGTGCTTGGGAGAAAACGATACTGACGCGCACGAGATCACTCCGCGCATAGAATTGAGGGATGGAAAACTCCGGCATGACCGCCTTCCGAAAGCCGAACGCGATTGAAGGCCTCTTCAACCGCTGCTTCGGATTCCTGGTGGGGATGGGACTCGGCCCGAAATACAATTACCTGCTGCAGGTACGCGGGCGAAAATCGGGAAAGCTCTATTCCACTCCCATCGATCTGCTGGAGATTGACAGCAAGCGCTACCTGGTTGCTCCGCGGGGACGCACGCAATGGGTGCGCAACGCAGAAGCTGCGGGAGAGATCACTCTGAAGGGAGGACGCTGGCGGCAAAGCTTTCGACTGCGGGCGGTGCCCGATGCTGAGAAGCCCGAGCTGCTGAAAGCCTATCTCGACCGCTTCAGGATTGCCGTGCAGCGATACTTTCCGGTTGCCGCCGGCTCCGATGCGCAGGCGTTCGCGGCCATCGCGGCGAACTATCCGGTGCTCGAATTGATTGAAAAAAGTTGATCGCCCTTCATGGATTCAGAACAATCCCGAGATTGGCGGCGGAAGCGTAATCGTCGTCACGGCGCTGCAGCGTGGGACGATCGTCCCCACCATTGCCCGGCTGGGTAGTGGTGGTGCTATCCGCGGTCTGTGTACGGCGTAGCGTCGGACCCTGCTTGTCCTGGGGAATCGCCTTCTTGCCGTTTTCGAAGGCCGCCAGTCGGGCCTTCACCTCGTCGAACTCCGATGTATCTTCGATGTACTCGGGCCGCGCCGGCAGAATCTCGCGAATCTCCTCCTGGCTCTTCTGGATGCGATCCGGGGTCTGCGGATGCGAGGCAAAGGCCTTGGCCAGCGCTCCCGGCTTCTGCTTCTCCAGCGCCTTCAGCTTCTCGAAGAAGGCGATGAACGCTTGCGGATCGTATCCCGCTTTGTACATATATTGCAGGCCGAAGTAGTCAGCTTGCGCTTCAAAGTCGCGCGAGAACTTCATGAACGTTACCGGCAGCGCCAGGCTCATGGCCATATTGACTGCCTCATAGACGCCCCAACTATGAATCACAAACATCAGCGGAACGGTGGACAGCTGCACATAGTTTTGGCGGGTCATCTCCTGCGTGGCATGACGAAGGATGACATGTGAGATCTCATGCGCCATGACGCCGGCCAGTTCGGCCTCGTTATCGGCAGCTAAAATCAGGCCGCTATTGACGTAGAAGAATCCGCCGGGCAAGGCGAAAGCGTTCACGTCGTCGGAGTCCACAACCTTGATAGTGAAGGGCACCTTCGCATCCGAGTTGCGCACCAAATTCTGACCGACGCGATTGACGTACTCGGTGATGACGGGGTCCTGAATCATGCGCGCGCTCTGCTCCACCATCATCGCGTACTGCTTGCCGACCTTGATGTCGGTATCGATCGAGTACCAGTTGCCCATGCTTCTTCCCGTCGAACCCACTTTGCGGTCGCCGATATCGTCAATATCGGTTTTGCCCTTGTCGTGGGTGTCCTTCGGCGCATTCGCGGCGGGCGCGGTTGCCGCTGCGGTGTCAGTCGGGCTGCCTGTACCATTCGCGCTGTTTGCAGGCTGAGCGGTGGGAGCGCCAGTTGTGCTTGCCGATTGCGACTGGTCAGAGGAATTGCTGGAAAGTTGAGTTGATGTCTGCGACTGAGGGTTGTTGTCCTGTGCCAACGCCGGAAGCGAGAGGCTGACAGCCAGCAGCACCGCAATCATCGCTGCGAAAGCACGCGATTTCATGGAAACTCCAGTGCCCAACTCGGACCGCACCTTGCCGGGGTGCTTCTTGCGCACATTATATGCTTGGAATCGCCTTGTGGCGTAACTCATTTCCGCAGCCGCGGCGAATACAGAAGATTTGCCCGCGCCCTCCGGCTGCGCATAGTGCCGTTCGCCAGCAGGAACTGTCGAACTTGGTCTAGAATGAGCGTTTTGTCCCAGGAGACCGACATTATGGCTACCGAAACTTCGCCACAAAAAATAATGCAATTGCTTGCTCTCGACGACTTCATCAGCGGCTTACACAAGCTGAAGGAGCAGGATTTCACCGAAGTGCGCGGCACGTTGCAATACTTGCAAGCCAATCGCGTCCATCCGGAAGCGATCGCGCCCTACCTCTTCTGGAACGCGCAACACTACACCCGCAACCTCATCGACAGGACCGAACTCTACGAACTGCTGGCCATCTGCTGGGAGCCGGGCATGAAGAGCTCGATCCACAACCACAAAGGCCAGAACTGCTGGATGGCCGCTCCCATCGGCCGACTCGCGGTGCAGAATTTTCGCGTGATCTCCGAAGACCTGGTCGCGCATAGCTGCAACATCGTTCCCACTGACGAGGTGTTCATCACCGCTGAAAATCCGGTCGCCGTCGATCCGCTGAATCCGGTGCACGACGTCCACAACCCGCGCGAGTGGAACCAGCGCGCCGTCAGCCTGCATGTGTACTCGCGCCCATTCGATTCCTGCATTGTGTATTCGGTGGAGCAAGGCTCGTGCGGCGAGATCGGGCTGCAGTACACGTCGAAGTTCGGGAAGCTGTGTTGAGGGAAGCAACTAGCAATTAGCAACTAGCTGCGAGTTACGAGCCACGGGCCGCGAGCGAGAGATGATTGCGACGTGCTCAAGGCGAAACCGGTGGAGAAGGAAAAGCGAGATCCAAAGGGACGAAAACGCAGACCTCGGTAGATCGGGAAAATTGAAAATGGTCGCGGTGAGTCAGCTAATTGCGGTTGTCTTGATGCTTCTTGCGGCAGGAACTGTTGAAGCTCAAGAGGCGACCATTGGTGTTACTGAAGCCAAATCCTTGGTCGATATCGTCCTGCGCCACCAAGGGTTTCCGATATCCTCGCGACACTGTAAGATTGCCAGCCTTGACAAGGAGGGCCAGCCGTTCCTAGCTGACTACTATTCGTTCGGGGCTTCCTGTGATTTTCCGAATACGGCGGCTACAAGCTCATGGGGAATCTACTTCGTGAGTCCGCGAACTGGAGACGTGGAGGAAATGGATCAGTGCAACTTGTTCCAATATCCTGAGCTGCGCCAGTTGCAGAAACAGATCATGCTCCGAACGCACGCGATCGAAGCTGGTGAAATCAAGTACCGAGAGAAGATCGGCTGTACCAAGGCCAAATAATTAGTCGGTCTGCGGGTTTGGCAAGTGCATAATTCCGGCCATTTCGCTTGACATCGACCTGCGAAGGGTCGAGTCTCGTTCAGCGGGACGGAAGAGGATAGCCCCACCCTTCAGGGCGGGGTCAGCATTTTATAGGAACCCGGTCCCGTATGGACGGCACAAAGCCATCTCGACAACGAGCCGCAGGTGCCGCCGCTCCGCGGCTCGGCCTGCCTTTCCCGCACTGACCGCGGGCTTACGAGGCTGTTACGAAACTCAGGTCCAGGATTGGTTGGTGGATCAAGGCGATCTAACTAGGCGATGAAAACAGCCGCAACGCGGCGGGATGACGTTAGGCGGGGGCATCAGCCCCCGCCCAGTGGGAAACAATGCAAAGCCGCAGAGCGGCGACACGGGTTTCGTAACAGCCTCTTACGCCCACGGCTAACACAAATGCCGCCCTCCGGGCTGATGAATGTCGCGCTGGTGGCCGGCTAACGCAAACGTCGCCCTCCGGGCCGGTGCAAGGCCCTCCGAATCACATGAATAAGCGGAGTACGCTGTCGCATCTAAAGGTAAGAGGCTCAGAACGCTGCGTCACTTCAAACCAACGATGACGGCGATGGAAAAACGACGCGCAACACATTCACGAATCTGGGGTTCATACTGATGCATGGCGGCAGTTCCCAGACAAAAGGGGAGCGGGTTCGCCTCAGAAGGAAAGATATCGTGGTGGGACAGCAAGAGGTGCGAGAGATGAAGTCACGGTGGCGGTTTGAATGTCTATTGATGGCACTACTGTTTGTCGTCTTATCGGCGGGAGCGGTCTTCGCTCAGGACCAGAGTATGGCTCCCCCTCCACCGGGTGATAATTCGGTGCAAGGTGACTTTGGACAACAGGGTTATCCAACGGCACAACAGGGTTATCCCGGCCAGCAAGGTTATCCGGATCAACAAGGCGCGCAGCAGCAGGACCCTTCGGGCCGCGTGGCTCGTGTGCAGTTTATGTCGGGCCAGGTTTCGACGCAGCCGGGTGGCGTGAACGACTGGATTGCCGCCAACATGAACCGGCCACTGACCACCTCTGACCGCATCTGGACTGACAAGGATTCGCGCGCCGAACTGAACGTTGGCGACGGCTACATCCGTATGAACTCGGAGACCAGCCTGACCCTGACCAACGTCAGCGACAGCACCGTCCAGTTGGAACTCGATCAGGGCACGCTGAATCTCACGGTCCTCCATCTGGAGAAGGGCGAGGTCTACGAAATCGACACGCCTAACTACGCTTTTACCGTGATGAAGACCGGCGTTTATCGCTTCGATGTGCTTCCCAGCCAGGATCAAAGCTGGGTGACGGTGCGCAGCGGATATGGCGAGGCCACCGGAAAAGGCGCTGCCGTGCGGGTCAATTCCGGCACGCAAGTACGCTTCAGCAGTGGCAACTCGCTGCAACATGCGGTGTACAGCGCTCCGGCACGCGACGGCTTTGAAGACTGGGCGCAGGTGCGCGACAAGCGGCTGGATGATTCTTTGTCGGCGCGCTATGTGTCGCCCGGCGTAATTGGCTATCAGGACCTTGACGCAAATGGCACCTGGGCGACAACGCCGGACTATGGTCCGGTCTGGACTCCGACGTCTGTGCCTGTCGGGTGGGCGCCTTACCGCTACGGCCAGTGGACGTGGATTGCTCCGTGGGGATGGACGTGGGTCGATAGCGCTCCCTGGGGATTTGCGCCGTTCCACTATGGCCGCTGGGTCACCTACGGCGGCGGTTGGGGTTGGGCGCCTGGATCGCTGGGCTACTGGAATCCCTACTATGCGCCCGCGCTGGTGGGCTGGGTTGGCGGACCTGGGTTCGGCGTTGGCTTTGGCTGGGGCGGCGGCTGGGGCTTCGGTGTCGGCATTGGATTTGGCTGGTACCCGTTGGGATGGGGAGCGCCGTACTATCCGCGCTACTGTGGCTGGGGACACGGCGGCTGGTATCGCGGCGGCGGATATGTGACCGCCGGCTACTTCCACAACGTCAACGTCACCAACACGCATATTACGAACATCAACAACGCTGCTAACAACTATCACAGCGGCAATTTCGGGAGCACCAACTCGATCGCGAAAAACGGTGTGACCTCGGCGTCGAAAGAGGCTTTTACGTCGGGTGCGGCGGTCAACAAGGTCGGCGGAGCTGTGCCGGCTTCCGCTCTGAACAACGCGCACACGCTGAGCTCGGCCAACGTCAACCCAACCAAGTCTTCGGTACTGGGCGGACAGACGCCGCGCACCAACGTTCCTTCTGCGGCGTCGGCAAATCGTTCAGTCGTGACTCGGGCGACGCCGCCGGCTCGGCCTGCCAGCTTCAGTAGTGCTCAGTCGGCGACGGCACGCGGCAACTCGAATGCGGGAACTGCCGCGAGCAATTCAACGCACACCGGGGTGGCCGGAGCGAACAGCGCGCATAACACGCAAGCAACGGGCGGAGCTGAGCACGGTGCAAACGGAACCCAAACTCAGGCTCGCGCCAATGTGCCCAGCAATCCGGCAAACAATGTCCCGCGTCCGCCGTCAGCCGGAGGCTCGAACAACGTGGGCTCCAGCAACGTGACGCAGTCACACAACGTACCGCGTCCGCCGAGCGGCAATGACAACTTTGCTCGCGCGAACAGCAACGCGGCCAGCTCTGCCAACAGCCATACCGCTACGACGGCTAACAATCAGCGGTACGGCGCGAACAACTCGACGGCGTCGCGGTCATCGCAGCCGTACACGCCTAACCATTCGGGCAGCGGAGCGCCACAGTCCTCGGCTCCGTCGCGCAGCAATTCGCAAAGTGGCTCGCACAGCAATTCGTCGTCCGGGCACGGCTCAGCGTCCTCTGTCCCGCGTCCGCCAGCCGGATATTCCTACCATGCGGCGCCAACGTACTCGGCTTCCTCCCGCTATGGAGCGGGATCCTCGAGCGGATACGGAGGCAGAGGTGGTTATGGATTGAGCCCGTCATCTGGCAGCCGGAACACGGGATCGTACTCCGCACCGCACTCTTCAGGCGGGAGCGCGCACAGCAGTGGCGGCGGTGGTCACAGTGGCGGCGGAGGCGGTCACGGCGGCGGCGGTGGACACGGAAGATAGTCAGTAGCGAATCGAACTCGCATTCAGGCGGTCCCACAAGGGCCGCCTTTTTTGTCAAGCCATCAGCTATCAGCTCTTAGCCATCAGCTAATCCTCACCGTTCACGGCTTTAGCTGATGGCTGAAAACTGACGGCTGATAGCTCTGAGCTTTCGTCTGTGCTGAACAAACACCAAGTCTGTGATCCGTGAACATCATGAAGTGAGCTGGCGGCTTATAATCGAAGTGTGACCCGCTCGTTTGTAAAGAAAGTGGCCGAGGCGAACTTCCCCACCCGTTGGGGACAGTTCCGCATCTACGGCTTCGAAGGGGAATTCGAAATACCGCCTGCCGGCGCCCCGTCGGCCAAAGGAAACGGCGCGGCCGGCAACGGCCACTCGGGGACCGCGAAGGAGGAGGCGGTCGCGCTGGTCATGGGCGACATTCACTCCGCCCCGCCGCTGGTCCGTATCCATTCGCAATGCCTCACCGGCGACGTCTTTCACTCCATGCGCTGCGATTGCCGCCAGCAACTGGAGCTCGCGCTCTCCATGATCACGCAAGCGGGCGCAGGCGTCCTGATTTATGAGCAGCAGGAGGGCCGCGGCATCGGCTTGATGGCCAAGCTGCAAGCCTACGAACTGCAGGACCGGGGCTTGGATACCGTGGAGGCCAACGTCGAGCTCGGCTACGACAACGACTATCGCGCCTACAAGTTGCCTGCCGAGATGCTGCGCCAGTTGGGCGTGCGCGAAGTCCGCCTCATCTCCAACAATCCCGAGAAAGTCGCGGCCCTGGAAGGCGCGGGGATCAAAGTTGTGGAGCGCGTCTCCGCCGAAGTCGAGCCCTACGAACATTCCGAGAACTATCTGCGCACCAAGAAGGAAAAGATGGGGCATTTGTTCACGGGGTGGTAAGAGGCGGTATTTGAGGGCTATACCGAAATAGATTAGTGGAAATTCGCCCTCCCGACCTATAATTTGCCCATGCCGCAGTTTGCGTTTCCCATCATCATCGAAGCTGACGAGGACGGATACTACGTCTCGTGTCCGGCGCTGCAAGGCTGCTATAGCCAAGGCGACACTTACGAAGAGGCCATCGCTAACATCAAGGACGCTATCCGTTTGCACATTGAAGACCGTCGCGCTGAAGGCGAAGAGCTTCCCCAGGATATTTCGGTAAGCGTTTCCATGATCCAAGTCGCGGTCTAATGCCCAAGCTCCCCCGCCTCAACTGCTCGCCAGATAATTGCCGTGCTACAGAAGATTGGCTTCTCTCTGACTCGCCAGAGTGGGAGCCACATGATCTACAAGAACGCTGCCGGCAAACGCGTCACCGTACCGTTTCACGGGTCGAAAGTGCTTCACCCGAAGGTTCTGCAGAGCATCCTGCGAGACGCCGATTTAACTCTGGAAAGTCTCAACAAGCTTTTGTAATGTTTATTGATCTGACCTCTCGCCAAGCGACGTAGTACGCCCGCCTTCAGTCGTTCGGCTCCAACTCAGTAGCTTTCTCCGCATCGGTTTCTGGCAACATCTCATCCCGCTGGATCTGCCGCATGACGTCGATCAGGCGCTCGTAGACCTGGCGCAGCTGTATCTCCGACAGCGGTCCCGGATTATAGCGCGCAATGTTCTGGTAGATGATCTTCTCGCGGTCCGGTTCGTAGATGGGCATCGCCGAGTTGCGCTTTAGCTTGCCGATCTCGTGGGCACACTGCGCCCGCTCGCTCAGCAACTCGACCAGCCTGCGGTCCAGATCGTCGATCTTCTTGCGCCAGTCAGCGATGTCCATGGTTTCAGTTCTTGTGATTGTTCCCAGGCCTGGCCTATCCGCTGGCCCTGGCAGGTCCTACATTCGCGGTGAGAGAAGTCAAGAATTCCGACACAGCGGCGGCTTCCCGCCCGCGATTCTGTTCGATACATTGAACGATGGCGCTGCCTACCACGGCCGCATCGGCAAAGCTGCCGACTTCCGAGAATTGTTTCGGCGTGGAGACGCCGAAGCCAACCGCAATCGGCAATTTGGTGTGCGCTCGCAACCGCTCCACCAGCGATCGCGCATCGCCAGCCAGTTCCTGCCGCGCGCCGGTGATTCCGGTACGCGAGATGGCATACACAAACCCGCGCGAGTGTTTCGCAATCTGCCGCAACCGCTCATCGGTGCTGGTTGGAGCGGCAAGAAAAACCGGCGCGAGTTTGTGCGCCTTCATCGCGCGCAGATAATCGCCCGCTTCCTCGACGGGAAGATCGGTGATGAGCGCTCCATCGACGCCAGCCTCGACCGCGGCCGCGCAAAATTTGTCGAGCCCAAATTGCAGGACGGGATTCAGATAGGAAAAGATGATGAGTCCGGCGGGCGATTGTTGCCGGATCTGCCTGGCGATATCGAGAACGCCGGCCAGATTCGTGCCATGGTGCAGCGCCCTCTCGCTGGCCCGCTGAATCACCGGCCCATCGGCTACGGGATCGCTGAACGGCACGCCCAGTTCGATGACATCAGCGCCCGCGCGAATGGCAGCCAGCGCGACCTCGCGCGATGTGTCGAGGTCGGGATCGCCGCAGGTGATGTAGGCGACTAATCCCGGCGGTTTGTGAAAGCGGATTGCCAACCTGCTACCTCATCTCCTTTTTCGTCTGTCATCCTGAGCGAAGTGAGTCCGCCGCGGCGGACGAACGGAGTCGAAGGACCCCTATGGTTATCCAAGAGCCTTTTCGGCGATAGGGGGTTCTTCGACTCCGCTCGGCCAAACAGTTGGCCTCCCTGCGCTCAGAATGACACCCAAAGAGCAGCGTCCCTAGAACCCCAAATTCTCCCGCAGTATCCCGATATCCTTATCGCCGCGGCCGGAGATGTTAACTATCACAATGTCAGACTCCGACATTGTGGGAGCGCGCTTAATACATTCCGCGACCGCATGTGCCGACTCCAACGCCGGAATAATGCCCTCCATCCGAGCCAGCGTACGGCAGGCATCCAGCGCTTCTCGATCGCTCGCCGAAACGTATTCGGCACGGCCCTGATCGTGCAGCAGCGCATGTTCGGGACCGATCGCCGGATAGTCAAGTCCTGCTGAGACGGAATGGGTCGTTGCAATCTGTCCGGCTTGATCCTGCAGCACGTACGAGTACGTCCCCTGTAACACGCCTGGGCCACCGCCATCGAAGCGCGCCGCATGTTCGCCCAAGGAGTGGCCGCGTCCGCCAGCTTCGACGCCGATCAACTTTACCTCACGGTCCTTGATGAACTCGTAGAACACGCCAATCGCATTCGATCCGCCGCCGACGCAGGCAATCACCGCCGATGGCAGCCGCCCCTCGGCTTTGAGAATCTGCTTGCGTGCCTCCTGGCCGATGACGCGGTGGAAGTCGCGCACCATCGTCGGATAGGGATGCGCGCCCAACACGCTGCCCAGCAGGTAATGCGTGGTGCGAACGTTGGTGACCCAGTCGCGCATGGCTTCGTTGATCGCGTCTTTCAGCGTGCGCGAGCCCGACTCCACACCGCGCACCTCTGCGCCCAGCAACTTCATCCGGAAGACGTTCAGCTCCTGCCGCCGCATGTCTTCGGTGCCCATGTAAACCACGCACTCCATGCCGAAGAGCGCGCAGACGGTGGCCGTGGCGACGCCGTGCTGGCCCGCGCCGGTTTCCGCGATGATGCGGTGCTTGCCCATACGCCGCGCCAGCAGCGCCTGCCCGATGCAGTTGTTGATTTTGTGCGCGCCGGTGTGCAGCAGGTCTTCGCGCTTCAGATAGATCTTCGCGCCGCCCAGCTGTTTGGAAAGCCGCTCGGCCAGGAACAATGGCGTGGGCCGGCCAGCGAAATCCGCCAGCAGGCGATGGTACTCGCCGCGGAACGCTTTGTCTTTGCGCGCCGCGGCGTAGGCTGCTTCCAGGCCCTGCAATGCCGCCATCAAAGTTTCGGGAACGTAGCGCCCTCCGTACGCGCCGAAGCGTCCGGGCACTTTGCGGACGTGCTTGGACACGCTGCCTTCAGCGGGTGGCTCATCCGCCGGTAAACTTCTCGCGTTGGGGCTGGTTTCTTCCATCACTCCCTTTGCTTCGCCGCGGCCTTAGTGCCGCGCACCGCAGCTACGAACTCGAGCAGCCGCGCTTCATCTTTCTTTCCCGGCTCGCGCTCCACGCCTGAGACTACATCTACTCCCCACGGAGCGAACAGTCGCAGCGCTTGGGAGATATTCTCCGCATTCAAGCCGCCGGCGATAATCAGCGGTATCGCCTCCCGAATCGCCGCCGCCAACGGCACAACTTCTTCCCACGCGAAGGGAATTCCCGTTCCGCCGCGCTGCTGCGCCGAACCGGAATCGAGCAGGATGGCGTCGATACTGTCAGGCGCCGACAAGTACTTCGCTAGCCGCTCCTGACCGGTGTTCAAAATATCGCGCGCCTGCAGCGTCTTGATGATCTTCCGCTCGCCCAGCGTCCGCCGGAACTCCGGCATCTGCTCAGCCGGTTCATCCCCGTGCAATTGCACGCCGGAAAGGCCCACCCTCTGCGTCACTTCGGCCACGTGCGCCGGAGTTTCGTTCACGAAGACCCCGATCTTCTCAATCCCATTCGGCAGCTGTGTGATGATTTCTGTCGCGTCCGCCAGCTCAATTCGACGTAGGCTGGGAGCGAAGATGAACCCCAGCGCTTCGGCCCCCGCGGCTACAGCCAGCTGCGCGTCGTGCAGGTCCGTCGTGCCGCAAACTTTCACCCACGTCATAACCTGCCCACCAACATCAGCTCGCGGCAACCGCCTGCGTCAGCAATTCGCGCAGCGCTTCGCCGGGACTCGGCGCACGCATCAACGATTCGCCCACCAGGAAGGCGTCGAATCCAGCCTGCCGCAAACGCGCAATGTCCTCGCCGCTGTCGATTCCGCTCTCGGAAATCTTCAGGATGCCCGCCGGCATAAGCTCGGCCAGTTGCAGTGACGTGCTCAGATCGACGCGGAATGTATGCAGGTCGCGGTTGTTGACGCCAATAGTATCGAAGCCGGCGTCAAGCGCGCGTTGCAGCTCCGCAGCATCGTGAACCTCGCATAGCACATCGAGCTCGGCCGTGCGCGCGCTCCGAAACAGACTGGTCAACTCGGACTCAGTCAGCGCGGCGACAATCAGCAGGACCGCATCAGCGCCGTGTGCGCGCGCCTCCAGCATCTGGAACTCGTCAACCATGAAGTCTTTTCGCAAGCAGGGAAGCCTGGTCGCGGCCGAGGCAAGCGCAAGGTTCCGCAATGAGCCCTGGAAGTACTCCTCGTCGGTCAACACGGAAAGCGCCGCAGCTCCAGCCGTCTCCAGTTCGCGAGCGAGATCGGCTACAGGGAAATCCGCGCGGATCAGGCCTTTCGATGGGGACGCTTTCTTCAGTTCGGCGATGATGGCTGCGCCCCTTGCCGCGCGATCCTGGAGAAATCGACGGAACCCTCTTGGCTGGTGACGCTCCGCTCGGGAAGCCAGAGCGCGCAGATCCGCTGACGCTTTGACAGCGGCAGCCTTGCGGCGAGCGGCAGCGGTGATCTCTTCCAGCTTGGTGGGCATGGATGCAAAAAGTATACCTGCTGATGCCGATCGGCGCGTTCGTTCGCGCCGACGAGTAGCGGCTGAATCTCAATAATCGGATGTGCAGAATTTTCGGACGGCCCGAAGGCCGTCCCCTTCGAAAAAGGTTCCTGGCCGCGTCTACGATCCGTACTCGGAACGGACATTGCGCCAGGCGCTCACACTGCGGCGCTCGGCTTCCTCGGCAAAGCCTTCGCCCACTTTTTGCAGCGTGGCGAAGATCTGCATTCCCTTGCGCAGGTAGTCGGGAGCGCTCTCCCAGACGGCCTCGAATTTCTCTGGATATTCCGACGCCAGCACCGCGAGACCTGCCGCGGCACACGCCATGCCGACGGGGCGTCGGCCAGTAAAAATCAGGACTGCGCCAGCGCCGATCGATCCGAATACAAATGCCTTCTTCCAGTTCTGCATGATCACCTCGAACGACATTGGCTACCGAGCCGCGAAATAGGTTAGAAGAATTCCGCAGCTCGGCTGTTGTATGTCGCCGCCGAATTGAAGATCACATTCTAGAGCAGGTGGACGATTGTGTCGCGCGTAAACCGCGTTTTCATGCCTCTGCTGCCCAAGGCTGGATACCGTGGTCTCGAAAATTAGTGAGCGGCTTGGGTTGCTCAGACTCCGGAGCCGCACCGTCGGACTAGCCGCCGAACCCGCCCGGTACCGCGAAACAGCGGTTTGCGGTAGAGTCCTCCCATGCGCGTGCCACCGGTTGTGCTCAGCGTCGCCGGCTACGATCCCTCCTCGGGAGCCGGAATCACTGCCGACATCAAGACAGCGGCTTCGCTGGGTTGCTATGCCGTTACCTGCATTACCGCGCTGACGGTGCAGTCGACCCAGGGCGTCTTCGGTGTCCAGCCACTGCCGCCGGAGCTGGTCGTGCGGACGCTGGAGGCGCTGGCGGACGATGTGGAGATCGCGGCTGTCCGGCTGGGCATGCTGGGGTCGGGAGCGGTTGCAGCAGCGGTCGCGGGCTTTCTCCGCTCCAGGCGGCTGCCGAATGTCGTGCTGGACCCAGTGATTCGGTCGTCGTCAGGAGCTGCACTGCTGGATGAGGCCGGAGTGGAGGTGTTGCGAACGAAGCTGATTCTCCTGTGCGATGTGATGACGCCTAACATCGACGAGGCCGCAGTGCTGGTTGGGGCCGAACCAATCGCCGGCGGAGCTTCCTGGGACTTGGCGCTGCCCAGTCTGAGGGAAATCGCCGCCGGCCTGCACAGGTTGGGCGCCAACGCCGCGGTCATCACCGGCGGTCATCTGCAGTCAGCCAATGATTACCTGAGTTACAAAGTGGCGTCCGACGAAAATCAGGAGGAGATTATCCTGGGCGAACGCCTGGAATCGCGTTCGCCCCACGGAACTGGTTGCGCCTTCGCTACAGCGCTCGCGTGTCGACTAGCGCTGGGCGACAAATTGCCAGAAGCCATCCACGCCGCCAAGGACTACGTCCGGAAAGGCATCCTTTCGGCCTATCCGCTCGGGAAGGGAATCGGGCCGGTCAATCATTTTGGGTAAAGTTTCACTCCATCAAGGATTAATGACCAGCGTACCAAAACAAGTATTGCGTATCTCTTTTCCCGGGCCCAGCAGCGTGTTCTTCTCGTATCCCGAAAGTAAAACGTCAGCAGAGTTGTGTGAATAACGGCATACTTCAGAGCCCACGCTCGTGAAGCTTTGTATCTCTGCGTAAGGCGGTACGTTCATCTCACCAAAGGACCAGTCTTGAATTCGAAGCACAATGTGCCCAGGAATTGGCTTCACGTACTGTTGGACGGACACTGGAAGAGTTTGCTTCACCCGTTCACTGATAAGCACATTCGCCTCGGTCAAGTTGTCGGTGTAGAGTGCTAGAGACAGATCGGAGGGCCACCGGCCAATAAAGCTAAGGGCCGGCAACACTCCAAGCAGAACAAGAACCACTTTATGATAGACAAACTTATTACGCCATACAATGTCGGCAAAAGTAACATCGGTATTCCAGAACAAGATAAGAATAAGAGCGATCATTACGACGTTCCACGGCCATACCACGCTATTCCAGTCAAGCCCCAGCGGGCCGAAGCTATACAAGATGAACAGATGCATCACAATGCCATTGACTATCCCGAGCTTGCGGAATCTGCGTGTAAGCAAACTTAGGCCAATGCTTATCTCTATGAAGGGGACAATCCATCCCAGGTAATTTAAGTAGGTGATAGGAATATGAAGATGCAATGTGCCCAAGACCCATGGAAACCCTTCGGCAACGAACTTGCTGTTTAGCTTTTGCAGGCCGCTATAGACGTAGGTACAACCCATAATCAGGCGGCAGATGTTGACCGCGTCCTGCCGTCCGCGGATGTCATCTGGCTTCCAGGAGAAGCATCCCAGCGCAATTAACATCAGCCAGTACTGATAAGCCCATGGCTGCCACCGGGTCTGGTCCAACAGGGAGTACACGGCGATGAAAGCCGCAAATGCAAAGATATAAATTCGCGGCTTGGCGACGAAGGCTATGGCGACAAGAAGAAGCAGCAAAACGCCATAACAGATGTAGTCCAGCGGAAAAGGAATGTGCGGTAAGCCGTGGAAGACGGGAACCAGGGGATAGAAGCGTGAACTGACCCACAGCTTTGGCGAAAGCAGGAGGCCTGCGGCGAATCCCAGCACAACAACTGTCTTGGTACGAAGGGCTGTTTTGTCAGCAACAGTCTCGCGATTTGTGGCAGCATAGGTCTGCTTGCCGGTCGGAGAAATAGAGCTTGGGACAGGTGTCGGGATCGGCTGATTTACGTTTGAACTGGCTCCCATTCTTTAGTGTTGGCCCCTATCCCGGTGCGAAATTCGTCAGCAGTTGCCGTGTCTCCACCGGCATCCTGCGCCACAGTTCCGCTGCCAAATCGACACAAGTGTGGGGCCGGCGGAATTCGAGCTGCCGGAACCCGGAGACACGCGTCTACACTTGGCTTATGCTTATCTTGTGGTCGGAAACGTCCGGCTACCCCGCCGCGCAGCCGCGAACACACCCAGACATTTAATCACGGAGTTCTCCCTTGTCAAGCCGAAACGGCGCATGGGGCACTGATGCGCCTCCTTGTTTAATGCAGGGGAGAATTCAAGACATCAAGCTCAGTCTCCGTATTCGAGCTACAGCACATTCAATCCCGTCGTCGCTGCTTTGACTATCTTTTGACTGCCTGGTGACAATTTCGTGACAACTTCCTTCCGGTCCGGAATAGTATTGAGGCCGCCTTCGATTCTCGCTTCCGAAGCAATCTAGTCGATCAGGAGACGTCATGTACGGCACAAAATTGCACCGCGCTTCGCTGTTGATCTTCTTCCTCACGCTCAGCGCTTTCCAGTGGGCTGTTGCCCAAGCTGGCCACCTCGATCCGACATTCGGCAATGGAGGCATTGTAACCACGGATTTTGGGGATCAAAACTATACCAATAACATGGCTACCGCGAACGCGGTCATCATTCAGCCCAACGGCCAAATCGTGATTGGCGGCGGAATCCCGGGCAACAACGATTTTCCCATCCCCGCGGTTGCCCGCTACAACACCAACGGAAGCCTGGACACAACCTTTGGGACTAACGGCGTTACATCCATAGCGAGCATAGAAGGCGTCCCGATTACGGCGATCGCCCTACAGAGCGATGGCAAGATTGTAGCTGTCGGCGAAAATTTCGTGGCTCGGTACCTGTCGACTGGAGTCCTCGACTCCGCATTTGGGACCGGCGGGATCGCGTCGTTAGGTACCGATTTCATTGGCACAACGCCACAGGGTGTGGTGATCCAACCGGACGGCAGCATTTTGGTGGCCGACCGATACCTGCTGCGTCTTCTGTCCAACGGGCAATTTGACACCAGCTTTGGGACCGGGGGTTCGGCGAGGACCGCTGGTTATCCAGCCACTGGGCTGGCGCTTCTTCCGAGTGGAAAGATCTTAGTTGTGTCTTCCGCTTTGGGAGCCAGCGGCTTCATCTCTCAATATGACTCGAATGGCGCTCTCGACACCACCTTCGGAATTGGCGGCCAATTGGCCAGTCCCGGAACGGCGGCCGGTCTGGTGCTTCTGCCAACCGGGGAATTTCTGGCAGGCGGGACCCTGACCAACAACTCTATCTTCCCGGTCGGCGGCGTTGCGAGCTCCGGCTTTGCAGTATCTCGTTATCTGGCCGCAGGGGTTACGGACGCGAGTTTCGGTACCAACGGTGGCACGTTCACCGTTGTTCCCGTTTACCAGAGCATCACAACTTCGGGGCTGGCGGTGCAGTCGAGTGGTGACATCGTGACGGTCGGCACTGCTTCCCACTCCCCGCAGACGGCGTTTTCGCTGGCTCGATACACGCCAGCCGGTCAGCTCGACACCACATTCGGAAACAATGGTACGGTCGTCACCATATTCGGAGGTGGAGTCCAGACTCCTTCCATCGGCGCCAACGCATTGGCAATCCAGTCGGATGGCAAGATTGTAGCCGTCGGAAACTATTCGGTGTTTGTGCCCTACCATGGTGTAGACACCGCGTTCAAAATAATCCGGTACTTGAATCAATAGGAGCTGTGCGGGCAGGAACTCCTGCGGAACTAACATCACGCGGCGAACGGCTGTGTGTGGGCTGTTGATTATGGTCGATCACGGCCTTTTCCATTTATGAGGAATAGTCCGAAGGCGCAATAGAGGAGATCGCCTGACCTCAGACTCGCCGAAGTCAGCTGAACCGAGACTCAGGGGCGGAGTTCTTATCATCACCGTGAGGTGTGCCGTCAGTCACAGCCTGCCGTAACAACGCGATGTTCTACTGGGCGTTGAGGAGACCTGTCGTGTGCCTCGCGATACCGGGAAGAATCCTTGAAGTCCAGGAACAGGGCTGGACAAGAACTGCTCGCGTTCAGTTTGGCGGCATTGTGCGTCAGGTTTCCCTGGACTTTGTACCGGAGGCCGGCGTCGGCGACTACGTGATAGTCCATGTCGGCTTCGCCATAAGCGTCGTCGACCGGATCGAAGCCGACCGCACCTTCGAACTTCTGCAAGAGATGGGAATGCTGGAGGCGGAACTGGCTCCAAGCGATTCGTAAGATTCCAACGGTTCCTCCCTTCTAGTTTCCGTTTTCGTCTCAAATGCCAGAGAGTCACCCCTCACAGGACAACGTGATGTTCATCACCGATAGTATGTTCGTCACGGGTTAAAGTTCGCCTGTGTGCGTCCCCGTTTCGGTTCGATCCAAACGCGGGAAGCAGGACAGAGCAGCCGCATGAAATACCTCGATGAGTATCGCGACGCACGCATTGCGCAGGCCCTCGTCGCTCAAATCGTTCAACATACGACTCGGCCTTGGGTGCTGATGGAGATCTGCGGCGGCCAGACCCACACGATCATGCGCTATGGAATCGATGAGTTGCTGCCGTGCGGCATCGAATTGGTCCACGGGCCAGGCTGTCCTGTCTGCGTCACGCCGCTGGAAACCATTGACAAGTCCATCGAGCTGGCGCTGCGCCCCGACGCAATCCTGGTCTCTTATGGAGACATGCTGCGTGTGCCTGGATCACATTCGGACCTGCTTCGCGCCAAATCGCAAGGCGCGGACGTTCGTATCGCGTATTCCCCGACCGAGGCAGTCAAGATCGCCCGTTCCAACCCGGATCGTAAAGTCGTCTTTCTGGCGATTGGTTTCGAAACCACAGCTCCCGCAAATGCGATGGCTGCGTGGCGGGCCAAACGCGAAGGCCTCACCAACTTCTCCCTGCTGGTTTCGCACGTACTGGTACCGCCAGCGATTCGCGCCTTGATGGTTTCCGACACCAACCGGGTGCAGGGCTTCATTGCACCTGGGCATGTCTGCACCGTCATGGGATGCAAGGAATATGAAGATCTGGTCCGTGATTTTCGCGTACCGATTGTTGTCGGGGGATTCGAACCGGTGGATATCCTGGAAGCAATCCTCATGCTGATCCGGCAACTCGAGGCAGGCGAGGCGAAGCTGGAAAATCAGTATGTGAGATCGGTGAGCTATGCGGGAAACCTGCCGGCGCAGCAGATTATGACTGAGGTGTTCGAAGTCGCAGATCAGAAGTGGCGTGGCATTGGATTGATCCCGCAGAGTGGTTTGCGCCTGCGAGAGGAGTATGCAAGCTTTAACGCCGATCGAGTTTTTGATTTGGGCGAAATTACCGTCGACGAACCTGCCGAGTGCATCAGCGCCCAGGTATTACAAGGGTTGAAAAAGCCGCCGGACTGTCCGGCGTTTGGCATGCGCTGTACTCCCGAGAATCCGTTAGGTGCGCCCATGGTTTCCGCGGAGGGCGCCTGCGCGGCCTACTACCACTATCGGCGTCATCCAGTCGCGAGTTAGGAGAGCACCTGCCAACGAAAACCATCGTCGAGCTCAGTTGTCCGGTACCGCTCCCTGCCAAGGATACCGTCTTGCTCGGACATGGCAGCGGCGGCAAATTGAGCGCCGAGTTGATTCGCGATATCTTCCTGCCCGCGCTGCGGAATCCCATATTAGCCCGTCTCGATGACCAGGCAATTGTCAGCGTTAACGGCCAGCGTCTGGCCATTACCACCGATTCGTTTGTAGTGAAGCCATTGTTTTTTCCTGGCGGTGATATCGGTTCTCTTGCCGTTCACGGGACCGTGAACGACTTGGCGATGGGTGGAGCAACGCCGCTATTTCTGACCGCTGCGTTCATTATCGAGGAAGGCTTCTCGATGGATGAACTCCGGCGCATTGTGAATTCGATGCAACAAGCTGCAGCAGCGGCGGGCATGGAGGTTGTCACCGGCGACACGAAAGTTGTCGAGAGGGGTAAGGGCGACGGCGTTTTCATCAATACGACTGGAATCGGCCTTGTGCCCGACGGCGTCGAGCTTTCTGCCAATCGCGCCCGACCCTGCGACAAGGTTCTTCTCAGCGGGTCCATTGGCGAACACGGTATCGCCATCCTCGCGCAGCGCGAGGGGCTGGAATTCGAAACTCAGATCCAAAGCGACAGCGCCGCTTTGAATACACTTGTGGCCGACATGCTCGCCGCAACTCGCGAGATTCGTTGCATGCGCGACCCGACGCGAGGTGGCGTGTCCAGCACCCTGAACGAAATCGCCGCACAATCGGGTGTCGGGATCCAACTCGAAGAACGCGAAATCCCCGTGTGCGAAGAAGTTCGCGGAGCCTGCGAATTGCTAGGCCTCGACCCTTTATATGTTGCCAACGAAGGGAAGCTTATTGCAATCGTGGCACCCGCGGCCGCCGAGACTTTGTTGCAAGCGATGCGGCGTCATCCCCTGGGATCGAAGGCTCAGATCATTGGCACAGTAAACAGGGCGGACCCTGGGCTGGTGACCATGCGAACGCCGCTGGGCACGACGCGAATCGTCGACATGCTGGCTGGCGATCAGTTGCCTCGCATCTGCTAAGAGCAGAGTTCGATAGAGCGGGAACTGCCACGTGACACCTTGCGGCCCAGCAGAACTCGAACCCCGTCACAACGAAACTTCTACGCTAGATGGTGAACTTGTTAGCCGTCCCACAGAGTGGGATAGCCATATCGTTACGCAATGGCGGGGTCGATCTTCTCCGCGTCGACGCCTAGCTCCTTGAAGGCGTTCTGCGCACGCTGCCCGTCGAATTTGCCGTCACGCGCCAGTCGCGACAGGGCCGCAACCGCGATTGATTCTGCATTGATCTCGAAATGCCGCCGCAGATGCTGACGATTGTCGCTGCGCCCAAAGCCGTCGGTGCCCAGGCTGACAAGCCGGTTGAGCAGCCACGGAGACAACTGGTCGGGCACGGCCTTCATGAAATCGGTGGAAGCAACGACCGGGCCATCGGCGCCGTCGAGAGCGGTGAGAATGTATGGCCGCTTCTCCGCTTCAGATGGATGGAGCCGGTTCCAACGCTCGACCGCGAGCGCGTCGCGGCGCAATTCGTTGTAGCTGGTGACGCTCCAGACATTGGCGGGGACGCCGTATTTGTCAGCCAGAATCTCCTGCGCGCGCAACGCCTCGTTCAGAATCGAACCGCTGCCGAACAGTTGCACTACAGCCTCGCCCTTGGCCGCGGGCCGATATTTGTAGACGCCGCGCAGAATCCCTTCCTCCACGCCCTTCGGCATCTCGGGCATCGCGTAGTCTTCGTTGTACAGCGTGATGTAGTAAAAGCGGTCTTCGCGCTCCTGATACATCCGCCGTATGCCATCCTGCACGATCACGGCAATCTCGTACACATACGCCGGATCGTAGCTGTGGCAGGTGGGAACGGTGCTGGAAAGCACCAGGCTGTGTCCGTCCTGGTGCTGCAATCCCTCGCCCGCGAGAGTTGTTCTTCCGGCGGTTCCACCCATCAGGAAGCCTTTGCCACGCGAATCGGCGAAAGCCCACACCATATCGCCGATACGCTGAAAGCCGAACATCGAGTAGTAGGTGAAGAAGGGAACCATCGGCACTTTATAGTTGGCGTAAGCCGTGCCAGCCGCGGTGAACGATGCCATCGAGCCGGCTTCGGTTATGCCTTCTTCCAGAATCTGCCCGTTCTTTTCTTCACGGTAGTAGAGCAACATGTCCTGATCATGCGGCTTATAGAGCTGCCCCTGGCTGGCGTAAATGCCCACCTGCCGGATGATCGATTCCATACCGAAGGTGCGGCCTTCGTCGGGAATAATAGGAACGATCAGCTTCCCGATCTTGGGATCCTTCAGCAGTTGCCTCAGCATACTGACGAAGCCCATCGTCGTGGACACACCGCGGCCTTTGGATCCGGCGATAGACTCGGCGAAGTGATCGAGCGTGGGCGCTTCGAAGTTGCTCGCCGGAACCTCGCGATGCGGCATGAAGCCGCCAAGTTCCTTGCGGCGCTGCAGCATATAAGTTATCTCGGGACTATTGTCTGGCGGCCGATACAGCGAGCCATCGCGAGCGGCCTGCTCGGGAATCGGAATCGCGAAGCGTGAGCGGAAGGCTGTAAGCGCCTCGTCGGCCAGTTTCTTCTCCTGGTGGGTAGCGTTGCGGGCCTCAGCCGAACCGAGCCCGTAACCCTTCACCGTGTGCGCCAGAATGACCGTTGGGCCCTGGTGGTTTTCCATCGCGCGCTTATAGGCGTTGTAAACCTTCTGCGGATCGTGACCGCCGCGGTTCAGACGATGCAGTTCATCGTCACTCATGTTAGAGACCATGGCCAGCAGCTCGGGGTATTTGCCGAAGAACTCCCGCCGAATGTACTCGCCACCCTTGGCTTTATAGCTCTGATACTCGCCGTCGACGCACTCTTCCATCCGCTTCAGCAGGATGCCGGACTTGTCGCGGGCAAAGAGCTTGTCCCAATCCGAGCCCCAGACCAGCTTGATTACGTTCCAGCCGGCGCCACGGAAGGCGGCTTCCAGTTCGTTGATGATCTTTCCGTTGCCGCGCACTGGACCGTCGAGACGCTGCAAATTGCAGTTGACGACGAAGATCAGATTGTCGAGTTTCTCGCGAGAGGCCAGCGTCAACGATCCCATGGACTCCGGCTCGTCAGTTTCGCCGTCGCCCACGAACGCCCACACCTTGCGCGGGGTCGGCGGGATAATGCCACGGTTTTCCAAATATCGCATGAAACGCGCTTGATAAATAGCGTTCAGCGGCCCAATGCCCATCGACACCGTGGGGAAATGCCAGAAGTCGGGCAGCAGCCAGGGATGCGGATAGGAGGGCAATCCTGGAGCGCCGCGCAGTTCGTGGCGGAAATTCAGCACCTGCTCTTCGCTCAGGCGGCCTTCCAAATAGGCGCGGGCATAAACTCCCGGAGAAGCGTGACCCTGGAAGTAAATAAAGTCGCCGGGCTGGTCGCCGTAGTGCGCATGAAAGAAATGATTGAAGCCAACTTCAAGCAGAGTAGCCAGAGACGAATAGGTGGAGATGTGACCGCCGATGCCGGGATCTTTCTTGTTCTGGCGATGCACCATTGCCATCGCATTCCAGCGGATCAAGCTCTTGATACGCCGTTCCAGCAGGCGATCTCCGGGATAGGGAACTTCTTCTTCGACGGGAATAGTATTGACGTACGGGGTGTTCAGTTGGACCGGGACGTTGACGCCCGACTCTCGCGCCCGGTCGATCAAGGCTGAAAGCAGTTCGCGTCCGCGTTGGCTTCCCTCGGCATCCACCACCTGGTCGAACGCTTCAAGCCATTCGGCAACTTCCTCTTCGGAATCAATCTCCGCGCTCGCCGGGAATTCGAGTATTCGATTCTGGATTTCTACTGTGGCCACTATCACCTCAATCAGTTAAGAAACGCTAGCGTGTGAGTGCGACGCCCAAATGCGGCTACGGCGCTATCGGCGCCCGCAGGGCTATTCCGTTTCCAATGTCCTCAATAGTAAAGATGCACAGCCTGGCGGACCGCTTCTTCTTTCTCCGTTGCACCGAACCGGTCAATAGCCCTGGAGACCAGCGCAGTTGTCGAGCCAGAGCAAACTATTTTGCGCGGGCTGACCGACATCAAGCAGATTCAAACCTGTGGAGAAGCGACGACAGGTCAAAGCAGGGAGGGTAAACGGTTGCGTTGCCAACCTCGGCGGCCAAACGAACGCGCACAGACTGGGCTGCGCGTCTCTCCATCAGCTCGAGCAGCTCGAGTGATCTCAATATCCCTGATTAATGCGTTGCCACACAGCCATGCCCGCAATGACGAGAATTAGCACCGCCGAGGCCGCACCCAAGACGCGCACCCAGGGAGTCACTCTCTTCATCCGGGCCTGAACCTGCTCTTGTTCTTCGCGGAGATTCTTACTGGAGTCGTCAAGGAATAATTGCTCGTCCTGATGCATGCTGAGCGTGCTGCGATAGATGAGCAAAAGAATCAGCACGACCGTCAGTACTCCCCAGACAATCAGCAACATCGTCAGAGTCGACATTCGCCACCTCGGTCCAGAAACCGGACCCGCACCTGATCGATTCCGTGGTACCCGCCAGGTTGGGCCTCGCGCGCCCCTATTATAGCCTCGCCGATGTGGGGCGGGGCAACAATTTTCCGATTCGGAAATGCCTGGATTTGGGATTGGCTGCATCGCGTCCTGGCCGTCCCAAAGCCCGGCGGCGGGATCTGCGACCCGACCCGCTGTGGTCGCATCTAAGTAAACAAGCGGGGAAACCCCGGTCTGGCCCTTGGACGCAACCCGGTTTTGCTATAATCCCGCTAGCATTTTGGAGGAGAGAAGCATGGCAACCACGACAACTGCACCGACCACCACCACCGTCACACCCACCACGGATGTGAAGCCCCTCAACTTCACCGGCCCGGCGATCGCCAAGGTGAAAGAAATCATGGCGCAACAGAATCCTGTACCAGCGGGGCTGCGCGTCGGCGTGGTCGGCGGAGGCTGCTCGGGCTTCTCGTATTCGATGTCATTCGAGAATGGCGCCGGAATGATGGACAAGACATTCGACTTCGACGGCCTGAAGGTCTTCGTCGACGCGACCTCAATCATGTACCTGAAGGGCGTGAGCGTCGATTACATTGAGACGCTGGAAGCGGCCGGCTTCAAATTCGACAATCCGAACGTAAAGAGCACTTGCGGCTGCGGCTCCTCATTCAACGTATAAGCAAACGCGTTTGCATCGTATCGCTCCACTGACGCGAGGCCATTCCGTCAATTAGCGTTGTAACGTTTCGTCAAGAAGTGAGGGCTTTATGAAATTGTTTACCTGTAGCCTTTGTGCCGTGCTCGCGCTGTCACTCGCTGTGGCAGGGAGTCCTGCGGCGCAAGCTGCTACGCAGTCTTCGATGGCCCAGGGCACGACCTCTGCCGGGAAGACACACGGTACCTTCACTGTGGAATTGACCAAATCCCTCGATTCCAAAAAGGCAAAAGTGGGCGATGCCGTTGAGGCAAAGCTTATAGCGGGTATCACTCTCCCCAACGGAACGATGGTTCCTCGCGGCACCAAGGTAGTCGGCCACGTTACCGAGGCCAAGGCCCGCTCGAAGAGCGAGTCGGAGTCGTCGCTGGGAATTGTCTTCGACAAATTTGTTCGCTCGGGCGGCGAGGACACCCCGGTTAACGGCGTCATCCAAGCTGTCGCTCCGAATCCAGATGAAGAGCTTTCGACCGGGGGCGGGGTAGGGTATACGGACTTGAAGCAGGCAACCGCTGCCGGGGCGGCGCCCGATACACGCAAAGGGCCAACACCGATACTGAATGACCAGTCGCAAGGCGTTTTGGGGATGAAGGGCATGCAGCTCGGGCCACAAGGCGTGATCACTTCCAGCGGCAAAGACGTCAAGCTCGATAGCGGTTCGCGAATCTTAGTCAGCGCGACAATGTAATACGCGGCGAACACGGTTTTGCGCGCCTGCCAGTTTGCCAGCCCCGTTCCGCGGAGAACGGGGTTGCGTCGTTCTGGGTCTCTGACGATTGGGCTGGCTCGTTTCCACCCGAAGTGTTTGGCTTTCCCGCACAACGAATTGCTTTTGCCTGGGTTTCAAGAACCGGGGTGCTGGGCTACGCCTATGCCAATGCGGAGGCAGCTTGTACAATGTAGGTTCCGCTTGGCCTTCTGTTGCGGCTTGGCAAACCCACCTCGGGGAGTGTGGATGAAGTTCTTGCGCGAAACCGGCTTCTTGGCGTTGACTACTTTCCTGCTACTTTTCCTGCCGGCGTGCGGAAATCAATATCGCCCGGTGGCGAATCCCATCGTGAGCCCGGGTGGCCAGCCTCAGACTGGCCATTTTGCCTGGGTGGTCAACTTCAACCCCTCGGGCCAGGGGAGCACGACAGAAATCGATGTGTCGGGCGATAGCAATCTGGCCGTCAATTCCATGGGCGTCGGCTCCATTGCGGAAGCGTTTCCAGCCAATTCTCTGGCGTTGTATGTGGCCAACAAAGGCGACGACAGCGTTAGCGAGTACTTGCCAACCCTGGCGGGCGCCGTTACCACTATCAATCTGCTGTCGGGATCGCATCCGGTAGCGCTCGGCTCCGTCCAGAATACCGCCATGTACGTCGTTAACTCGGGCGCTAATTCGGCATGTCCCAATGGTGGATCGATCAGCACCATCCACACCTCGAACCTTACCGTGACCAATACCACTTGCGTCGGTCTCAATCCTATTGCGCTGGCGCAATCGCCGACCAACGGATTCATCTATGTGCTGAATCAGGGCGACAATAGTATTTCGGTGTTTAATCCCGCTGGTCCAGCGGTGACCGGCACCATCACAACTGCAAACGGACTAGGCAAGAATCCCGTGTCCCTGACGGCGAGTCTGGATGGCTTCTGGATTTTCGTTGTGACTCAAGGGGAAGCGGGCGGCCCGGGCACGCTCGACATCATCTCGGCTGGCTCTACATCGATCGTTGGCTCGGTGCCTTTGGGAGTGCAGCCGACATTCTCCATGATCGACCCCAACCTTAACCGTCTATATGTGGCCAACACCGGCGATAACAGCGTTAGTGTCTTTGACGCAACCAACGTAACCAATACGGGTTCGCCGCCCATTCCGCTGCTGGCGAAGGTTCAGGTTGGAACATCGCCAATTGGCGTGGCCGCGTTGCCCAATGGGAGCATGTTCTATGTAGCCAACTCCGGATCCGACGACGTTACCGTCGTTAGCTCCAACAGCTTCAGCGTGTTAACCCCCGTGGCTCTCCCGGCGGGCGCCAATCCGGTGTGGATAGCCTCCGAGCCAACGTCCAGCAAGATCTACGTTGCAGATAAAGGGACCTCAGAGACCACGATCATCCAGACAGTCAACAACACCATCACACAGAACATACCGGCGCCGTCGCAAATCACAAATTGCAATGTGTGCGCGCTGCAGCAGCCAGTCATGATTGTGACGAAATGATGAGGGCGCGAGAGGACAGGATCTGTTCCGGCCAGATAATTGCTCGCGTGGCTCCGGTCCCAAGCCAGGCAACCCGTGGTCTGCAAATCTATTCAGTCCGAAGCTAGGTGAACAT
>JBEKTC010000012.1:0-28828 GCA_049516475.1 Candidatus Korobacteraceae bacterium | reverse complement strand
CGAAACCCGCGAGATCGGGCCCGTGCGCACGCCTCCGCTCGATTGTGCCGCTCCTCCACCCCACCAAGCGCAAGGTCGGCGCTCGTCGGGGACCCGGCTGAAGGGGCCCGGAGTCTCGTTCCCAGCGTTGAAACGCTGGGCTATCCTGTGCCGTCCCTAGCGGGACTCGGAAATTGATAACATGCCTACCCAGCGTTAAAACGCTGGGCTTAGATATGCTGTCCCCTTCGTGGACGGGGCCTTCCCAGTTTTGAAAGGCTTGGCTATCGTATGCCGTCCCCTCCGGGACTCATGAGCATTAATTACGTTTACCCAGGACTTACGTCCTGGGCTACGATTGTTGCGCCCTTCGGGCTCTTGGAAGGAAACCGCAAAGCGTTTCAACTCGCGCCTACCCAGGACTCACAGCCTGCCCCGAGCGGAGTCGAAGGGTGCTGGGCTACGATCGCGCCCTGCGGGCTCCGATCAGGAATAACCCGTTGGTACATGTACTTTCGTAATCTTGACAAGAGCTGATTCCAAAGTACGCTGGTATGTTGGGTGGAGTGTGCCCGATGGTTGGCGGAGGCGCCTTGCAAAGCCTATCCGCTGGCTGAGGTCTTTGAAATCCGAAATGGAAATGAAGCCCGTAGTTGCCACTGGCCGATTGTCAGTTCTCGATCCGGCCTGGGGCAAAGCTCCCAACGCAGACTTGGTGGTTGAGGGATAAACCTTTGCGGCTCAAGATTTTAGCTGTAAGTCGTCGGGAATCAAGATTTTGCGGACGCTTCTCTGTGTTTTCAAGATTTTACGAGCGCCGAGGGGGGAGGGGGTAGGGCAGCAAACGAGGTTCCCGCCAGGATCAGACCGCCCTGCGGCAGCCAGATCGGGCTCGCGCGCACACCTTCGCTCGATGTGCCGCCCCCGAGGGGCTCGGAGGTTGTTGTTGCCGCCTACCCAGCCTTGAGAGGCTGGGCTGTCCTATGCCGTCCCTACGGGACTCGGGGGTTGATAACATGCCTACCCGCGTTGAAACGCTGGGCTTAGATATGCTGTCCCCTTCGGGGACGCGAGGCCTTCCCAGCCTTGAAAGGCGGCCTATCCTGTGCCGTCCCGCGCGCGGCGGGACTTGGGAACATGGGGCAACTCCCGCGCAGCCTCCCAGGAGCATCACTGCTTCTCAGTCCCGCAGGTGCGTGCTGTGCCACTCCCACGCGCTGCGGAGGATTGCTTCAATGTCCGAGTGCCGCGGCTGCCAGCCCAGCACGCGCTTGATCTTCTCGGAGCTGGCGATCAACACCGCCGAGTCGCCGGGGCGGCGCGGCGCTTCCACCACCGGAATCTTTCTGCCGGTAACGCGGCCGGCCACATCGATGATCTCGCGCACACTGAAGCCGCTGCCGCTTCCCAGATTGAAGATGAGCTGCGAGTCTTCGCGGTGAGTCTGGGTCTGGGCCAGCGCGTCGAGCGCCAGCAGGTGCGCCGTCGCCAGATCGTCGATGTGAATGTAGTCGCGAATGCAGGTGCCATCTTTCGTCGGATAGTCGGTGCCGTAAATGGAGATGGCCTCGCGCTGGCCGAGCGCGGCTTGCAGAACCAGCGGAATCAGATGGGTCTCCGGGCGGTGCATCTCGCCGCGGTCTCGCGTCGCGCCGGCGGCATTGAAGTAGCGCAAGCTGGCATAACCCAAGCCGTGCGCCTTGTGAAACCAGGCCAGCATGCGCTCGACCATTAACTTCGATTCGCCATAAGGGTTGGTCGGCGCCAGCGGATCGTCTTCCACGATGGGCAGGCGCGTGGGGTCGCCGTAAACCGCGGCGGTCGAGGAGAACACCAATCGCAACACCTGATGCCGCAGCATCGCGCGCAGCAGCGTGAGCGTCTTCGCCGAGTTGTTGTCGAAGTAAAGCTCCGGCGAGAGCATCGACTCGCCTGCCTCGATGAAGGCGGCGAAGTGCATGACGGCGTCGAAGCGGCCGGATTGGAAGATGCGATCGAGAGCCGGCTCGTCGCCGGTGTTTGCCAGTACAAAGTCGGCCTGGCTGGGAACGGCTTGCTTCGCGCCTTTGCTGAGATTGTCGAGCACCGTGACCGCATGGCCGTCGCGCAGCAGACGGTCGGCAACGACGCTGCCGATGTATCCCGCTCCTCCCGTGACTAGAACGCGCATTGCCCTCCTCAAACGAGGTTGGTAACCCGATTCGATTGTATGCGTGGTCAGCAAACTTGCGGTGCGGTTGTTGGGGCAGGTAACGACGGATTTCGGGAGCGTCCATAATTGGGGGCGGAGTAGGCGAGCGTTATTTGCTGGATGTCCAGATTTAGGACGCCCCCGTTCAAGACTTGGACACTCACCCTCGCTCGAACTTCCTTGTGTCGATGCTGACGGCTGTAACCTGCAGACCAGCATAGATTTAGATTTCCACAGCCGAAAGATCCGGGATGGTAGAGCACATGCTCCTGCCATATAGCACGTTAGAGGCTTACATTTATAGCACCTTGATGGTTTGCGACTCGCAGCTCTTAACCGGGCGCAGCCATCGTCGTGTGCTCGCTCAACCCACCTGTTGGGACTGAGAGTGGCGAAGCCTTGTGCCGAGGACCAGCTGGATTTGCTCGCTTATGGAAGTGGACAGACAAAATCGCAGGTGCTGGCTGGCTGCCTACACCCGCTCGCGTCACGAACAGCATGTCGCCGATCAGCTTAAGCTGAAGGACGTTGAATTCCTCTTGCCGACGTACCAGCATATGGCGCGCTGGTCAGACCGCGTCAAAAGCTATGCAGCCCCACTATTCCCAGGCTATATCTTCGTTCACGTCTCCGATCGCGAGCGTGTGCCGGTGCTTGAAACCATTGGCGTCGTCTACCTTGTCTCCATCGCCGGCAAGCCCGCCGTCCTGCCTGACCTGGACGTCGAACGGCTGCGCTCATGCGCTCTGCGGCCGGGCGATATCGAACCTCACCCCTATCTAAGAATTGGACACCGGGTGCGAGTGAAACACGGTCCCTTTGCCGGATGGGAAGGGACGCTGGTAGAAAAACAAAACTCCTTCCGTCTGGTCGTTGCCATCGATCAGATCCTGAAATCGGTCGCCGTTAACCTTCACGGCGCTGATATCGAATCCCTCGACTAGATCTGATTACACCAGCAACCAACCAACGCAAGCTCTCGACGGTCCCGTCGCTATTCTTGTCATCTCGAGCCCACTTTGCAGGCTACAGAAAGAGTCGCTTTCGACTTGCTTTGAAGGGGCGCAGCTTTAGCTGCGCCGTTGCAGGCCTTTAAGTTTCGTCATCACGAGCCGACTTTAGTCGGCGAGGAATCAGCTGTTCTCCGGGTTTCTCAGCCTTCCGTCTTCCCCCAATACAATGAGTAGCTCTACCCGCTCGCTAGCCGCACTCGACCTTCCGCTCGATGGTCCCACTGAGTGGAGCGTTCCACTCTCATCATTATTCGCAGCTTCAGAGAAGCTGTTGGACCTCGTCGCCGTGCTCGGCGCGGTGTTGGTCGCAGACGTCCTCTATCGAGCGCTGGAGCCAGCGCGAGCGGCTGCCTGTGCGCCTTCCACCGTTTTCCTCTGTGCTGCCGGGTTCGCCCTGCTCTTCGTTTTCCTGCTGGATCGCTACGGCGGCTATCGCCCTGGTCTCAGTCTGCTGGCCATCCGCGAGACCGAACGTATTCTGCGAGTCACCCTGCAAGCCTTCCTGCTCGCTATTCTCGCCGCCTATTTCTGCGCCGTCCCAGTTTCACGTCTGGCTTTCCTGCTCGCCCTGGTCACGGTTCCACTCTTCCTCACGCTGGAAAAATGGGAGATGCACAAACTTCTGCACACCCTGCGCGGCAAAGGATTCGGAACGCGACGGGCCGTGATTTTGGGCGCTGGCCCCGCAGCCAGGAGAATCTATTCCGCGCTGGTGCGCTCGCCGAAGTTTGGCATCGATCCGGTCGCTTTCGTGGACGACGATCCCCAAAGCAGCACCACCGAGATTTACGATCCCTCCAATCTCAGCAGACATTCAGCCAAGGTAGTGCCCGGGCCGCTCTGTCACGAACTGTTTCGCCAACTGAACGCCTCCGTGCTGGTGATAGCAACTTCTGCAATCGACCGGGACGCGCTGCTACCCACGATTGCAAAGGCAGCGGCGGCTGGCGTCAGCACATATTTCGCGCCCAGCGACTTTCTGGAACCCGGCTACTGGGTGGACTATGCGGAGCTCGACGGCGTCATGCTCGCCCATCTTTCCCGTGGCACCAACCGCGTGTTGTACGAATTTGGAAAGCGCGCGCTGGACATCTTCGCCGCGGCAATGATGCTGCTGCTTCTGGCCGTGCTGGCACCCATCATCGCCATCATGGTGAAGTCGACCTCTCCGGGGCCGGTACTCTTCCGGCAGCAGCGTGCCGGAAGATCAGGCCGTTGGTTCACCATGTATAAGTTCCGCACCATGTATCGGGACGCACCGCAGTACGAAACTTCTCCCGGAGCGGGAGACGACCCGCGCGTCACTCCGGTTGGCCGTTTTCTACGGCACACCAGCCTGGATGAACTCCCGCAACTGATGAATGTGCTTCTAGGGCAGATGTCTCTGGTTGGCCCACGGCCGGAAATGCCCTTCATTGTTGAGCAGTACACGGTGCTGCAGCGCCAGCGGCTCCTGGTAAAGCCGGGCATAACCGGCCTCTGGCAGATCAGTCCCACGCGCGCCTTTCCCATTCACGAAAATATGGAATACGACCTCTACTACTTCCGCGTTAACATCGTCTATATTCAGGTCCCATGCCTTCGCGAGCGTGTCGAAGACATCTCGCCTCTGGCGCAGCGCCTGGTACAAAGTATTGCCCGCAATTGCGGCCGGCCAGAAATGCGGGTCTCTACCTCAGCCATAATGGCCCTGGAGCGTTACTCGTGGCCGGGCAACATTCGCGAATTGCGCAACGTGCTGGAGCGCGCCGCTCTGGTCGCCGGACACGATACGGTCACGCAGGACCACCTGCATTTCCAGACTGCGCTGGCTCCTGAGCTCTCGCGACTGGGCGGCTTGAGCGGCACTCTGAAACAAATGGAGCGCGCCTACATACACCACGTCTTGCATGATGAAAGCGGTTCCATCGAGCGCGCCGCCCGACGGCTCGGAATTCCGCGCAGCTCGCTTTACAACAAGATGAAGCGCTTCGAAATTCCGCACGGCACTGGGCGTCTGTAACGATTGGATAGAGCCGGCCTGCGTCCAACGGGCTTGAAACATGCCTTCTGCCGCTGAGACCTCCGGATCTCGGCGGCGGACACGACTGACGTCCAGACCGCGAATACGGACCTGACGTCTCGCATTCACGGCTCACCAAAGCAAAACTGCTCTGGCAACCCCCGCCGCCGACCACTTTTCTTGCTGTATAGTAACTAGCTTATGTGGGCTCTCGACCGGCTTCCGGAATTCAACAAGATTTACCACTCCAACGATGCGACGTGGACCCCGAGCGATGCCGCCAGCCTGAAGTTCCCGCAAGGATTGTTGGTTTCCTTCCTGCTCGTCACTCCCTTCTGGACCGCCGTCGGCATCGGCCTTCACCTGCTGACGAGGTAAAGTCCGGCGGCCGATCTCTATCGTCCCGCCACTTCCTTTCCGCCGTACTCGGGTATCATGACTTCACTGCTGTTAATTCCACTACAACCTTCTGGGGTAAACTTTTTCGAATGTCCGACGCTTTCATTTGCGATGTAATTCGAACTCCTTTCGGCCGCTATGGCGGCACGCTTTCCACAGTCCGCACCGACGATCTGGCTGCGATTCCCATCAAAGCCCTGCTTGAACGCAACCCTTCTGTAGATTGGAACGCGGTCGACGACGTAATCCTTGGTTGCGCCAATCAGGCCGGCGAGGACAATCGCAATGTCGCGCGCATGACGTTGCTGCTCGCCGGTCTGCCGCTTACCGTGCCTGGCTCAACCATCAACCGGTTGTGCGGCTCCAGTCTGGATGCGATCTCCATCGCAGCTCGCGCCATCAAGAGCGCCGAGAACGCCCTGGTGATTGCCGGCGGCGTGGAGAGCATGTCGCGAGCGCCGTTTGTGATTGGCAAGGCTGATGCCGCTTTTTCGCGTGGCATGAAGCTGGAGGACACCACCATTGGCTGGAGGTTCGTGAATCCCCTGATGAAGGGGCAGTACGGCGTGGATTCGATGCCGGAGACAGGAGAGAACGTCGCCGAGGAGTTCGGAATCTCGCGCCAGGACCAGGACGCGTTTGCCTATCGCAGTCAGCAGCGTGCGGAAGCGGCGCTGCAAAGCGGCGCACTCGCAGAGGAGATTACACCTGTCACGATTACGGCGCGCAAAGGAGCACCGATCGTCGTGGACAAAGACGAACATCCGCGACCCGATACGACGATGGCAGCGCTGGCTGCGCTGAAGCCTATCGCGAAAGCCAATGGCACCATCACGGCGGGCAACGCATCCGGCGTGAACGATGGCGCTTGCGCCGTCTTGCTGGCTTCGGAGGACGCAGCCAAGCGTTACGGTTTGAAGCCGAAAGCGCGCGTGGTTGTTGCCTCGGCCGCGGGTGTGGCGCCGCGCATCATGGGCATGGGACCATCTCCGGCAACGCGCAAAGCGCTGGCATTGGCTGGTCTCACTATCGGCGACATGGATGTGATCGAGTTGAACGAAGCCTTCGCCTCACAGGCTCTAGCAGTGTTGCGAGATCTGGGAGTTCCCGACGACGCTCCCCACGTGAACCCGAACGGCGGAGCCATCGCGCTCGGCCATCCCCTGGGCGCAAGTGGCGCACGACTGGTCACGGCTGCCGTCTTGCAGTTGCAGCGTACCGGCGGTCGCTACGCGCTGTGCACCATGTGCATCGGAGTGGGGCAAGGCATCGCGATGATTCTGGAAAGAGTTTAGCTATCGAAGCACACGTCTGAACGGCCGACATAGTCATCGACGTCTGCAAGAGAAATGTCCTCTTTGGTGGAAGCGCCGGGCTTGAGCCCGGCGAGACCGGGCGATGTCAGAAAGGGCTTCAGCCTCGGTGACCAGGGCTAAAGCCCACTCTCTAATTACGCGCTATCGGCACGGCTGAAGCCGTGCCCTTCCACCGTCGCCCGAATCCGCAACACCGTCAGGTCTTCCAAACCCGATTAATTGTGTGACGCCGCAACTGGAAGTCGGTTGGCAAATTCCGCACATTGCGCCGGTAGGTGATCTCAAGGTTCAGCAACCACAACCCAGACACCGCGGCTATCCCCAGCAGTAGCCAAACGACCGGCTTCCTCCGCGCATTCAGCACCACGTTCCGCCTCGAGGGCAGAGGTTCCTACTTCGGGTTTGCGAGGTCATAATCCACCATAGCTTTGACGGCGTCATAGGGAGTGCTGTTAGCGGAAAATCCCACGATGCGGCGGCCGTTGATGAAGAAGGTCGGGGTGCTGGTGACATCCAGCTTCTCGGCCAGCGCCATCGATTCGCGAACTCGCTTCTCGGTTTCCGGCTTGGCAACACACGCCGCCACTGCATCCGGATCGCCGCCTGAATCCTTCACATACCCCTTCAGCATCTGATCGACGTTCTGCGGGTTAACTTCCGACTGGTGGTCATAGACCGTGGCAATGAACTTCCACACCGCCTGGTTGTTCTGCTGCCCCAGGCAATCCAGATACTTCGCCCCCGTCAGGGCCCACTTGTGGATCTGCTCCAGGGGATAATTCTGAAAGACGAGCCTCGCCTTGGGCTCTTCTTCCAACAGTTTGGTGATGTTAGGCTGTGCTGCTTTACACGCCGGACATTCCAAGTCGCCAAATTCGACAATAGTAATCGTCGCGTCCTGAGGCCCGTGCGATGGTCCATTGGCCGCCTTCAGGATCTGGCGCGCGTCTGCAAAGGGATCTGCGCCGAAGGGCACAAGTTCCGCCATGAAAGCGTACTTCTGATCGGGCGTCACGTAGAGGCGTATCACCTGCGACCCCTTCGGGGTATTGAAGACTACCGTTGCCACTGCGACGCCGGCAGCTTCCGAGGGCTTGATGTCGACTACCTTCCAGGTCAGATCTGAGTTCCAGCCGAACATGTTTTTTAGAAAACCATTGACCGTAGCTTCGCTGGGAAGCGCCGCACCGCCCGTACTGGAAGGCGACTCCGCCTTAGCGGGAGAAGGGGGCTTGGCCGCACCGGCATTCTGGGCGGAGGAATATAAACTGGCGATACCAAGACCGGCGATCAAGACTATTCGCGTAATGTAATTCATGGATCCTTTCTGAAAGGCGGCAGCTAGCTTCGAGCCACGAGCAACGAGCCTCTAGATCCTAGCAATCTGTCCCTGAAACATTCTCCACTTGAATGCCGCAACCTAATGGCGGAAACCTAGTAGCTCGAAGCTCGTAGCTAATTGCTTCCTCCACACACCTCAACCTTCGCCGCAATCGGATATCTGCGGCCAAATCCGAAGGCCTTCTCGGAAATCTTTAATCCCGGCGCTGCCTGTTGGCGTTTGTATTCGCTCTTGTCCACCATGCACGCGATCTTGCGAACCAGTTCTGGATCATACCCGTGTTCCGCTGCAATCGCATCCGGCGCCTTGTTGTTCTCTATGTAGTCCTCCAAAATCGCATCCAGGACCTCATACGGAGGCAGCGAGTCGCTGTCCTTCTGGTCCGCACGCAATTCCGCCGACGGCGGCTTCTCAATGGTTGACTTGGGAATAACCGGCGAACGTGAGTTGACGAAGTTGGCCAGCCGATAGACCAGCGTCTTCGGCACATCGGAGATCACGGCCAAGCCTCCGCACATATCGCCATACAGCGTGCAATATCCCACGCCCAACTCCGATTTGTTCCCCGTGGTTAGCACAAGACAGCCGAACTTGTTAGAGACGGCCATTATCAGCGAGCCGCGAATGCGAGCCTGAATGTTCTCCTCGGTGACATCAGGCTGGCGGCCGGCGAACACGGGGGCGAGCGCTTTGTTGTAGGCGCCGAAGATGTCGCCAATTGGAACCAGCTCAAAGCGAATACCGAGATTGCGCGCCAGTTCGGCAGCATCGTCTATGCTGCCACGCGATGAATACGGGCCTGGCATGCCAATGCCGACTACATTCTCACGCCCCAAGGCATCGACGGCGATGCAGGCGGTGAGCGCCGAATCGATGCCGCCGCTCAAGCCCAGCACGACCTGTCGGAAGCCGCACTTGTGAACGTAATCGCGCGTGCCGAGTACCAGCGCGGAATAGGCGCTGGATTCCAGCCCTTCGTCGCGAGCATGAACATCGCCCGTCAGCGTTTCGGAATCGAAGCAGATGAGATCTTCCTCGAACGACTTGGCTTGAGCTATCACTTCGCCGTCAGGCCCGAGGACAAAACTGGAGCCGTCAAACACCAGGCTGTCGTTGCCGCCAATCTGATTGACCATGGCGACCGGCACGCGATAGTTGGTTGCGATCGCGGCCAGCATGTCGTGCCGCAATTCTCGCTTGCCCAGGTAAAACGGCGACGCCGAGATGTTCAGCAAAAACTTTCCGCCTGCGCCGATCAAGTCTTCCACCGGATCGACCCCGTAGAGCCGGCGGTCCCAGAAGTGCTTGTCGTTCCAGGCGTCCTCGCAGATGGTGAGCGCCAATTGCTGGCCATCGAAGGCGAAAAGCTGCTGGCGATCGGCGGGAGCAAAGTTGCGCATTTCGTCGAAGACATCGTAGCCGGGCAGCAATCGCTTCGATTGCACAAACGCGACCTTGCCATCGCGCAGCAAAGCCGCCGAGTTCAAGACCGACTTGCCAGTTGCCGAGTGGGCGGGAGTAACCAGACCGCAGATTACGGCGATGCCTTGCGTCTCGCGCGCAATGGTTTCCACGGCCAGCCGGTTGCGCTCCACAAACCAAGGCCGCTCCACGAGGTCGCGAGGAGGATACCCGCAGACCGAGAGCTCGGGAAACAGGATCAGATCCAATCCCCCGCTGCGCGCGCATCGTGCGTACTCGATAATCTTTTCGGAGTTGCCAGAGAAGTCCCCGACAATGGTGTTGATCTGTCCGAGCGCAATCCTCACGCTACCAGTGTAACGGCGCGGGGTTCAGCGCGCCAAATGGCACGGGGTATTGAGCAATCAGGACAGCCCCGCCATTTGCCAATGAGGCGACGTTCCGCCCGGAGGATCGGTCGGGGTTGTGCTACCGGGAGACGGATAGGCCGTCTGCGGGGCGTTTCGCGTATCGGGCGAACTCGCTGCTTGCTCGCCCGGCCGAAGCAGGGTGGGAGCATCCGCCGGCTTTTGCTCGGACTTCTTCGCCGCAACTTCGTTCTCCTGCGATTGCAAGTCCACTTCCTTCTCGGTGCGCACAATCTTCTCGCCATCCACGGTCATGATTTCAAGCCGCGACACGAAGATCCCCTGGAAGCGCACGAAGTCCACTTCTTCCGGCGGATTGCCATAGATCCATTCTTCATAATCCACGCCGCTGTCATCTTTGTCGCGAATCTTTCTCGGCGGGCGTCCCTTGGCATAGATCACCATGTCGCGATCCATGCCCACTAGTACCTTATGATTTTTTATCGCCTCCTGCACCTTCGGAGGTAAGGTCTTCTGATAGGCCTCGGCTTGGTTCAGCGCCTTGAAGTCGAACACCGGAGCCAGCATGTCGCGCACCTGCTCACCCGTCAGCTCGGGCACATATTTGTCGAACTCGAGCGTAACGCTCGAGCCCTTGGCTTCAAGGCTCTTAGGGGCACCGCCCACCGGCGCAGTTGTCCCGTTCGCTCCTAACTCCACATGCTGATACCACTTCTCGTGCTTCTTCCCACCGCCATTGATCTCGAAGACGATGGACTTCTCCTTGATCAAGACGTTGGTGATGACAACCCGGTCGCCCGGCCTGGCGGCAAATCCATGCTGTATGATCAACGCCTCCACCTGCTGTTCGCTGGGACTCACCTTGCCATCCTTGATTGCCAGGCCCCGCTCGCCCATCGGGAGTGGAGTGCGCACAAACACACGCTCAGCGGTGAGGTCGCGCATAATCAGCAACTTCGTTTGCGGCGTCAACTGTTCCGTGGAGCTGGGCGTCTTGGGGTCGCTCGCCGATACCGTAAGCGGCAACAACAAGACTGCCATTGCGAAGAGGGAGAAACAAGCACGGTTCATCAGAGGTCCCCGGTTGGCCTCAATTATATTCTTATTCGGCGCCCACCCCAATGCACGCAACTCAAAGCGCGTCGGGACCCGAGCGCCATCGGCAGATGCTACGGTTTGATGCCGGAGAGGCTATGCAAAGCTGGTTCTGCTGACGATTGCGTGGCCGGCTGGGGCAGCTTCTGAACCGGCAGCTTCCAGACAACGAGGATTCCAACAAGAATGGCTATCGTTCCAGTAGCGGCCGCTTCAACCCCGTAATAGTCACCTGTAAGCCATTTCGGTCCGTACGCCTGCGTGTAAATCCACAAGTTGAAATACCGGAAGCCACTGACGGGCAATCCGAGCCCAAGCCCCAGTGTGGCATTCCACCCGAAGTGGATGCCCCACGACAGCCACAGCGCGCCGGTGCGGAGGTACGCGATTGTCAGAAGTATCCCAATAAGAATGGTATTAGCGACTCCCCACGGGCCAGCCTTGGGGTTAAGCAGATGCAACAGTCCATAGAAAACCGAAAAGACCAGGACTGCCGGCGCGGCGCCGATTGCCTGCTCCAGGTGCTGGAAGGGATAGCCGCGGAACATCAACTCTTCGGCAAGCGCACCGCACAGCAATGTCAGGATGACTGCAACCAGGTTGGGAACAAGGTGCCAGGTCATGAGGTTCTTGGCCCTGAAGTGTCCCAGAAAATAAATGGGAGCAACGGCCACGACGGTGAAGATACATCCCAGGACGGTGCCGAGCAGAAACTGCTTCAGCCAGCCCTTTGTCCGAGGCAGCCCTTGCGCGGCAATGCGGTGGTCCTCAATATGATCGCCAACCGTAAGCAGCCAGACAAAGATGCCGAACAGCAGCAGCGTCCACAAGACGCGAAAAACCAATTCGCGACGAAACGGATGGTCGCCGGCGGCCTCGAATGCAATATTGCCGGAGACTACAAATGCCAGGGCACCGAGAAGCACCGCGAACAGGAACGCCCAGATCGGTTGTAGTTTTCCCCTGCTGTCAGTAAACATGCTTATACCTTGGCCGTTTGCCGCGTGCTTACGGAGTGAAACTGCAATCCTGCGCACGCAACCTGAAAACCGAGCGGCTGCCCGCCATGCTGGCGGATGGCATCCTCCACGCTCTGTCGACTACCCTTTTCGATAAATGCAATCACGCAACCGCCGCCGCCGGCGCCGCATACCTTGGCGGCTCGCGCCCCGTTTTGCATGGCAACTTCGATCAGCTTATCAATCAGCGGGGTCGCAATCCCAGGGGCATTTGTGCGCCGCAGCTCCCACTCCTCGCCCAGCAACCTCGCAACCTCGTCCCACTGTTCGCCGGCAAGCGCACAATTCATGTCTTGGGCGATCCGTGAAATCTCGGCAAAGTTGCCGCTCACGCGTTCGTCGCCATCGATATGCTGCTTGAAGACTTCCCAGTTGTTAACACCCGACCGCCGCGGCGCTCCAGTGTAGAACAACACAAAGCGCTGGTTTATTTCATCGAGAGAGACTGCAACTCGTTCCCACCGGACACCGGCCACTTCCAGGTGCACCGCGCTGACGCCACCGTACATCGCCGGGTAATAGTCCTGGCAGCCGGTGGGCACGCCGATAAGCTGCGCTTCCACATTTTGCGCGATGACCCGAATCTTCTCAATCTCGATTTCGCGTCCCACAAAGCGGCCCAGTGCGGAGCTGGTGGCGATCATCAGCGCCGAGGAGCCTGAGATGCCCGCACCCGCAGGCGATTCTGAATGCGTTTCCAGCGTGAATCCGCGATCGGGCCGGAAGAAACGAACCAGGTATGCCGCCAGCGGATGGGCATACGACGTCGCGGTCAGCAAGTTCTCCAGACAGGCGAAGCGGTCCTCGCGCTCGGTATCGTGTGACTTGAGTACGATCTCGCGGCCGGCTCGTCCCGTGATCTTGCAGGCCGTCAGGATGCTGAGCGCGATGTTCACGCTTACCGCACCGGGATGAAACAGGTATAGCGGCCAGATATCGATCGTCCCGCCGGCCAGATCGGCGCGGCACGGCGCTGTGGCGACGATTTCACCCTCGTCGGCTTGCGATAGGAATTGCGAGAAGGACGGCATCCTACGACTCGGCCCCAGTCATGAGTTCTCTGCCCACCGCCAGAACTTCGGCAACAATCTGCTCAACGTCTTCCGGGGTGGTGCGATGATTCACGAAGCACGCACGCAGAGCAAACTTGCCCTGAATATTTGCGTTGGATAAGAATACCTTCCCGCGCCGGACTATGCGCTGCAAAATCTTCTGATTCAGCACGTCGGACTGAAAAGAGGAATCTGGCTGTAAAACATAACGGAAACAAACCGCGCTCAGGGGCACAGGGGCCAGCACCTCGAGTTCAGGCCGACGGCCAATGATCTCAGCCAGCCACTGCGCATTCTGCAGATCGTTGCGGATTGCCTCGCGGAACTTCTCCAGCCCGTGATAGCGGAGCGACAACCAGAGCTTCAACGCGCGAAAGCGGCGCGAAAGCTCCATTGACTCCTCAAAAAACGCATAGCTTTCCACCGGATCCTCCAAGAGGATTTTGGCGTAATCACCGGTATGGGAGAAAGCGCGGCGCGCGGCCGCAGCATCGCGATACAAAAGGCATCCGCAATCCACCGGCTGGTACAGCCATTTGTGCGGATCGAGTGAGAGCGAGTCCGCCTGGTCAAGGCCCACGAATTCTTGCGGCCGCGCGATCGCTGCCAGAGCGCCGTAGGCTCCATCTACGTGGAACCAAGCGCCGCATTGATGTGCGATTTCGGCGAGGGTGGGAAGCGGATCAATACTACCCGTAGTCACGGTGCCGGCGGATCCCACAATCGCGATCGGTGTTAGACCGGCGGCAACATCGCGGGCAATGGCGTCACGTAACGCGTCCGGGCAAATGCGAAAGGCGTCGTCGCATGCGATGAGTCGCAGGTGGTCGTGCCCAATACCCAACAGAGCAACCGCCTTGGGTATCGACATGTGCACCTGTTCCGAAGCGTATACGGTTCCCGGACGAGCTCCGCTTTCATTGGCTGGCACGCGCGCTTCCCGGGCCATTGCCAAGGCCATCAGGTTGGCCGCCGACCCGCCCCCGGTCAGACTACCGGTGAACCCAGAGCAGCCGATCGCCTCGGCAAGCCAACCAACGACGATGCGCTCCAGCGTTGCCGCCGAGGGTGCCGAACGCCATGCAGTCGTATTTTGGTTCAGCACGCTGGCCAGCAGGTCCGCTGCAGCAGCAACCGGCTCACCCGAACCGAAGACGTAACCAAAGAAGCGTGGGCTGTTCGGCCGGCAGCCGTCGATCACTTTCGTTAGCTCATCGAAGGCTGCGCGTCCCAATCCTTTTTCCGGCAGCCTCCTCGAGAACCACGCTTCCGTGTCACCCCCGGTCAGGTCAGGAAAGCTTCTGCGCACGGGGACACTCGCCAGATACTCCAAGGAGAGCTGAGTCAGTCGCTCGAAGACAGCTTTGTATTCGGCCTCGGGAAGTACAAGTGGATTCATTCGGAGTCGGATCGGTGGACATTCATTGTAGCGCGATCCCAGCTACAGTTCGTGATAGCTGATCAACTCAATGTTTCGTTGGCGCAGGATCTCTCGTGCCTCGGGCGACGTCAGCAGTTGCAGTTCCTGCTCGCGCGAGTGGTGCAGCCTGGTCTGTACCTGGTCGAGATCTGCGTCGTTGTAGCCCGGATGACAAACGAACTCCCACGTGCCCTCGGGCATGTTGTCGGCAATCGCGGTAAACAGTTTCAGATCGAGCACACCCGTCACCAGCACGCCCAGCGATCCGTCCGTGGTGCGAAGTCCGTGCGACTCGACCTCCCGCCGGAAGTTGGTCGCGAAGTTGCGCAATGCGTTCAGTTGAGCGAACCGCTTCCAGAGCCGGCGCGTCCGCAATACGCTGCTCCAGGGCAGCGGCCAAACCTGCCCGAAAGGGTTGCGTACAGCCGGAACTTTGCAAGCCCTGGCTGCTCGCAGCAGAGGACGAAGCACGGCTGGAAACATATGCGCGTGCTTGTGCGTGTCGAAGTGCGAAGGCTGGACTCCGGCCGCCTGGATACGTTCCATCTGCGCTGCCGCCTCGACCTCAATTTCGCTCGCAGCGAGCTTACGGCGAAACGATGCAATCGCGAAGTCATTCAAGTTATCGCGAAAGCGAAAGCCGCCATTAGCCGTGTTTGGCTGCAGCAAGCTCGCAACCTGGTTGGTCTGCAACAGCGGCTCGCCATCGAGCAGTACCACGTGGCAACCGACGCTGAGAAGCTTGTCGCTCGTGGCAAGCGATCGCGCCAGCCCCGCGGCTTCGTCAAACGCGCGCGAGTTGGCCATCAGCGTCGCTGAAGTTACAATGCCACGCTCGTGCGCTTCGGCAATGGCGCGATTGACACCCGAGGTCAGACCGAAATCGTCGGCGTTGATGATCAGCCGTCGCACGGCTTCAGTGTAGCAAGCGGGTCGTACGTGAGAGCGTGTCGCACGCAAGAGCGTCTTCCAACGTCGATGAGCTTGGATCGCGTGATCGAAAAGCCGCTGGGAAAATCGAGGCGGGAAAAGAACGTCAATATGACTTAGTCAAGTCTTATCCGGCCGAAAGCACGACCGAGGGACTAAACCCTGACTCGATCCGGATCTATACCCTACCGCTTACGAGCTGGCTTCTTTGCCGCTGGCTTCTTTGCCGCTGGCTTCCTTCCCGCTGGCTTCTTTCCCGCAGGTTTCTTCACCGCTGGTTTCTTTGCCGGGGCTTTCTTCGGAGCCGCCTTCTTCGCGGGAGCGGCCTTTTTCGCAACGGCCTTCTTAACCGGCGGCTTCGCCTGTTTCTTCGCCGCCTTGGGTGGCGCCGGCTTCTTCGCTGACGGCTGCGCCGATGCGGCACTCTTCTTCGTTACTGCGGGTGTGGCAATAGCCGGCTGCGCCGCTGCTTGCTTAGTTACGCCTTTGGCGGCCGGAAGGAGCTTTGCCTGCTGGGCGGTCGGCTGCGCCGGAACTTCTGGCGCAGGAGCCGGCACAGGCGCCGCAGCGCCTTTCGGTTTGCGCCCACGCTTTCCCGGAACTACCGCTTCTGCCGAACCGGCGGCTGCTGTCGCCTTCCCACGTCCGCGCTTCGGCGCTGGCGGCGGAGGAGGCGGCGGCGGCTCATACGGCTTCAGGAAATTCATGATCTCGGAATGCGACCGCAACCTGCCATCCATCAGCAGCAGAAATGCCTTCTCCGTGATCTCCGGGTATTCCGGCAACTGTGGCGTGATTCGCAGCTCGGCCATCTCCGGAAACGGCAACTTCTCCTTCACTTGCCGCCATTTCCCGAAGAAGTTCTTCAGCTTCTGGTCGACTGCCTGTTGCCTCACCGTGAGACTGAGGAAAAGGATGTTCTCGGGCGTGGCTTGCGTCAGAATCTTCCATGCTCCCGACGGCACAGCAGCTTCTTTGCCAGACAATTTTTTCGTCAGCTCATGAGCGCTGCCTTCCAGGCGCTTCCACTTGTCCACAAAGTCGCGGCGCGGAATCATGCGCTGGATCTCGGCTGTGTCCTTCTCGCTCATTCGGGAACTAAGGAAGTACATCACGACCGGCCCCGTCTCGATCGAGTAGCCGAGTTCGTTCATCATCTGCCGCGTCTTCACCAGCTGGCCAAGATCGCCAGAATCGATTTTGGCCATTGTCCAGTGCGGGTGCAGAACCTTGAGCCAGCCTTCTTTTTCCAGCGCGCGCATGATGTTCAGCGGGTCGTCTTCATGTGCCAACTGCTCCAGCTCGTAGCCAATCATCCGCTTACCGAGGTACTCGATATAGTTGTTTTCTTTCGCCGCGTCATACCGCGTCTGGGTACGCTCTTCCAGCGGCCAGTGAAAGCGCGCGCTCAGCCGGGTGGCGCGGATCAGGCGGATCGGCTCCTCCAGGAAGGCGTAGTTGTGCAGTACGCGGAGCACCTTGGCCTCGATATCGGCCACGCCGTTGAACGGGTCAAGCAGCAGGCCACGCGATCCCGGATTCAGCGAAAGTGCCATGGCGTTGACGGTAAAGTCGCGACGCCGCAGGTCCTCGTTGATGGTGGCAGGCGTGATCGCAGGCGGCTTGCCGGGCTTGTCGTAAGTTTCGGCGCGCGTCATGTTGAGTTCGGCGCGGACGTTCCCCGGCATCAGAAGCTGCAAAGTTCGCAGGTCTTCGTCAATTCCCTGCACCGAAATGCCGGCTTTCTCCAACTCTTTCTGAAGCTTGAGCGGATTGCCCTGGATGCTCAGGTCGATATCGCGAATCGGGAAGCCGGTAATCAGGTCCCGGATGGTTCCGCCGGTGAGATAGAGATTAAGCCCTGCACGACGGGCAATTTCTTGCACCAGGTTCACACCACTTTGCTGGTCCGGTGTGAGCCGGGTTTCCATGCTATAGATGTAGTCTGCCATCTAAATGTATGACTCTAAAGCTGAAAACCGAGGATGCACGGGACTTGGCACAAACGAGCGACAGCTCGACCGACTTTCTGCCTTTGCCCGGAGTGGGAGCGCTCCGCTTGTCCAAACTGCCAACCAATTTTCTGACAAAACTGCAACTCGCTCGCAATACAGCACTTATAAGATGTTTGCACCTCAACCGCTGCAAACGAACAATAACATATGGTTGACAATTTGGCTACACCGTAGGTGGGAAAGAGCACATTTCCAGCAAAAGTGCGACAATCGGGGCTAGTGCAGCCACTCGAATCGCGCCACTATGGCTACAACGCACAAAAAAGTCATCGTTCGCAAGATGGACCGCGATAGTGTGCATGGCTACGTGAACGCGACCTTCACTTCCGATGGCAAGCTGGAACTGATGAATACGGCCGGCAACGTCGTCGCCATCGACTTGCACGATGTAAAGGGTGTCTACTTTGTACGCGAGTTTGGCGACTCGGAGTCGCTCACGCGAAAGACCTTTACCTCGCGGCCGCGCATGGAAGGGTTGTGGGTGCGTCTGCGCTTTCGCGACAACGAAATCATCGAGGGCATGATGCCCAATGACCTGTTGCAGGAAGGCGGCGACGGCTTCTCGATTATTCCTCCGGACGCGCACTCCAATACTCAGCGGATTTTTGTTCCTCGTTCGGCGCTGGCGGAGATGACCGTAATCGGTGTAATCGGCGATAAGAAGTCCGGGCGGCGAGGCCGGCGTCCGGAAGACACCCGCCAGGTGCCGATGTTCACGTGAGATTGGCATCTTGAGTTGCAATGGCGCCTAGGTTTCGAAATACGGCAATCATGAAACTTTCCGATATCGCGTCCGCGCTGGACGCCACTCTCGAAAACGGCAATCCGGAAACCGAAATCACTGGCGTTGCCGGAATCGAAGAAGCCGCTTCCGGACAGATCACCTTCGTCGCCAATTCCACGTACGCTGCTGCCGCGAAGATTACGTCTGCCTCGGCCGTGATCGTCTCCCAGGACTTCCCTGCTATTCCGACCGGCATGTTGCGCAGCAAAAACCCGTATCTCGCCTTTGCGCGGGCGATTAATTTGTTTTATAAAGCTCCGCGATATGAAGCTGGCGTGCATCCTACAGCTGTGATTGCCGCGACGGCGAAAATCGGCGCCAATGCCCATGTCGCGGCCTATGTCGTGATTGACGATGACGTTGAAATTGGCGATGACGCGGTCCTGCTCCCACACGTCGTCATCTATCGCGGAGCGCGAATAGGCAAGAACTTCTTCGCTCATGCTCACGCTGTGGTGCGCGAGGACTGCCGGTTGGGCGACAACGTCATCCTCCAGAATGGAGTCATCGTTGGCTGCGACGGCTTCGGCTTCGCACGCGATGGCCAACACCGGGACCACCGTTGGGAGAAGATCACGCAATCCGGTCTGGCGGTGCTGGAGGACGACATCGAAGTGCAGGCGAACTCGTGCATTGATCGCGCCAGCGTCGGCGAGACCCGCATCGCGCGCGGCGCCAAGATTGACAACCTGGTGCAGGTCGGCCATGGCTCCGCTGTCGGCGAGAACACTCTGCTATGCGCTCAAGTGGGGCTGGCCGGGTCGACCGTGATCGGCAAGGATGTCATTCTTGCCGGACAAGTGGGTGTCGCCGGGCATTGCAACGTTGGCGACGGCGTGATTGTTACCGCGCAGAGCGGCACCCACGGAGACATCCCTCCCGGAACTATGGTCAGCGGTTCGCCCGCATTCGATCATAAACAATGGTTGCGCGCCGTCAGCATCTTCAATAAGCTGCCAGAACTGGCCAAAGCGGTCCGGAACTTGACGGCCAGACAGCCAACCGATGCCGGTTCGGCAAAGAAAGATGGTTGATCAGGGTGACGCGCCGTCCCCATCGTCAAGCAAAATTGTCAGTGATCGGCTGAAAATTAGTTACTCAAGCAACCCGGGCGCTTCTAATTGCTTAATGAGCGACGATGTCTCCAATCTGGGACCCGGGACGGAGCTTGGTCCGCAAGCCGTACCCGCGAATCCTATCCGCGTGTTGCTGCTCGACGATCGCGAGGAGAACCTGGTCTTGCGCTCCGCGATCCTGCGCCAGAAGGGCTATCGCGTTGTGACCTCCAGTTCGATTGAGGAGGCCGAATCCAAACTGGCTGCCATCGACATTGCCGTGCTCGACTACCATTTGGGCGCAGGCGAGTTTGGCACCGATGTGGCCGAGACGCTGCGCCGCAAGCGTCCACAGGTACCGATCATCATTCTGTCGGCGACGTTGGAGCGAAAATTCGGCGGCATCGCCGATATGCACCTATTGAAGGGATACAGCTCCGTTGACGATTTGGTGAACGCGCTGCGGTCGTTCGAAGCGAAGAAGCGAGGACGTCCGGTGGTGGTGGACGCTCGCGATTTTTACTACTCGCGAATCTCGATGGCGATGGGCGACGACATTGTGCTGGAAGTCCTCGACCAGGATGGCACCTGGCTGTTTGTCAACGATTACTTCGCCGCCATGAACGGCCACAAACGCGCTTGGTTCGCCGGCAAGAATTTGTTCGAGCATTTTCCGCAGTTGGGCGACGAGTGGCGCGAAATCATTCGAACCGTTGTCGAGACGCGTGAAACCTACATCGATCGCCGCGGATTTCGCGGCGCCTCGCACCTGCCTCAGAAAAGTCCGCATTGGACTTGGAACGTGCTTATCTTTCCCATCAAGCTGCACGACGACCGCGACGGCGCGGTGCTGACGGCGCGACTAATTGAGAGGAAATAGGCGCGTGCGCTCATCATGTGGATTTCACCGCTGAGTCCGCGGAGCCCACGGAGAAGAAAGTCAAAGCAATTGACTCCGTGCTCTTTGTGTCTCCGTGGTGAAACAAATGCCTATCTGCGCTCGGGCGGCAGGGCGCTGGCAATGACGGTTCGAACTGCCGTCATTAGAGCGTCACGATCGTGGTAGTCGTGAGGATCGATGGGCGGATGAAAGACAACCGTCGCCGTCCCGGGCCGCAAGGCAAACCGCGTCTTCGGCCAGCTCTCATAAGTTCCCAGCATCGTGACAGGTACCACTGGCACGCCCGAATCCATGGCCAGATGAAATGGCCCCTTCTTGAATGGCAGCAGACGACCATCGCCTGAGCGCGTTCCTTCGGGATAAATCACCATGTGTAATCCCTCGTGCAGCACCCTGATTGCGGCTTGAACGCTTTCGATCGCGGCCTCGTGATCGCCGCGGTCTACGGGGACAAGGTGGCCCAGCTTCATGCCAGTGCCAAACACGGGAACCCTAAACAGCTCTTTTTTCACCAGCACCGAGCAGCGTCCCGGAATACTTGGTATCAAGATCGGCGGATCAAGATTGGACACGTGGTTCGACATGAAGATGTAGGTGTGGCCCGGTTGCAAGTGCTCGAGGCCGCGAATCTCAATTTTCACGCCGACGAGCAGCACTCCCAACCTTCCAAGGCCGGTCGCTATGTGGTAGAGAGGATCGGCATTGCCGGTAATTGCTGCATAAAGCACGAGCGGCGGTCCGACCAGTAGGATCAAGAATCCCCAGAAGCACAATATCGCAACCGCTCGAATCAATGAGCGCCCCCAGCTTCGTCGTCGCCGTGGATCCACGCCGCGCGATGCGCCCGCTGTTGGGGTGTCACTCCTGCAAGGTCCTGCAATTCGTACGATTGCTCCTCGCGCGTGGCGAGCCGCAGTTCCACTTCACGCTTTCCGCGCCGATTCTGCAACTCAAGACGCACATTCGTTCCGGGCTTCAGTCGCGATAGCTCCTCGTCCAGCGAGGCATCGGCGGCTTTACCGTTCAACGCGATGACACGATCTCCAGCCAGGATACCGAGACGTTGAGCCTCGCTGTTTGGATCAATCTGGACTACTTCCGCCTGGCCGCCCAGGTTTGCCTTGGTAGTGAAACCGGCAGTCGCATAGTGGGTTGTGTTCACAACGACGTGCAGTCCGGCAAACTGAAAGAAGTCGTCATAGGGAATTTTCTTCACACCGGCGACGTAGTCGCGAAAGAGATCGGAGAAACTCTGGCCGGTGACGGCCTCCGCAGCCTGTTGGACTCCGGCGGAATCGGGGAAGAAGCGATGCTCCTTCGCGTAGTGCTGGTTCATCCACTGAAACAGATCCCGCAGCGATTTGGCGCCATTGGTTAGCTGGCGAATGTACAGGTCCAGCAGAACACCGAGAATTTCACCCTTGTTGTAGTAGCTGATGCTCCGCTCGGGCGAGCGGTAAAACGCGATGCCTTCAAACCAGGCGTCGAGGCTCGATTCCTCTACCGACTGCCATTGACGTGCCGGCCTGCGCTGTAGCTCGGTGAGCTCCTCCGAAACACGTTGCAAATACTCCCGCTCATCGATAAGCCCCGAGCGCGCCAGCAGCATGTCGCTGACCGTGCTGGTGACGCCCTCGCTGAACCACAGCGCACGTGTGTCTTGTTCGCCCTGATAATCGATCGGCTCAAGCGACTGCGGACGAATGCGTTTTACATTCCACAGATGAAAGAATTCGTGGGCGCTGACGCTGGCCACCGGCATCAACCCATTACGCAGGCGGTCGGCATTGACATCGATTGCCGTGCCGTAAGCGTGCTCCATGCCGCCTCCACCGTACCCACGGGGAAAATGGTAGAGAAACGTGTACTCCTCATAGGGACGGTCCTGCATCCAGTCCAGCGCGGCATGGGTGATTTTTTCGAGGACCGCGTCGAGCTTCGCCATATCATAGTCAGCCGGATCGCCATCTACCACAACGTGGTAGGTTGCTCCGTCCTGCTGAAATGCCGACTGCTGAAAGATTCCGACCTCCGCCGGACTGTCCACCAACTCGTCGTAGTTGCGAGCAATTCCAATCGCCTGATCGACCTTGCCTGGCGCTGCCTCGCCGAGAATGTGTACATCACGAAGCTCCCACGTTGTGGGAGTATCCATCAGGCGAATGTTGACCGATTGCCCGCGCAAGGCCGACGAATACATCAAGACCATCGCCCAGTTGAAGAAGCCGTGCTCGGCGTTTAGAGTGCTGCCGAACGGACCCGGTGAGTCGAGGTGAATGTCATAGCTAACCACGACACAGCCTGCGGGCGCGGTGACCTCCCACTCGCTGGTCTTGCGGTTGAAGACGGCGGCCGGTGCACCCGATGCATCCTGTGCACGCACATCTTCGATGTTAGCTGCGAAGTTACGCACCTGGTAGAGCGCATTCCAGACGGGTATCTCCAGCGTGCGGACGCCATCGCCCTCTCGCAGACGGATGCTGACGTGAGCCAGATGCTTAGCGGGGTCGGCCAGTGAGACGAAGTATTCGGTCGGCTCGGGCCGGGCGCTGGCCGGAGAAGCGCAAGTCACCGGTGTGGCAGCGGAGGCGCTAGCCGCAAAAACAAAACAAATTGCGGCCATCGAACATGCTAGAAGTGCGGTGTGAAGGTGTTTCACGCGGTCGTCTTGACCTCGTGTAGTGACTTGAGCTTCTCCGGCAATTTTTCATAGATGCCACCGAAGCCGCCGTTGGAGAGAATTGCCACAACGTCGCCGGAGCACAACTCGGGGGCGATGGTTTCCACGATCACATCCGCGTTGCTGAGCAGTCGTGCCCGCTTCCCGCTCGCGTTCAAGTCCGCAACCACCGCAGTTGGGTCCAGCCGCTCGTGCTCAGGAATGGCCTCGGACTTGAAGACATCGGCTAGTACGATCTGGTCCGCGATGGCGAGGCTTTCGGCCAGCTCTTGCTGAAAGACTCTGCGCCGAAGGGTATTGGAGCGTGGCTCCAGTACTGCCCAAAGACGCCGCCCTGCATAGCGAGCGCGCACCGCCTTCAGCGTCTGCGTAATGGCCGTGGGATGATGGGCAAAGTCGTCGATGATGGTAATGCCGCGAACCTCGGCTTTCACTTCCAGACGTCGCTTTACGCTCCGGAAGGCTCGCAGCGCCTCCGCGATGGCATCGTTGCCAATACAGTAATTAGCCGCCATGGCGGCGGCAGCGGTTGCATTCAAGACGTTGTATTCGCCCGCAAGAGAAAACTCGAGCTCAGCCCAGTCCTTGTTATCGCGCAGCACGCGCCAGCGAGTTGCGGCCGGCAAATGTTCGACACCAGTGATTCGCCAGTCGGAACACTCGGTGAAACCATAACGCTCGACTCGGCAAAAGGCACGGCTCACACACTCGTCAACGTTAGAGTGACCGTCCCACGCGATCAGCAGCCCGCGGCGCGGGACCAGGTTGACCAGGCGCTTGAACGCAGTTTTCACCTCGTCGAGATTCTTGTAAATGTCGGCGTGATCGAACTCAACCGAAGTAAGAATGACCGCGTCGGGAAAATAGTGAAGGAACTTCGGCCCCTTGTCGAAGAATGCGGTGTCGTATTCGTCGCCCTCCAGAATGAACTCATGTCCCGAACCCAGAGCGAACGAGCTGCCGAAGTTTTCGGGAATTCCACCAATCAGAAAGCTGGGAGCGCGTCCCGCATGCTGAAAAATCCACGCCAACATCGACGAGGTGGTCGTTTTACCATGCGTCCCGGCGACAACCAGACGCTCCTTGTCCAACAAGAACTCGCCGTGCAGGACCTGCGGCAAGGACTGGAAGGGGATGCGCTGGTCGAGGACGAATTCTAATTCGACGTTGCCCCGTGAAATGGCATTGCCCACGACTACCAAATCAGGCCGAACCTCGAGGTTAGCCGGGCTGAAAGGCTGCAAGATGGAAATGCCGAGCGATGCCAGAAAGTCTGACATTGGGGGATATGCCGCAGCGTCAGAGCCCGTAACCCGAAAGCCGCGCTGCTTGAGCATCCCCGCAAGCGCTGCCATGGCGGTGCCACAAATACCGATCAGGTGGATATGGTTTGGCTTCATTGAATAAGTGTCGAAATGCAGATCCCGCCGCTCGGGCTAAAATCCTTGGTCAAGAGGACGCTTGCCCTGCACAGCCGGCTCACACCTCAGCCCAACAGCCTGCCCAACGGTGAGCTCTGCCTGCACCCCGAAAGGCAAAGTGATGCTCCCGCTGGAGACATGTCCAGACTTCAATCCAAATGCTATCGGAACCTGCAGGTCCGCCAGAATGCGCATCACAACGTCTTGCAGCGTGTAATCCAGAGCGCCGGGCTCGCCATAATCGATCATCTCGCCGAATACAATTCCCTGCACGCCCTCAAACTTGCCCGCCAGCTTCAACTGCATCAACATGCGGTCGATGCGATACGGCCGTTCAGCACGATCCTCAATAAAGAGGATCGTGCCTCGCGTGCGAATCTCATACGGCGTTCCCAGCGACGCACAGAGCAGGGACAAGCAGCCGCCGTAGAGCACCCCAGTCGCGTTTCCTTCCGCCAAAGGCTGCACTTCCTCCGCGCTAAACTCCCGCCGATAGGCTTCCCCCGACGTAAGCGCCGTTAGCCAACTCGCCTCGTCGAAACCGCCGGGCCGGGCCAGGTCACCTGCCACCATGGGCCCGTGAAAGGTCACCAGTCCGCCAGCATCGCAGAGGTGAGTCAGCAGGGTGGTGACGTCGCTGCACCCGGCGAAGATCTTTGGGTTCGCACGGATCAGTTCCAGCTCGAGATGCGGTAGCAGGTAATTACAGCCATACCCTCCGCGCGCGCAGAGAATCGCCTTCACCTCAGACCGGGAGAACATCTGGTGCAACTCGTCCACACGACGGCGTACGGATCCCGCGAAGTACAATTGGCGCTCAAAAATCGACGGCAAATAGAACGGCTGGTATCCCAGTCGCAGCAATTCGGCGCAACCCGCTTCCAGATCGTCACGACGGAAACCGCTGGCCGGAGCGATGATGCCAACTGTATCGCCGGACTTCAGAGCGGGCGGACGGACACGTTCGGGTTGGGCGGCTTGAGTCACGTGAACCGCTAATCTTAAATGAAAAACTCGCCGCGACAGAGCAAGGTTGCAGGGCCGGTGAGAAAGACTTCGTCGCTCCATTCCACGGTTTGCATTCCGCCGGGAGCCTGTACGCGCACTGGCGACTTCGCCTTGCCGGAGTGAATCGAGGCGACGGCAGCGGCGCATGATCCTGTGCCGGAGGACATGGTCTCGCCGACGCCGCGTTCGCAGAAGCGGACCTCGATCTCGCCTGGGTCCAGAACTTTTACGAACTCGACGTTCATTCCGTGCTTGAAATCGTGATGCCTGGAGATCTGCTCGGCCACGGCCTGCCAGCCCAGCTCGAATTGCGGGACAAACACGACGTAATGCGGATTACCCATCGAAACCGGCGTGCCGGTGATTTCCCCATAGGTAAACTTGATGGGAAATTCATCGCCCACCTCGGGCACGCCCATGGAACTGCGGAACTCAAAGTTGTTTCCGACATGCGCCTTGAGCTCGCAAGTCTTGAGGCCGGCGCCGGTGCGAATCACCACCGAGCTGCGATGATTTTCCGCGCAATACCAGGCCGCCACGCAGCGCGTGCCATTGCCCGAGATCTCCGCCTCGGAGCCATCGGAGTTCAGCAGGCGAACGCGGAGGTCGGCATCTTTGGCGGGCAGCATCCACTCCACGCCATCGGCGCCAACGCCATTGTGGCGATCGCAGATGCGGCGCGTGAACGAGTAAATGTCGCTGGGAGCGTGGGCAAAGTCGATGATCAGAAAATCGTTACCGCAGGCCGTCGCCTTTACAAATGGGATGCTAGCCATATCAGTTCGCGCTGGGCGGATTGTAGCAAAGGCGAAGCGGGATATTGGCTGGATTGCGCGGCATAGGTTTATTGAGTGGATTCTGAACCGCCAGCAGCCTGGGGCTTATAAATCGTGCAGCTCGATTGACCGGGGACGTTGATCGAGACCACCTGTGTAAACTCCGCGTGGTGGTGTCGCACCGCTGCCCAGACCGGATCGCCCTGACAAGCCACGACATAGTCGGAATGGTGGGCCGGGTCAAGCTGCGCCCACTCCCAGTCGGGATGCTCCGCTTCGGAGATGACGTGGCGCAGCGGAATTCCTGCCAAACGCAGCGCTCCGGGGTGCTCGGCTTCGTACATCAGCAGCGTTGCCGACGGCGGAATTTGCACGAGCGCATTCGCCAGTCCTTGTTCCAGCGCTATACGGTCACGCGAGTTGACGCTGGCTTCGCGCAACGTAATGGGCGAAGCGGCGTAGGACGAAACATAGCTCGCAGCAACCAATGCGATCACGGCGCACCAGACAGCGACTCGGAAAGCCGCGGTGTTCGCTTTTTCGGCGAGACTTCCGGCCAAGAGGGCGAGAAAAATCGCGAACACCGGCAGCAACTCAAGTCCGTAACGTACGTTGTAATACGAGAACGGATACCAGACCGGAACGTAGATCGGCACGCTGCCATAAGCGATCGACAGAGCATAGAAGGCCAGCGGTAACCAAAGCAGCAGAACAATCCCGTAGCGCCGAAAGCGCCAAACGGCGAGTGCGGTCCCGAGTAAAGTCAGCGCCAGCAGCACGAGGCCCCACAGCGGTGCTCCCATGTTGAGTTGAGCAGCCTTTAGAAAGTAGAGCGCAGCGGTGATGACGTCATGTTGCCCGGGATAAGGCGGCGTTCCTTGAGCGGTGGACCGCAGAGCGATAGCTTTCGCCGAGTAAGGACCGGTTGCGAAGTCGAGGGCGTTGCCGGAAACCGCCCAGGTGTAAATCAGCCAGTAAACCGGGATGAGGGCATTGAGCAGCAGGACTTCCAGGAAGGACTTGGTTGCTGCCCGACGCAGACGCGGATCGGTTATTCGCTGGCGCCAGCCGAGGAACGCCCACGTCAAGATGACGCCGAAGACGGCCGCAGCAAACCACCCATCGTAGCGAGTCAGAGCACCTGCGGCCATCACGATGCCGCAATATTCGAGCGCGCGCCGCGGCTTCATTTCAGCCGGAGCCACGGAGGCATCGTGAGGCGAAGCCGTGGCGCGAAGGAACTCGTCAAGATAAACCAGTGCCCAGATGAAGAAGGCCAGAAAGATGGGCTCGTTCATCGCCGTGGTCTGCATGTAAAGAAGGTTGGGATTGAGCGCGTAGATGGCCGCGGCGAGGTACGCGGGGAGTTGACCGGCGCGAGCACTTACCAATCGGAAGATGCCGAGCGTGCCGAGAACGAAGGCCACCATACCAGGGATCGCGCCGGCGATGCCGCTGCGCCAAAGAGTATTGACCCAGACGAACGGGAGCATGGCGACGTGCTGCAGAGGAAGCCACACGGTGCCGAGCTGGCCATAGAATTCGAGCGGATGCCGATTGTCGACAACGCGCCGCGCGATGTTGAGATGCGCGACGGCGTCGCCGTAGAGCAGAAGTTGCTGATGAGCGTAGTAGTAGAGGAGGGCAGCGATGGAGAGCGCCGCCAGCAGCATGCTGAGGCGAGCCTCGTTGCGCTGCTGGGTGAAACGCCGCCGAAGAGCAGCAGGGGCATTGCGCTTCCGGGCGGGATCACCTCGAACGCCATTGTCCTGCTTTCTTTCCGTTCCCCCTTCTACGGCCACCTCTGCGCTCCATGTACGATATTGAGAACCAACACTCGCTCTGGAAACACTTGGTAGACCACGATGTAGAGCGATGGCACAATTACTAATTCTCGCGTGCCTTCGACCCGCCCAGGAAGTGTAACCCTTCACACGCCTTCAATGCCAGACTCTGCCACCAAGTCCTGACGCAGGGACTCCAGCCAATGACCAGTTAGCTAGTCCAGGTGAGTCAGCTCGCGAAAGATGTTGAAGCGCTCGTCGATTTCATCGCGAGTAAGCGATTGCAACCGTTCCGTACCGAAGCGTTCCACCGCGAACGATCCCATGACACTGCCGTAAAACATGGCATGCTTCAGAACGCGGCGATTCACCTCGCCTTGTGACGCGATGTATCCCATAAAGCCACCGGCGAAGCTGTCACCGGCACCGGTGGGATCACGCACTTCATCCAGCGGCATAGCGGGAGCGCGGAAGGGATGATGTCCCCCGGCAAACTCGCCATCGCGGAAAAAGATGGTGGCGCCGTACTCACCATGCTTGATGACCAGGGCGCGCGGGCCCATCTCCATCACCTTGCGAGCGGCACGCGGCAGGCTGTTGTCGCCGGCCAGCATCTTGGCCTCGCCGTCGTTGATCAGCAGCACGTCGACGCGCTTCAGCATTTTGTCCAGGTTCTGGCGATGGCCGCTGATCCAGTAGTTCATGGTGTCGCCGCCAACAAGTTGTACGTTCTGCATTGCGTCGCGGACGCGGGTTTGCAACACGGGGTCGATGTTGGCGAGGAAGAGGAATTCGGAGTTGTGATACTCAGCCGGAATCGACGGCTCGAAAGCTTCGAAAACGTTTAGCTCGGTGC
>JBEKTC010000011.1:0-29231 GCA_049516475.1 Candidatus Korobacteraceae bacterium | reverse complement strand
TCATCGCAGGACGCAGCAGTCATTATTGTCCGCATTGCCAAAAATAAAAAGCGTGTTCACCACGGAAGCACGGGGAGCACGGAGAAAGTCGAAAGATTACATCACGAGACGACAGAAGCGTCGATTTGTGTCAGGGCACGAGTTTACTCGTGCCGAACCCCGCGCGACTGGCGACGGCTTTAGCCGCTGCGAACAGATTGCAGGGGCTAAAGCCCTTCTAGAACAGCGATTCTAGCGGCACGACCAAGGTCGTGCCCTGACACGAAGCAGGAGATTCTGAAGACTTCTACCGGTTTCAATCTTCCGTGTTCGGAGCCTGCCCTGAGCGAAGCCGAAGGGTGCTTCCGTGGTGAAACGAGCCGGACGAGTGAGGATCCATGAGCGTTTATTCGATAGCCGTCGATTTAGGCGGGACCAACCTGCGCATCGCCGCCGTCAGCAGCGAAGGCAAGATGCTGGAGAAGGTGACCACCGGAACCGAAGTGCAGCTGGGCCGCGACCACGTCATCCGCGAGATGTGCGACGCCATTCAGTCGCTGATAGTGAAGCATCGCAGCACGGGCGAGCTGGCGGGCATCGGCATCGGCGTGCCAGGCTTCATCGACATGGACACGGGAACGATCATGCGATCGCCGAACCTTCAGGATTGGGCAAACTTTCCCGTGCGGCAGGAGATCGAGCGCCGCCTGAATGCGAAGGTCGTGCTCGAGAACGACGCCAACGCCGCAGCCATGGGCGAGAAGTGGCTGGGCGCGGGCCGCAACACCGATCACATGGCCATGTACACGCTCGGCACCGGTGTCGGCGGCGGCATTGTGATGAATGGCCGCCTGTGGCACGGCATGAATGGCATGGCCAACGAGCTGGGTCACTTCAATGTCGAGTCAGAGGGACATCCCTGCGGCTGCGGCAGCCGCGGTTGCCTGGAGCAGTATGCGTCGGCGACGGCCATCGTTCGCATGGCGCATGAAGAGATCGCCAGCGGTAACGCGCCCGATCTCGCCGACTCGGCGCGCGGCGATGTCGAGTTCAGCTCGCGCGGGATCTATCAGCTCGCCATTCAGGGCCACCCTTCAGCGAAGAGAATCTATGAAAGAGTTGGACGCGCGCTGGCCATCGGTGTTGGTTCCATGATCAACGCTCTGAACCTGCCCATGTACGTGATCGGCGGCGGCGTTTCCAGCGCATGGGAGGCCTTCGCTCCGACCATGTTCGAGGAGCTGAAGGTGCGCTCCTTCATCTATTCCATTACCGCGCCCGACCGCGTGGAGAAAGGTCAGAAGCACACGGTGGTGACCATCGCGCTGATGGGCAGCGATGCCGGATTGTATGGCGCGGCGCGATTACCCATGCTGGCTCCGGCAGCGCAAACCGAAGCGGTACGCAGCTCGACGCCGTCATAGGGCTGGCTGTCACTTCCTCATCAGCAGCGCGGGCAGAAGCGCGATCAACAGAATGCCGACCAATACAACCCACGACATTTTGTTGGCGAAGTTCATGGTGTATCCAATCCCTACCCGCTTGGAAACGAAGATCGCAGGATCGTTCGGGTTGTAGTAGAAGACGCCTGCCTTCCAATAGGAATCGTTCTGCGGTTCCGGGACCTCGTCTGGCGCGGACGCCGCAGTGATCTTGCGATACGACCACAGGAAAATAACGGCGACGAATGCCAACAGCACCACCGGAGCGAGCCACAGCGGAATCCGCATCAGCGGCAGCAGCGACACCACAATGAAGGTGAACGTCAGCGGATACAGAAGCACCTCAAGCATGCGAACCGTTACATATCGCATCGTGCTCTTGCGCGACATCCGCAGCAATGCCCAGGCAAAGCCCAGGCAGAGCAGGTCCATCAACGTCCCCATCAGCAGGGTTCCATAGACGCCGGCAACGTCGCGGCTCGCCCAGCGGTTGGGTTGTCCGTTAACGCCCCAGTGCACCGGGAACTGATCGGGGATTTGGCTCCAATGCGCGTTCAAGTAAATGGCAACCGCAGCAATCGCGACGAATGGCGGAATCACGAGCCAGAGGTTGATGCTTTGCCTCTCCTCAGCCGGAGAAAGCGACGTTTCTCGCACTTCCGGCCGGCGCAGTCCATAGCGCTCGTGGACTTCGCGAAACTTAAGCCAGTAGCTGAAGCCAATGCCTGCGACCAGAATCAGCGCCGGCAGCGTGGCGCCAAATTGCGGACGCGTTGTTGCCAACGGCACTGCCAGGGCGAACGCCAGCACCGTCCACAGCGCTGCCTGCAATCGGTAAGAGCGCAGCAGGCGGCGGCCATCGGAGCTCTGCGGGAATTCCGGGTCGACCGTTGCGCTGAAGAAGATGCCCCGTCGCGTGAGCAGCGGCATGAACTGGAAGATCACCGCCACCAACGCCAGCGGAAGAATGGTGAAGAGAATTTCTAGCTTCATACGTCTAACTCATTTGCCGCGGTGCGAAGCTCAACGCTCAGCTTCGCGGCAGATGCTCCTTGCGATTGCATTTCAGCCACCAGTGCCCGCAGGCGACGACGAAACTCCGTCACCTTCCCCGCGCTCGCTGCCGGAGCGTCGCGCTCGACCACGGTCGCTCCGCGTCCGTGCCGCAGCTCCAGCCAGCCTTCGTCGGCCAGCGTTCGATACGCCTCGGCCACGGTGTTGAAGTGCACTCCTAAGTCCACAGCGATGCGGCGGACCGACGGCAGCTCCGAACCGGGAGCGAGTTTGCCATTCACCAGCAGGATTCGCAGCCCGTCAACAATCTGCCGATAGGCTGGCACGTCCGAGTCCAGATCGATGCGCAATGTAAGGCCGCTGCTCACTGTGTACTGTATGCATACATTATACAGTTGGCGCCCGTTTGTCAAGCGGGAAGCTCAAGACGAACTGAGTGGAGGATTCATGGCGTGAACGGAAGAGTCGGAGGCAAAGACGACCCACGGTTGTGCAGCGCCCTATTCACAATGCCTGGCGAGCGATAATGAAGGTTTTACTTTAACTCTGGAAATACGCACCCCCGCCCGCTTCAGCTTCGCCGGAAGGCTGTTCATACTCTTCGAACTGGGCCGGGATACTGCGCCACTATGGGGTCGCCGGTCAGCAGCGTAATGCCCTCAACGGTCGCCTGCGCCACCAGAACGCGGTCGAACGGGTCCTTGTGAATCGGCGGCAGACTCTCAGTGGCCGCGACGTGATGGCTCGTGATCGGCAATTCGCTATAGCCATTGTCGAGTAAGCCGCGGCGGAGCAGTCGCGCGTCGGCCTGAAAATCCTTCCGGCCTAATCCGCGTTTGATTGCTATTTCCCACAAGCTGGCGGCGCTGAACAGCAACTGGTTATCGGGCTCATTCATTAACCGGCGGGCGCTTGCTGACAGGTGCTTGGGATCGCCGGCCGCCCAGAGCAGAACGTGGGTGTCTAACAACAGCTTCATGCTCCACCCGCGAAGATCCGCTCGATCTCCTCGTTGCCCATCTGGTCGAAATCGTCCGGCACCGCAATCTGTCCGGCCATAAATCCGAGCCGGCGAACTTGCGCACCGGTTGGGGCGCTCAGTGGGGTGACCTTCACGATGGGTTTGCCGGCCTTCGCAATGATGAACGGCTCGCCCTGGGCCGCCTCTTCCACGAGCCTAGAGAGATGTGTTTTCGCTTGATGAATGTTGACGGTTTTCATGATGGACTAAACTAGATTAGTTTAGTCCAGCCTTGCGGCAGAAGCAACTGGTTGTACATTGTTGCGGGCTTAGGACTCTTTGCTCAGCTCCGGGATGCTCGCTCTCGCCCGCTTCAGCGCACCCAGAAACTGCTCGTTCTGTTCCGGCGTTCCGATGCTGACGCGGAAGGCGTCCGGCGCGCCCCATGGCCCGCTCATGGGACGAACGATCACTCCGTCCTCTTGCAGAAGCTGGCAAAGGTGTGCAGCCTCTTCGCCCACATGACAGAAGATGAAGTTTGACCACGTGGGTACAACGCGAATCCCCATCTCGGCGATGGCGGGCGTCAACAACTTCGCGCCAACGGCATTGTTCTCCGCAGTGCGCTTCACGTGGTCTGCATCGGCGAGCGCGGCCAGTGCCGCCGTCTCGCCCAGCGACGACACCATGAACGCCGGCTTCATGCGCGCAAAATATCCCATCAGTTCCGCCGGACCAATCCCATAGCCGACGCGCAGCCCCGCCAGCCCGTGTGCCTTGGAGAACGTCCGCAACACGATGACCGAACGACCGGCCCGCACATAGTCGAGCGCGTGCGAGTACTCCAGACCGCGCTCGGCCGCGAAGTGGCCGGCAAAGTCGCAATAAGCCTCATCCAGCACGGTGATCACTTGCGCGGGCAGCCGATCCAGAAAGCGATCGATGGCGTCAGCGTCAACCACCGTCCCTGTGGGATTGTTGGGATTGGCGAGATAAACCACACGCGTGTTGCCGTCGACCGCCGCCAGAATACCCTCCAGATCGTAGCCGTCGTTCAGCGTCGGGACCTCGATCAGCCGCGCGCCCGCCGCCTGCGTAACGATGGGATACACGATAAAGGACAGTTTGCTGGTGACGGCGTTCAGCCCCGGTCCCAGCAGCGTGCGCGCCAGAATGTCCAGCAGCGTGGTCGAGCCGGCGGTAACCAGAATCTGGGTGGGATCAACATCGTGGATCTCGGCCAGCCGCGCCGTCAGTTCCACCGTGCCATTGTCGGGATAGAAGTGGCTCTGCGAAGTTGCCGCCTTGATCGCCTCTATTGCCAGCGGCGACGGTCCAAAGGGGTTTTCATTCGAGGCCAGTTTGATGCAACGCACTCCGCTCTCCAATTCCGCTTGCCGCAGGTGTTTGCCCGGCTTGTAGCTGGCCAGCTTCTGCATGTGCGCCGGAACCAGCTTCCTGAAGTTTGTCATTCTATCTCCGTTGAGGCGGTTGCAGGTAGCATTTAGCACTTAGCATTTAGCCAAATCTCAGACGCGCAAGTTTTCATTAGCTGTTTTCGCCAAATGCCAAGTGCCAAGTGCTAAATGCCACCATGCGTCGTTCGCGGCCCTGCCTTCCGCCCGCTCGCCGCAGCTTTCAACTGCGCCACTTCCTTCGTCGTCAGATGCCGCAACTTTCCCGGCTCCACATCCAACTCCAGTGGCCCGTAACGCACGCGTCTGATCTTCTCCACGTGGTGTCCAATCTCCTGGAACATCCGGCGTATTTGCCGGTTGCGGCCTTCCACCAGCGTCATCTCGTACCAGGGATTCTCGCCCTCGCGCACTAATTGGATGCGCACGGGCGCGGTCCGCACTGCTTCCGACCGCCTTCGTTGTCCTACCCTCGGCAAGCGCCCCGCTGGCGTCTTCAGCGGAGACCGTTCCGGACGCAGCATCACGCCGCCGCGCAGCTTCTCAATCTGCTGCTCCGTAGGCTTGCCGCTGACCTTCACCACATACGTCTTGGGTACGTGGGACGACGCGTGAGTCAACTTCTGCGCCAGCTCGCCGTCATTGGTCAGCAATAGCAGCCCTTCGCTCAGGTAATCCAGCCGTCCGACCGGATACACGCGCGCTTTAATGCCGCTCACTAAGTCTAATACCGTAGGACGGGATTGCGGGTCAGTGACCGTGGTCACGTAGCCCTTGGGTTTGTGCAGCAGCAGATAGACGTGCCGCTCGGCGCCGCTCAGCAGCTTTCCGTTGACCTTAATGTGATCTTGCTCGGGATCGGCCTTGGTCCCCAGTTCGGTGACGATCTGCCCGTTGACGGAGACCAGTCCACCGGCAATGAGCTGCTCGGCTTTACGCCGCGAGGCAATTCCGGCGGCTGCGATGATCTTCTGCAATCGCTCAGCCGGCATGGGCAACCTGTCCGGAAAATAGCTGCCCCTGATTTGTTGTCCGTTTATATTCCATAGTCTTCTAATACATCCTGATCTTCTCACGTCAATGAGTTGCATTTCCCGACTTCCCAAATTACTTCTTTCCGCGATACAGTCCGGCAATCCCGAAGCTATACGGCGTCCACGAGACCTGGGTGAAGCCTGCCTCGCGCATGCGTTGCAGCATCTCCTCCGGAGAAGGGAAGCGCAGCACCGATGCTGGCAGATAAGCGTAGGGGCCGCGCACTCCCGAGATCAGCGTTCCAATCGCAGGCAGCACGCGGCGAAAGTACACGCGATAGAGCTTGCCAAGCAGTCCTTTCGGCTCGCCGAAATCGAGGATACCGACCTCGCCGCCGGGTGCAAGCACACGATAGATCTCCACCAGCCCGCGATCGTAGTTGGCCAGGTTGCGAAAGCCGAAGGCCGCAGTCACAAGCTGGAACTTGTCAGCAGCGAACGGCATGTTCAACGCGTCGGCTTCGATCCAGCGAATGTCTCTGCTGCCCGATTTCTCCGCCGCCCGCACCAGCATGGCATGAGAAAAGTCGGCGCCAAAGAGGACAGAGTTGGCGCCATTCATCCGGCGATGCAGCGCAAATGTCATATCGCCGGTTCCGCAGCACAGATCGAGCACGTGCACGCCTGGTCGTCGCAACACCTCAGCAAACCCACGCGCCATGCGGTTCCACCACACGCGATCCACATTCATGGATAGCACGTGGTTCAGCAGATCGTAGCGCGGCGCGATGGACGTGAACATGTCGCGCACCGCAGCCGCCGCGGCCTCCTGATCGCGCGCTCCCGCCGGCGCCGCGCCCACAATGCGCTCAGCTTCGCTAGCCTCGGGTTGACTGCGTTCAGCCATAAAAGACCACTAACGACACAGCACGATCGGTTTGTGTCACGGCATCGGCTTTTAGCCGTGCCGTAAGCTCCGCAGAAAGGATCGGGCTTTAGCCCCTGCGGTATTTCGGCTTGGTTTCTCGCACATCCCTGGAACGGTTTCCTCGTCGTTTAGAGGTGTACGCGCAGGCTGGCCGCAGAACCAGAAAACCCTGTTATGCCTTCGATTGGCTGTTAATCTCTCTTACCGCCCGCACCACGCATCGCGCCGGAACATTATTCACCACGTCGACCTTGCCAATGCCGCTGGCCAGCACGAAATGCGGCACGCCTCCGACCGTCTTCTTGTCAGCCAGCAGCCGCTTCAGAATGCGCCTGCCATCGACGTTGACCTTCGGCAACGGACCGTACGCTTGCACCAGAGCGATGATTCGCTGCGCAGTCGCCGCATCCGTCACCTGCATTTCTTTGCCGATCACGCTGGCCGCAATCATCCCCCAGCCGACGGCCTCGCCATGCAACAGCCGCCGGTAGTTGGTCTCCGCTTCCAGCGCGTGTCCAATGGTATGTCCGAAGTTCAGGATGCGGCGCTCGCCGCTCTCACGCTCGTCCGCGCTCACCACCTCGGCCTTCACGCGAATGCACTCTGCAATCAGTTTTTCCAACAGCGCACCATCGCGACGCAGCAGCGCGTTGCGTTGCCACTCCATCATTTCGAAGATCACCGGATTGCGAATCACGCCGTATTTCATCGCCTCAAACAAGCCCGAGCGATACTCGCGCTCCGGCAGAGTAGCTAGAACGTCAGGATCGGCGAGCACCGCAAGCGGCTGATGAAAAGTCCCCAGCAGGTTTTTACCGGCCTTCAGGTTCACACCCGTCTTGCCGCCGATGGCCGAGTCCACCTGCGCCAGCAGCGTAGTTGGAATCTGCACCACCGGAATGCCGCGCATGAAGATGGAAGCCAGGAACGCTCCCACATCGCCCACTACGCCGCCGCCCAGCGCCAGCACGACCGAGCGCCGCTCCGCGCCCAGACTCACCAGCTTCGCGGCGAGCTTCTCCAGCTGAGCTAGAGTCTTCGCGCGCTCGCCATCGGGCATGATGACGATTTCAATTTTGCGCCGAGCTTTGCTGAAGCTCTTGCGCAGCGTGCTGGCCCAGTGCTTGCGAATCGGCGGCGCAGTGAGCACGAAGATGCGCGCGTCATGCGGAACGAGGTCTCGCAACGCCGCAGACGACGAGCGCAGCAAGCCACGCTCAACCAGCACTTCGTACGACCGCGATGGAGTTCGAACCGGAATGCGAATCAAGTTTCTAGTGTAATGGATAGCCTCAGAGCGCGTGCTACCATGAACCCAATGCCAGCTCTCCCATCCGAAACCGATTTCATCGTGGTTGGCGCGGGTATTGCCGGCCTGCGCGCCTCGGTGGAGCTCGCTTCGGCGGGCCGCGTGCTCTGCCTCGCCAAGCGCGAGGTCACGGAGTCGAACACGCGTTATGCGCAGGGCGGCATCGCCGCCGCGCTCAGCGACGACGACGAAGTCCGGCTTCATCTGGAAGACACTCTCCGGGCCGGCGACGGCCTGTGCAACGAAGAAGCGGCGCGGATCCTGGTCGAAGAAGGTCCGCCTCGCATCGAAGAGCTGATCGAATGGGGCACTGAGTTCGATCGCGCTGGCGCAAAGATTGTTTTCGCGCGCGAGGGCGCGCACAGCCGCAGCCGTGTCTTGCATGCTCACGGCGACTCCACTGGACGCGAGATTGGCCGCGCGCTGTATAACAAGGCCGAGGCCATCAAGTCCATCAGCTTCCGCGAATTTGAGTTCACCACCGAGTTGCTGATCGACGACGGCAACGTGGTGGGTATTCGCGTCCTCGACCAAGCCGGGCAGCTTCACGAGATTTACGCCAGTGCGGTGTTGCTTGCCACCGGCGGCCTGGGACATGTGTACAGCAACACCACCAACCCAGCGGTCGCTACCGGCGATGGCGTGGCGATGGCCTATCGCGCCGGCGCACAAATCAGCGACATGGAGTTCGTGCAGTTCCATCCCACCGCGTTGTTCCTGAAAGGCGCTCCACGCTTCCTGCTCTCGGAGGCGCTGCGCGGCGAAGGCGCTTACCTGCGCAATCTGGAGCTGAAGCGCTTCATGCCCAAATATCACGAGCAGGCGGAACTCGCTCCTCGTGATGTGGTGGCGCGGGCCATCGCCCATGAGTTGGAGCTGGTAAAGCGCCCGGATGCTGCCGTCTATCTCGACCTCACGCACCTAAATGCCGAGCGCGTCCGCCAGCGCTTTCCGATGATCTACTCCACCTGCATGGAATACAACATTGACATCGCTGCCGAGCTGATTCCGGTCCGTCCGGCGGCGCATTACGCCATGGGCGGGGTTCGAACCGATCTATACGGGCGCACTTCGCTGCCCGGCCTGTATGCCGCTGGCGAAGTGGCTTGCACCGGCGTGCACGGCGCCAACCGGCTGGCCAGCAACTCGCTGCTCGAGGGCCTGGTGTACGGAGCGCGTGCCGGACAGAACATGCGCGAACAGCTCCGTGCTAAGAGCGAGCATCCAGCAGGCGCAAGCCCACAGATCGCGACGGCAAGCGGTAACGGTCAAGCCGGCGACGTGGAGAAGTTCATCCTGAAAATTCAATCGCTGATGTGGGAGCGCGTGGGTGTGGTCCGCGACGGCAAGGCGCTGCAACAGGTCGTCCCCGAACTGCGCGCTTTACAGGAGCGAGCGCCGTCGCTGGGGGATCGCCGTTCTCACGAAGCTGCCAACATCCTGCAAGCCGGGCTGCTGATCGCGCGCTCGGCGCTGGCCCGCGAAGAAAGCCGTGGCGCGCACTACCGCCTCGATTACCCGCTCAAGAACGACGCCAAGTACCGCAAACATTCGGTGGTCACCGGCGACAATATCCGCTTTGAATAATCATTCGGATGCCTCCAGGCTGTGCACATGGGTAGAGCAGGCCTTCAGGCCTGCGTCAAACGCATCCCAAAGGTCTGGAGCTGCGGTGGTCATTCTCGAATGACCACCGCAGCTCACCAGATATTCATCCGCTGCCGACGCGGGCCTAAAGGCCCGCTCTACCCGAAAGATCTGGCGAATCCCCTAGCTCCCGCTCGCACGCTTTTTCGGGAACACTAACGACAGCACAATCGAACCGAGCAGCACGCCCGCCACCACAACCAGCGCGATCGCAGTCGGGATCGGCACGTAGTCTGACGCCAGCATCTTCAAGCCAATGAAGATCAGGATCACCGACAGGCCGTAATGCAGGAAATGAAACGCTTCGATCATGCCCGACAGCGCGAAGAACAGGGACCGCAGTCCGAGGATCGCGAACACGTTCGACGTGTAGACGATGAATGGCTCGCGCGTCACAGCCAGCACGGCGGGGATGGAGTCGACCGCGAACAGCAGGTCTGTGGTTTCCACCACGATCAACACCAGTGCGAGGGGAGTCGCGTACCTTAACGCGCCGCGACGCACAAAGAAGCGGCTGCCCTCATAGTCGTGGGTCACGCGGAAAAGTTTGCGGAAGCCGCGCAGCAGCGGGTTGGATTCGGGATGGATTTTCTTACCGTGCTGGAGGAACAGCCTCACACCGCTGTAAATCAGAATTCCCCCGAAGATGAAGATGATCCAGTGAAAACGCTTCAGCAGCGTGATTCCCGTCGCGATGAAGACCGCCCGCATGATGAGCGCGCCCAGCACGCCCCAGAACAGGACTTCGTGCTGGAACTCGCGGGGCACGCTGAAGTAACGGAAGACCAGCAGGAAGACGAAGAGATTGTCGACGCTCAGCGATAGCTCGATGAGGTATCCGGTGGCGAACTCCAGCGAGAGCTGCGAGTTCGGCCTCACATTTTCGCCAACCAGGGTGTGTCCGAAAAAGTAAATCAGTACCGCAAACAGGCCGGCGAGACTTATCCAGACGACGGTCCAGCTGATCGCCTCGCGAAACCCGACCTCGTGCTTGTGACGGTGAAAGACGCCCAGGTCGAGCGCCAGCATCGCCAGCACAAACACGTTGAAGACGACCCAGAAGATCCAGTTCGAAGGCATGTCACGGAATTCCGCAGCAGCCATTCTAAAGGTCACGCTCAATTATTTGTGGAAGGTCCCCATGTACTCGGTCTCGGCCAGCACATGTCCCTTCATCGCTGCATCCAGTTGAGAGCGGCTGGCTCCGGCGGCGAGATCGAGCTTTGCGTCCAGCGCGTATAAGCGGAAGAAGTAGCGGTGGGTTGCTCCGGCAGGCGGGCAAGGCCCGTTATAGACGGTCTTGTGGAAGCTGTTCCGCCCCTGTCGCGCCCCGCCGTCCAGTTGCTCGCGCTTGGGCACGCCTTCCGGCAACGACTGCGCAGCCGCGGGCAAATTCCACAGCACCCAGTGCACCCAGGTCCCACCGGGCGCATCGGGATCGTCCATGATGATCGCGAACGTAGCCGTATTCGCCGGCACGCCGCTCCATTCCAGCGGAGGCGAGGTATCGACGCCCTTGCAGGTATATTGCGCGGGAATTGCCGCTCCGGGACTAAAGGCAGAGCTGGTCAAGCTGAAGGCCATCGCAGCACCGCCTCCCGCAGGCTTGGCTTGCTGCGCGAACGTTGTACCAAGGCTTACGGCTAGCAGGGCTGCGACTTTGGCGATTGGTTTCATACCCAATCCTTTCTTATTGCGCTGTGCCCAACTCGGAGATCCTCGCCTTCATGGTACTACCATCGCTCGGGACGGGATGGCTACTTCTGCGGCAAAAGATCGCGAACCGCCTCATCGTCAAAGGACGCGGCGCGTTTCGTGTCGCCGAGCGACCGCCATGCGCTCGCACGTCCCAGTGCCACGTCGTACGTGAAGCTGCGCGCCCCTCCTGTCGCCAGCAGATCTGGAGTAGCGTTGCGCACGGCCTTGTCGAATGTATCCAAGGCAGCCCTCGGCTGCTTGGTATCGAGATAGAGTTCCGCCAGCTTCAGCAGTTCGGTTGGCTGCGGCGAGGCCGACAGCTCGATGGCTCGCTGCTGTGCGCTGATAGTCTCAGGAATCCGGCCCTCGTGCTTGTACAACGTCGCCAGCGAGAACCATAACAGGGCCTCGTGAGGTTCTAGCGAAATGGCTTTCAGATACTCACGCTCCGCATCGGATCGAAGATCCATTGTGTAGAAGATATTTCCCCTCAACCAGGGCACAAAGGAACTGTCAGGGGTAATCTCATTCGCTCTATCCGTCGCCCTCAGCGCCTCGGTATTGCGTCCAAGGGCGGCAAGAACGCTTGCCGCATTGGCCCATTGATTGAAAGCCCCGCCGCTAGATTGCAACCGGGGTCCGGCCGGCAGAGGCGCCGTGGAACAATCCACTGGAAAGCGCTTGATCAGATCTTCCGTCTCTGCTTTGCGGCGCACCAGGACTACGGCAACCTCGTCCAAATAAACAGGCCGCCACTCGCTGCTCTTGCAGAAAACCTTGAGCGATCCCAGGACACTCTCAAAGCGATTCAGCGGCAGGATAATCGTGTTGATGTTGTAGCGCGCGGCCTCCCGGCGCCACAGTTCGGAGTCAAGCGGCGTTTGCAGCAGCTCAGCTTGATGCATAAAGCTGTCTGGACCAAAAGGGATGGCCCGCCCATCGAAGTAGTCGCGACGTCGAAAGCCAAATTTCCATACCAGATATCCGCCTTCGTTGTAGTTGTTGAAGACTTCTCCGGGAAGATTTTCGTGCTCGATGAACTCCGCCGCATGTTCCGGAAACTGCCAGCCGAATCCTGCGCCGAATGTCCAGGGATTATGGTTCCGATTGGTTACGAGATTCACTATGCGAAAGCAAACAAACGGAGCAAACATGGCTACCACGGCCACGGCTAGAACCAACCGAGTTCGCGGATTGGCAATCCGCGAGCGAGCCTGCTGCAGCGCCGAAAACAGAAATGACCCGCCCACCACAATGACCACGCACCCGGTCAACGCGTCCATGCGCACGTGCTGCGCGCCCAGATATACGGCAGCTATCAGTAACATCGCTGCGCCGAATTGGCGCTGCCACATTGCAACCAATGCGGCGATGGCGGCAATCACCAGCAACTGATAAAAGGTGCCCTTTGTACTCGTCAACGATAAAATTGCCGGCGCCGCGGTCCAGTTCAGCGGCACACTACCCCATTCAGCGATCCACCCCGAGTGCAGAGCCATGGCACGATTTTGGCGAACCAGTGCCGAGTAGATTCCCCATCCCCATGGGTTTGCCAGCGTGGCCAGCGCTGTAGCCACGAACCATGGCCATGCGCGCCTAAGCCTCTGGACAGCCTCGACACGGCGTCTGCCAGGAAACAGCAGTTCCAATACGTCCATGCCAACAAACGCAACGATCAATGCCAGGCCCGCCACAAATCCGAGGTGGAAATTGACCCACGCAATCATCAGGAGTGGCAATAACCAGAGGTGAGCACGGCCCGTCTGATAGTTTTGCCACAGGATGGAGAGATAAGCCGCGAAGAGCACGACGGTGAACATGTCGGCGCGCGGCGCGGTGCGCCCAGCCATCAGAGGGATCGCGAGAATGGCGATCGCGGCGCTCATCGCCGAACCGCGCCGAAGTAGCAAAGCGATCGTACCTACGCAGCCTGCGGCTCCCAGCCACGACAGCAGGGTGTAGCCGCCAATCAAGTAAACGACGTAGAGCAACAGTCCCGAGCCGACGGGATATATCCAAGGCTGTCCCTGCGCGGTATAGGAGAAGACATCGGTCGAGAAAACATGATGATGCTGTGCGACCCAGCGTCCCGTCGCCAGTTGCCAGAAAGCATCAGGGTCCGAAACTGTCCGCAGGCTGGCCAGGAATGCATAGACCAGGGCAATAGTCGCGAGCGCCAGGAACAGGCGTCGGCCGGCTGCACTCGTGACGGTTGTCGTGCTCAGGGGATCTCCTTCTCTAATCGCGTTCTCTACTGGCGGAATCACTTCTTCTTACCCACAATGCCTACTGCGCCCTTTCTAACGCTAGCTCCAGGAATGCCAGGCCTAATGTTCTGGGATCGGAACCTTTGCCCATCTCCGCCGGCGAGCGAATCGGTCCTAGGACGTGAAATCGGATTTGCGCCGGATTGGCAAGCATCACCACAGCTTTCGGAATTTGCAAACTTCTAGTGGTAACAGGATCGCTGGAATATTGGAACCTCCACTCGCCGACGGGAACGTTATTTACCGTGACCTGCACGGAAAGATCAGGATAACCAGGCGCCAGATTGGGAGCGACCATCGCCCACAGCGACAGCCCATCCGGCAGATTTCCCCGTGACAGCGGCAGGTCCAGACCGAAGTCGGGCCCGTTGCTCCACGTCTGATTATTCTCCGGATACGACCACTGCCCCCGCATAAACAGAGCAGCGCTGCCACCTTTGGAGAAAGTCAACCTATCACCCAAAGAGTATCGCCAGTTGCGCTGTAGCGCCTCGCGATAGGAATCGTAGTACACCCTATATCTCGACAGGTCCGGCAGCGTGGCTGGGTCAAAGGGATCAAACGGCCAATAGGCTCCAGCTCCCGGCACGATGATCGACCGAATCTGGCCTCGACCTGCTGCGTACAGGCTCAGTGGCAGCAGCGGCCACCCGGCGTGAAGCTCGTGCAGACGCAAGGGTCCTAACTGCTGTCGCGACATGATCGAATCGTCGAACGCCACCGGGCCCTGATGCAGCAGTAGTTCGTAACGCAGCGTTGCCAGCATACCTTGCCAACGCATGATGGCCCCGAAGTTCCAGTAAGCCTGGCCGAGGCCAAGCGCACCAACGAGTATTGCGATGCGTGCGATCGTCTTGCGATTGGGCTTGAAGCAGCCCGCCAGAACAGCGATTAACAGACAGGTCGCGGCGAGCGGCAACAGGAGATTTAATGTCCGCGCGAAAACTTCAACGTCCAGGCTCGAGGGAGTACGTCCCAGCAATACTTCTATGCACAAGTAGCAGACGCTGCCCAGTCCCACTGCGGCAACCAACTTCTGAACTGCGGCCACGCGCGAACGCACCGCCAGCAGCAGCACGCAACAGAGCAATACCACGAGCGACACTTGCGCAGCCAGGTGCTGGCTTTGTAGCAGAATAGCCAGGCCTCGTATGAACCCCTGTCTGTTACTGGAATCGAATGGCCAGATGACCGATGCCGCAGCCAGCGCCGCGCCCAGCAGGTACCAGATAGCGAGGCCGGCCAAGAGAGTCTTTTGTTGCGAGCATCTCTTCCATCGCCAGGCACAAACCGCAGCCAGGATTACGCCGAAGAACATCATCGACTCGTAGCTCACCAACATGGGAACGGAGAGTCCGAGTAAGAGCACCAGGGTCCAACCGGTCAGCTCCTCACCAAAGAGCAGAATGAAAAGGACTGGCCAATAGAGCGAAACGATGAAGTGACTATCGGTGGCCAGATACGCCTCCACATTCATCGTGCCCGCGAAAAAACTAAGCAGCGGAAACAACATGTACCAGCGCCGGCTGGCGTAGCGATAGCAAATGTAAAGGCTGAGCAGGGCGTGGGAGTAGAGACTAAACCCGAAAATCAGGGAAAGCGCATGCAGGGAGTGCACGCGGAGATGCGTGGCTAGAACCAGCGGCGTCTGTTCCCACAGAATGGTAAAGATGCGGGCGCGGAAGAACTCCCGCTTCCAATCGCCAACCCAAAAGTAGTAGGAGCGGGTGGAGGCTACGCGGATGAGAAACCACGACCCGTCCGCCCATAGCTGCAAATCGGCGGCGACGGCGCTCATGCGCTCCAACAAAACAGCGACCAGCGCGGCATAGACAACCGCTGTGCCGGCATCCAGAGACCGCCGGCGGCGGAAAGTTCTTTCCGGCCGGCTGTGGTTCGGCTCGTGCTCCAAAGCTACCCAGGGTGGTTGTGGTTCCATGCTCCTCAAGCGGGCGGTGGAGTGCGCTTTCAACAAAAGCCGCAGCGAGAACTCCGATACGGTAGCTTACCGCATCTCCCGCCTCGTTTTGCAGGCTGCGGCCACTCCTTGCTACAGGGCGTCAACTCTCACAGGTCACAGACCAATGTGATGTATGCACTTGTTGGGTGTGCGCCCACAATGTTCCGCTGGACTGTATCTGGAGCAGTGCCTGGAAAGCCGAAGTGGGCACATATCTCGCGCAAGGCCTTTATTTAGAGCCTTGGCAGCGACTTCGGCGGATCACCACCACAGGTGACCGCCGGCACTCGGCAGGGTGCGCGGACCGAAACCAGCGCGACACCGGCATTCCTGGCCCCTCGCAGCGGCTCGCACCCGCTGCGGCCGTGAAACACGGGGATACGATGTTCAGTTCAGGGGGTCGTCGTGCTTACACCATACGGATTAGACATCATAGAAAGCTGCCTGGCATGCAAGATGCGGGCAGAACATATCTTTTGCGATCTTCCACCGGCTGCCTTACAGGCCTTCGAAAACATCAAATACGCCACTGCCTATCCGAAGGGCGCAGTGCTTTTCGTAGAAGGACAAACGCCACGCGGCATTTTCGTCCTATGCAAGGGACGCGTGAAACTTTCCATCTGTTCCACCGACGGCAAAACGCTGATCCTGAAAATTGCCGAGCCGGGTGAGGTCTTGGGCCTCAGCGCCACGGTAAGCAGCAAGCCTTACGAGTTGACTGCTGAGACCGTGGACCCGTGCCAGGTGAACTTCGTCAAACGCGAAGATTTCACACGCTTCCTCAAGGAGCACAGTGAAGCTTGCCTGCGCGTGGCCGAGCAGCTCAGCGATAAGTACAACTCCGCCTGCCGCGAGATCCGTGCGCTTGGGCTCTCCCATTCCGCGGCTGAGAAGCTGGCGAAGTTGCTGTTGGAGTGGAGCGCGCGCAACGGCGAAGCGACTAAGCTCGAACCGCGTCTGAAGCTGGCCCTGACCCACGAAGAGATCGCGCAGATGATCGGTACCTCGCGAGAGACGGTCACCCGCCTCTTTGCTGACTTGAAGAAGCGGCAGATTGTACAAGCCAAGGGTTCGACCTTGCTCATCCGCAATAAGTCGGCGTTGAAGGCGATGGCGATCACGCAGTAAGGGCCCGAAGGCAACAATAATCTCAACCCAATGCTGAAAGTGTGCCTTTTTGGGCTGCTCTGCGCTATCCCCACATAGCGCCTTAGCAGCCGAAATCAAGCTAATAATGATAGGTTTAGCTGCCCTGCGTTAACTATTCTCCTTCTCCATTGTGAATGAGGTCACGGAAACCGGTGACTGCAGTCACTGCATACACTCCCCCAAAAGCAGTATCACCACAGTATGGAGAGCACGATGCAGTCGAATTGCTTTACTTGCGAATTCCGTCCCGATCGCCTTTTTTGCGACATGCCCGCGGAGTCGTTGAAGGCGTTCGACCAGATTAAGTCTCTCGGCTCTTTCGCCCGCGGTGCGGTTCTGTTCGCCGAAGGGCGGCCCGTGCGCGGCATCTTTATCCTGTGCGATGGGCGCGCCAAGCTTTCCATTTGTTCCGACACCGGAAAGCGGCTGACCCTGCGGATCGCCGGGCCTGGGGAAGTCCTGGGTTTGGGAGCCGCCTTGTCTAATACCCCCTACGAGGTCACGGCCGAGTTAATAGACAACTCGCAGGTAGTCTTCGTCCGTAGAAAAGAGCTGGTAAGGTTTCTGCGGGAGAATCGGACCGTCTGCCTGGAAGTCGTGCGCATGCTCAGCCAGGACCTGCACGGAGCTTATGAGCGGGTCCGCACTATTGCCATGGTGCACTCGCGTCATCCACGCATTGCCTTCCGGCCACGCGCCTTGCTGGTGTAAGCCACAGTTGACTGCATCGTCGCGTGCAGAACGAGGCCGCTGTATGACTACGACGACTAGAAAAGCCCTGTTTTGGGCCCGCCGTCTGCTGTGTATCGCATATATCGTCTTCCTCAGCCTGTTTGCGCTCGATGTTTTCAGAGAGCTCCATGGCTTCCGGCAAACTACTGCCGGGTTGCTCATTCACCTCGTTCCCAGCACTGCGCGCGCGGGTGAAGAAATAAATTTTGCTAAGGTGGCGCCGTCGCCTTGGCCTCCAACCGTTCGTTAACCCCGGGGAGTTAATATGCAAAATCGAAGGCAGTTCCTATCGAAGGCCAGCAGTGCTGATCGCCATCGGAGCGGGTGCGCTGGTCGTACCCTCCCTGCTGAAACCGCTCAGCGGACAGGTTCACCACGAAACCGTCTGCGGCCCCAGCTGCGAACCGCCGCCGCCGAACTATTGGCAGTACCTCAACGGCACGTTGGCAAAAAATCACGCCACCGCCCACGCTGCGCTTCTCTCTTTAGGCAGGGGGGTGACGTTGCAGCAGATTGAAAATGTGGTGAGTGCCTATGAACTTCCACTCAATGCTAACCTGAATCTGGCCAGTCCGCCGATGCAGAGCACCCTAGGGAATTACATCAAAGGGCTCGGTGGAACGCCTTTGACGCAGGCGCAAATTACCGCCATCGAGACGTGGGCCAGCGCCTACTTCGTTGCGCCGCAGAGCTTCTGGGCTGCGGTCACCAACATGCCGCTGCAACCCGGGGTGGCACAACAGTACAACGCTTATCTGGCCAACGGCTTAGGCCCTCTGCTGACCGCCGCCTCCGCCATGCTGCCAACCTTTTCCTGGGGTGGCAGTGACGGCCCGATGAATTACGACCCCTACGCGTGCATGGCCGTGATCGGTGGGCTACTGCAAGCCGGCAAACCATGGGTGAAATTGCGGCTGTTGTCGCCCTGACTGGAAATGAGGAACTTGCTGCCATACTCGGCGCGGCTGCTGCTGCGCTAGGTCTGGAAGCGCAAATAATCGAGGTTGGCGGGTGCGACACCTTTGGCGACTATCCGGACGGATGGACGGATTAATATGACCTGGAGAAAACGCATCCTATTTCTGGTTTTGCCTTGCCTTGCCTATGCGGTTCTGCTGAGGGAACAGCACAGGTTCACGCACAATCACTTGGCCGTGGTTCTTGGTTCCTTCCTGTTCTTGGCCTGGCTGCTTGTGGTCGCTAACCTGCGCCCGGCTTCGCCTACCACAAAGTAGGCCCGACCCGCAAAACGGCGGGCGATTGGTCGCCCGCCAGTTTTTGCTAAGGGCATCTACCCGATATCAACTCCATATCACTGCCAGCCCAGCGCCGGCGCATACTGCTGCACGTCCGCACCCATGCTGCACAGGCAGTTGCGCTTGCACAGGCCACGGCACGGCAGCCAGCGAATCAGCGAGCCTACGCGTCCGCTGAGCCAACCCGCCTCTTCGATCTTCGCAGGCGCAGCCCACAACGTCGCGCTCTCATCATCTGGCGTCGGCAATTTCGATTTCGAAGCGTCCGATTCCATGACTGCGGTAGACCTTATTCTGCCCAGCATACAGGTCGACCAGTTTTGCCTGCTTCCCACCAGGGAGCGGGACGGCCTCGCCTACCTTCATGTCGCCTTTCAGCGTGACCATGATGGCGTCGGCGCGTTTGTAGTGCTTGCGTCCCAGCGCCAGCGCCTGGGCATGCTTCTTAATGCGGTCCCACCGGTAGGTCGGCCAGCGCCGGCTTCGTGGACTTCTTTTTCTTGGTGGTCATGGTTACACCTCAGTTTTCGATCGCGATGTTCGGTGTCATAGAGAGGGAACAAGGTCTCGCCATCTCCCAGGTCGCATTCGTCACCGAACACATCGGGCCGATTTCTCTTCTTCGATCGGCGGTTTCTTGGGTACAAGGCAATCAGCCCAGCTGGGCGTTTCGAAGCTGGCGACTTTCTCCTGCGCGGCTTTAATACGTCCTGGGCTGATGTAATCGTTCAGGCCAAAAGGGATCCCCGCGTTGGCAAGGCAGTCGGCAAAGGTGATGGTAGCGGCTGAGAGCGGAATCGTTGCTCTTGTATTGGCCCTTGCATGGAAATGGGAATGGATTGGCGCCGTCCCTTTTTGTGCTGCCGCGACGTATTACTCTTACATAGCGTTTCGCCATTCCAGTTGGATTCTCGTCATATTCGGGCCGCTGTTCGTGGTAGCCGGCTTGTTCTGGGCCAACTGGCCGACCCGCTCAATACCGGATCGGCGGCTCTAATCAGAACGGGCCGCGCCCGTGTGATTTCGCTCACCCATGCTGGTGAGGTACAGATGCCATGTGACCTGTATCACACCTCCACGTGAGTCCACTCACTGCCCTTTGGTACTGCTCTCGGCGATGGTTATTTGTTACCCGGCGTGTGTCAGACGCCGCAGGAAAGCGAGGGGTCTTCCGTGAAGCGCTGTGGTCTGGTTTTCCTTGCTGCCTTGTTGCTGGCGACAGCGGCAGTCGCCCAATCCTCTCCGCCGCCAGCCAAGAAACATTCGCCGGCATCCCCGTCTAAGGCTGCCGCAAAGATGGGCAATGACGAGTGTCTGGCTTGCCATAGCGATGTAACCCTCATTAAAGAAGAAGGCGGCAAGCAGATCAGCCTGCATGTAGACGATGCCAAGTTCAAAGCGTCGGTCCATAGCGTGTTCGGCTGCACCGACTGTCATACCGACGTCAAAGCCTTCCCGCACGATCCCGCTCCGGCCAAGCCGGTGTGTGCCACCTGTCACGCCGACCAGCAAACCGCTTATGATCACGGCGTTCATGCCAAAGCCGCGGCCGCGGGAAACACCAATGTGGCCAAATGTCAGGACTGTCACGGCAGCGTGCATGAAATCCTGCCGCCCAGCGATCCTAAATCGAAGGTCGCCCGCGCCAACATTCCCCAGACCTGTGGCGCCTGTCATGGACAGAAATTTGTGATGGCGTCGAGCGGCGTGAGCTCCGCTCCCTTCACTTCCTATCAGGAAAGCGTACACGGCAAGGCTGTCGCCGCCGGTTCCGACAAAGCTGCGGTTTGCACCGACTGCCACGGCGAACATGACATCCTGGGCGCTGGCGATCCTAAGTCGCCCATCAACAAGTTCAACGTTCCCACAACCTGTGCCAAGTGTCACAACGATGTAAAGCTACAGTACGTGCAGAGCATTCACGGACAGGCGATCGCCCGTGGCAATTGGCAGGCGCCGGTCTGCACCGATTGCCACGGTATTCACACCATCAAGGCGCCGAAGGATGCGAATTCATCCGTTGCCAATGGCAACGTGCAGAACACATGCGGCTCCTGCCATGCAAGCGTGAAACTATCGAACGAGTTCGGCGTGCCCGGCGGCCGCGTCTCGTCCTACCTGGCCAGCTATCACGGCATGGCGGAAAAGGTGGGTTCCAAGACGGTGGCCAACTGTGCCAGTTGCCACGGCGTGCACAACATTCTGCCGTCCAGCGATCCGCACTCCACCGTGAACCACGCCAATCTGGCCAAGACCTGTGGCCAGTGTCATCCTGGCGCCAATGAAAAGTTCATTAGCAGCAAGGTACACCTGGACGGCACGGCGAAGGCGGACTTCGGCAGCAAGGTGATCGGCCTTATCAGTCGCTTCTATATCTGGATGATCGTCGGCGTGATTGGCGGCATGGTGCTGCACAACCTGATCATCCTCCGCAAAAAACTGATTCTGCACCGCATCGGTCAGCCGCGCATCCTGTTCCGCATGACCCGGGCCCAGCGCGCCCAGCACCTCACCCTGCTGATAAGCTTCTTCACCCTGGTATTGACGGGCTTCGCTCTGCGGTATCCGTCGTCGTGGCTGGCGGCCATCTTCATCAACGAAATTGTGCGCAGCTACATTCACCGCATCGCCGGCGTCGTGCTGATTGCAGTCAGTCTGTTTCATGTGTGGTACGTCATCAAGACGCAGGACGGCCGCAGCATGATCAAAGACATGCTGCCCGATTGGAAGGACGTCACTGACGTACGTGACGCATTCCGCTACTACCTGGGTACTAGCGATCAACGCCCGCTGTTTGGCCGGTTCTCCTACGCCGAAAAGATGGAATACTGGGCGCTGGTTTGGGGCATGTTCGTGATGGCCAGCACCGGCCTGATGATATGGTTCAAGAGCGGAGTCGGAGAACGCGTTCCCGGCTGGTGGATTGATGTTGCCATCACGGTTCACTTTTACGAGGCGGTGCTGGCGACGCTGGCCATCGTCGTCTGGCACTGGTACGGAGTTATCTTCGATCCCGATGCCTACCCCATGAATTGGTCCTGGTTCGACGGCAAAATGTCGATTGAGCAGTACCAACACGAACATCCGCTGGACTTGGTGGCCATTGAAAAAAGTGACGGCGCCGCACCGGAAGCAGAGGCGACTCCGGCGGCTGAGGAAGAACCCGCGGAGACAACCGGTCAACACAAGTAGAGGCTGCTGGCATAATCGGAATACTAATTTCGGACTTGCGTCCAAATGGATAAAATTCGCACTTTAATCTTGGTTGCGGCAGACATCGTTGTGGTAATTTCGGCAACACTGCTGGATCTTTGCACTCAGGTAAGCCTAAGAAGGGACACCTAAACCATGACTGAGGACACGGAGAGGCCGGATCCTCTAAGTGATCATCCGCCGGTTTCAAGAAATCTGATTAAGAACCCGATCAGCCTGATCGGTCTGGCGCTGGCCGCTGTTGCCCTCGCCAACATCGTTTTGTTGATTGCGATCGACGTCCTCGCCAGCCAGCCATCTCCCTACATCGGCATTCTCGCCTACATGGTGGCACCCGGAATTCTGGTGTTCGGCTTGGTTTTGGTGCCGATCGGCATGGTGGTGGAGCGCCGACGGAGACTTCGCAAGGTGGGTGCGCCGCCTCATTTTCCGAAGCTCGATCTCAACAATCCGGCCCAGCGCAGTACGCTCGCCTTCGTCCTCAGTTTCGTGGTGATCTTCTCGCTGATGAGTGCTGTGGGCAGCTACAAGGCTTACGAGTTCACCGACTCGGTAGATTTCTGCGGACAGTTATGTCACACCGTCATGCATCCCGAGTTCACTGCGTATCAGGCTTCGCCTCACGCGCGGGTGGCTTGTGTGGATTGCCACGTCGGATCGGGTGCCAGCTGGTACGTGAAGTCCAAACTGTCAGGTATGCGCCAGGTTTACTACACTGCTTTAGGCACCTATCCCCGGCCCATCCCCACGCCAGTTCAGAATCTTCGTCCCGCGCAGCAAACCTGCGAACAATGCCACTGGCCGAAGAAGTTCTGGGGCGCGCAACTGAAGGTCTTCACCCACTACGGAACCGATGAGCAGAACACGCCGCGCGTGATTCGCATGCTCATCAAGACCGGTGGTGGCGATCCCTCGCTGGGCCAGGCCGGCGAAGGCATTCACTGGCACATGAACATCGCCAACAAGGTCACCTACTTCGCCACCGATGAGCAACGTCAGGTGATTCCCTGGGTGCGTATGGAAGACAAAAACGGCAAGGTGACCGAGTACGCCGTGAAGGACAATCCGCCAACTCAGGCCCAGATCGATAAGGCCAGCATCCGCCGCATGGACTGCATCGACTGCCACAATCGTCCCACCCACATCTATGTTGCCCCCGATCTCTCGGTGGACCGCAGCATCAGCGGACAAGCCATCGATCCCACTCTGCCCTATATCAAGCAGCAGGGCGTGCAGGTGCTGACCGCCGACTACAAGACCACGGACGAGGCGGAGAACGCCATCGCGCAGAACATCAACAAGTTTTACCAGGATAAATATCCGCAAATAGCTTCCAGCAAGGCCTATAGCATCAAGGGCTCAATTGCCGAGCTACAGCGCATCTATCGCACCACGTTCTTTCCCGACATGAAGGTGAACTGGAAGACCCATCCCAACAATATTGGCCACCTCTATTACCCCGGCTGCTTCCGCTGCCACGATGGCAACCATGTCAGCAAAGACGGCAAGGTCATCAGCAAAGACTGCAACTCGTGCCATACGGTGTTAGAGCAGCAGGAAAGTGGCACGCAGATGGCCGCGCTGCCAGTCCAGACCTTCAAGCACCCGGTTGATATTGGTGACCTCGCGACCGTGAACTGCTCCGACTGCCACAGCGGAGGAGTGGGACCGTAACAGCCGTCAGCTCTCAACTTTCCCGCCGTCGACGGCAGCAGCAGTCGTCATCCACCGCCTTGACGGCGGGGGCGTGTTAGCGGCAGCCATTGAGTTCGATTAAGAGCTGATGGCCGATAGCTGACGGCTGACAGCTTCCTCCCCGAGTGACGCACATCACAGCCCAACGTGATGCCACTCACGGCCCTTCAGGTCGTCAAAATCCTATCTTGGAGGCATAGCAACGAGCCGTAGTTGAATCAGGGGGAGGAACAAACCAATGACAGTAGCTGACAGCAGCACTCATCCGGCGAGCAAGAAGGAATATACGCCGCGCCTGATCTTCTGGGAGGTCACCAAGGGCTGCAACCTGCGCTGTATCCATTGCCGCGCCACGGCCACCGAACTGATGTCGCCTGCCGATCTGCCGACCAAAAAGGCCCTGAACATCATTTCCCAGATCGCCGATTTCGGCAGTCCCATACTCGTGCTCAGCGGCGGCGAGCCGCTGTACCGGCACGACATTTTCGAGCTTGCCGAGTACGCCACCAGCCGCGGACTGCGTACGGCCCTGGCGACGAACGGTACGCTGGTGACCAGGGACATCGCCGAGAAAATCAAGAAGGCCGGCATCAAACGCGTCTCCATTTCACTCGACGGGTCCGACGCGATCACCCACGACACCTTCCGTGGCATCCCTGGCGCGTTTGAAGCAGCCGTGTACGGCATGCGTAACCTTCAAGAACTTGGCGTTTCGGTGCAGATCAATACCACGATTGCCCGCCACAATGCGCATCAGTTGCCGGACGTGCTGGAGTTGGCGCGCCGCCTGGGCGCCGATGCGTTGCACACTTTTCTGCTTGTGCCCGTGGGCTGCGGCGTCGACATCGCTGCCGAGCAGATGGTCGCTCCTGAAGAATACGAGCGGATGCTGAACTGGTTCTACGATCAATCTTTGACCGGCGACATTGAGTTGAAGGCGACTTGTGCGCCGCATTACTTCCGCGTGCTGCGCCAGCGCCGCGCCGCGGATCGCATGGCCGGGCGCGAGACGGTTCCGCCGGCTGCATCGCATCCCCATGAAATTGGCCCCACCGACATCACGATGCCGGGCTCGACTGGAATCTCCCTTAAGCCAAATGGCGGGCCGCCGGTTGGACACACGGGACATCCTGGTGGACATCCCGGCGATATGAATGCCATGACCAAAGGCTGCCTGGCAGGAACCGGCGTCTGCTTTATCTCGCATGAAGGCGAAGTCTTTCCCTGCGGATACCTGCCCGCAATCGCTGGTGATCTGCGCAAACAAAGCTTCGCGGAGATATGGAACGACTCGGCCGTCTTCGGACAGCTTCGCGACGACGATAACCTGAAAGGCAAATGTGGCTGCTGCGAGTTCCGTCATGTCTGTATGGGATGTCGCGCGCGTGCCTATGCCGCCACCGGAGACTTTCTGGCGGAGGAACCCTTCTGCGTGTATGAGCCAGGAACTTCAAATCAGATGGTCCGCGAGATCGCGACTAAAAGGGTTGGCTGAGACTTAAGTCATATCGGGCAAACGTCCGTAGAACTACGATCGAAGCATGGCAGCGCATATCAGTACTGTTCCAAATTCCCGACTCAGAGCGATGGTGGTCCCGCGCGAACATGGCGCGTGGGGCATGATGCTCGTTCCTTTGGCGACGGGCGCGGTGGTGGCGGCACGCACCGGTGTCAATAGCGCTGCGCTGGCCATTCTTTTCATCGCCGCCATATCGCTGTTCTGGCTACGCACGCCGTTAGAGAGCTGGCTGGGCACGTCGGCAATCAAGGCGCAGACAGAGCAGGAACGACCGTTTGTTCTGCGCGTCATTCTGGGTGTGGGCCTGCTGGCTGCGCTGTGTGTCACTTCTCTTCTCTGGAACGGCCGCAATCGCGGGCTGCTGATCATCGGCGCTATCGCGGCGCTTGCCTTCGCCATACAAGCCGGTGTGAAGAAGCTTGGCCGCAAGGGCAGGATGCCGGCGCAGATGATCGGCGCTATAGGGCTCACTTCGACGGCAGCGGCCGCTTTTTACGTTGCCACCGGCCGACTCGACCGCACGGCCATTGCACTTTGGCTGGCGAATTGGCTTTTTGCCGCCGACCAAATCCACTTCGTCCAGGTGCGCATCCACTCCAGCCGCGCCGAGACGTTTAACCAGAAACTGCAGCCCGGCCTCGGCTTTCTGATGGGGCAGATCGGCCTGATCGGAGCGATTTTTGCCGCCTGCCGCTTCGGCTTTTTCCCCGCTGCGATCGCGATTGCATTCCTGCCCATCCTGCTGCGAGGGACAATCTGGTTCGCGCGCGGACGCCAGCCGCTGAATGTCCACAAACTTGGATACAGCGAGCTAGCGCAAGCGCTGCTCTTCAGCGCACTGCTCTGTGCGGCATTTCTGTTGTAATCCCAGCGGCCATTTCCCAGGGCTATTCGGGTTCTCAGGATCGCTGCCCGTAAAATGTAACCTCGCCGTCGACCACAACCGCGATGAACTTGTTGCTCTCCGCGTCTTTGAATTGCACGACTTGACGACCACTTCGCGCCTTCTGCCCCCATCGGCTGGGCTTCTCCGGGTTTTGTTCGATAGCCTGATATTCGTGGTCTCCAACCTTGAAGGCCGCCGTTCTGAGGCGTTGTTGGCTGGTGCGGCGAACAGGTGCAGATTTCCCGTCAACGCTCACCGAGGCGCTTGTCATCAACTGCGCCGCAATCGACTTTAGGAGCTCTGCGTCAAGCACTAACAAGAGCCTCGCCTAAACCCTTCTTGCCAAATCTCAAGACGTAACGCGACCAGTCACTCCAATTTTCTGCGTGCCTGCATCCGTTTTTCATTGATAGCAGTTTACAAATTGTTACACACGTTATGGAGCAAACTCGCTCGCCATTTCGTATGTTCGATGAGGGTAGCTTGCGCCCGAGACTCGAATGGCAGCATCGAATCCATTACAGATGAGCACGTTATCAACTTCTCAGGCAGTGAGAACTGAAAATCTCTGCCGCTATTACACCATGGGCGGCAGCACCATTCGCGCCGTCGACGGCATTACGCTCGCCATCGGGCGCGGCGAGTTTGTGGCGCTGCTGGGCCAGTCAGGCTCCGGAAAATCCACGCTCTTGAATCTGCTCGCCGGTCTCGACCGCCCTACTTCGGGCTCGGTTCAGGTCGCGGGGCGCGATTTGGCAAGGATGTCATCCGAAGAACTGGCACGCTATCGCCGCAACGATGTTGGCATGGTCTTCCAGTCCTTCCATTTGATTCCGGCGATGACCATCACAGAAAACGTTGAGCTGCCCATGCGCTTTGCCGAAGTGGAGCGTTCGGAGCGGGCGCAGCGTGTCCGCGAATCGCTGGAGCGCGTCGGCTTGGGCAAGCGGCTGGAGCATCGGCCCTCGGAGCTTTCCGGCGGCGAGCAGCAGCGCGTCTCGTTGGCGCGGGCGTTGGCCAATCGTCCGTCAATGTTGCTGGCCGACGAGCCTACCGGCAACCTCGACAGCCGCACCGGAGAAGACATTCTCAACCTGATCCGCGATGTGAGCCTTTCGCTGGGCATGACCGTGGTGATGGTGACGCACGAGCGCGCTCTGGCCGAGCAATTCGCGCAGCGGTTGGTCTTCCTTGGCGATGGCAAGCTTCTCTCGCAGGAGGCGCTGGCATGAAAGGCTATGACCTACTCGATCTGGCCGTGCGCAATCTGCGGCAATCCAAGCTGCGCAATGGATTGACGACCGTTGGCATCTCGGTCGGCGTGGCGTCGCTGGTCGCGATGTTGTCCCTCGGTGTGGGACTACAGCAGCTTGCGACCAGGCGGCTCGCCGGCTCCGGCATGTTTGACACGGTCTTCGTTACGTCGAAGCAGGATTTTCGCGGCTTCGACCGCGAACAAGATCAGAAAGATCAGCATCCCGAGAATGCACCGGTGCTCGATGACGCCGCGCGCGACAAGATGGCGCATTTGCAGTATGTCACCGAGGTTGAGCCGGAAATCCGCGTCATGGGCGAGATTGTCTACGCCGGACAAACACACTACGGGTTCGTCACTGGCCTGCCTATGTCGGCGCGCGAGAATGAGGCCTTCGACAATCTGCAAGGCAAGTTTTTCTCACGCCCCGATGCCGACGAAGTTATCCTGCTAAACGATTTCGCCAAGGAACTCGATCCCACCAATCCTAAGGCGCTGATTGGACAGGAGGTCACGCTTCGTTACGGTGAACATCAACCGCTGGCTGCCGATTCCGACACCTCCGGGCGTCCGCAGCTATCGGACGGGCAGCGTGACACCAGCACCCAGAATGCCGGCGATAGCTATGGATTTTCCGTGGTGCGCAAGACGCAGCAGTTGAAGGTCATGGGCATCATCGACGAAGAGCCGTACGGCGGGATGCGAACCGTGTCGCGCGGCCGCATCTTTCTGCCCGTCGATCTGACTGCCAAGTTGAACATGGCGGAGTTCAGCGACATGCGCAGTTCGCTACGTGGGCACGGCAGGACCTACATGACGCTGACCGTGCGCGTCAAAGATCCCGCCAAAGTCGCGCAGGTGCAGGATGCGATCAAGCAGATGGGCTTCCGCACCTTCTCGGTGCTGGACGCGACCAAGAGCTTGCGCCGTTTCTTCACCGTGCTTGACCTGTTCCTGGGCATCTTCGGATCGCTGGCCCTGGCGGTGGCGACGCTGGCCATCATCAATACTCTGGTGATGGCGGTGCTGGAGCGCCGTCGTGAGATCGGCGTGATGAAAGCCATCGGCGCCAGCGATGGCGATGTGAAGCGGCTCTTCTTCGCCGAAGCCGGAGCGATGGGCTTTCTTGGCGGCGTGCTCGGGGTTGCGCTTGGCTTTGCGATCGGTAAAGCCATCAACATCGGCACTGGAATTTACCTGCACAACCATCAACTGCCCGCCGAAGCGGTATGGATCATGCCGCCGTGGCTGATCGGCGCGGCCATTGTGTTTTCCATCGTCGTCAGCTTGCTGGCTGGCCTCTATCCCGCCAGCCGCGCGGCCCGGCTCGATCCGGTGCAGACGCTGAAATACGAATAGTGCAGAGCCCTACATTTTGCCGTAACCCTTGTGGCATAATGTAGATGAGGTAGCCCGCAATGTCGGTTCTTCACCAGCAGATAGGGGAATGGTTAGGCGTCCCCGTTCCCCACACTGAGCAGCAGATGTTGGAGATCGTCGAGCGTCAACTGCCGACCACTTCCATTAAGCGCCTGATCGCGCTCGGCGTCACGCGTTCGGAGATTGATACGCTCGTCATCCCGCTGCGGACCTTGCAGCACCGCCGTTCACGTCGCGAGAAGCTGACAATGGAGGAATCGGACCGCGTGTTGCGGGTCGCCCGCCTTCTGTCGCAAGCCGAATCGGTCTACGGATCGCGTGAGCGAGCGCTCGACTGGCTTCGCCGCCACCATCCGCGCCTGCATAATCGCACGCCTTTGGAAATGTCGAAGACCGACACTGGCAGCCGTATCGTGGAAGAACTGCTGGTGCAGATCGACGAGGGCATGTTCGTTTGACCACGCTCTGGCGCGTGAGCCAGCATCGCGACCTAAAGGGAGCGGGAGGATTGCGCGCTCCCGGACGCTGGCACGAGCGCGGTCTGCCCGTTGT
>JBEKTC010000010.1:0-29237 GCA_049516475.1 Candidatus Korobacteraceae bacterium | reverse complement strand
CCACAGCCGCCGCCGGCGAGTTCTCTTCCGCTACGGCCATAAGTTCGTCGCGATAACGTTTCGAGTCGGCGACCAAGCCTTCGAATCCGGCACGCAGCAACAGGCGATTGCGATCAGATTCTGTCTTGGCCAGCAGCGGCAGCAGCAAGTCCCGCTGCTCGTGCGAGATCTCTTCGACCCCCAGGATCTCCAGCGCTTTAGCGAGGTCCAGCATTTCGGCGATCGATGGCGGCTTTTCCATATTCCAGCCGCGCAGAGCGTGTGCCAGCCCGGCCAGTTGCCCTCGCAACCGCAGGCTTTCGCTACTGCTTCGGATCGCCAGAATCTCTCTCTCTCGCTCGACCGATGGGTATTCAAAGCGTAGATAAAAACACCGTCGCCGCAGTGGGTCGCCCAGACGTCGTTCTTCGTTCGAACTCAGAACAACAAAGGGAATGGTTGATGCTCCAATCGTTCCCAGCTTGGGCACCGTGATCTGCCAGGCGCTCAGAATCTCCAGTAGCAGGGCTTCGATGTTGTGGTCGACTTTGTCGAGTTCGTCGACCAGAAGCACGCATGATTGCTCTTCATAGCGCAACGCACGCAACAGTGGCCCTTCCGCAAAGAAGTCCAGCGAGTGCAACCGGCTCCGGATATGGTCCCAGTCCTGGCCGAGGTTGGCGGATTGAGTGTCCAGGAAGAGCTTCTGCAGCGCCTCATCAAATTTCCCGATGACCTTTTCTTCGGTGATGCCCACGTAGCACTGGAGGCGCTCAACCACCGTATTGGCCGCGGCGGCTACCGCATAGGCCAGCTCGGTCTTGCCACATCCTGGCGGACCTTCCACCAGCAGTGGTTTCCGCATACGGGCAGCCAGATACACCACCTCCAGCGTGACAGGATCGATGATGTAACGTGCCGCACGCAGCTTCGTGGCGAGCTCGCTTGCAGACGAGAACACGTCGGCTTCCTTTCGTCGTGAAAACTACAACGGAAGTTTTGCTTTTGCATTTGTGAGTGCGCGGACTTTGCGGTAATCCGGCAGACTGATACGTTGATTCGGTTTCGCGTCGGAAGCGCGAGTTCGAAGCGGCGACTACATTTCCTGGATCTAAGATCATGATTCTGTTCACCCGCCGTCTCATGCCAGCAGAGCTGTAGCTCTGTTTGGACCGTGAAGCTCAGAAGTCAGAGATTTATTTCACCAATCACACTTTGACTGGGAAACAGAACACTTTTTCGTGGCTGGGTGCGGACACTGCCAGGAGATTCCACGGGCCGCGGGTCGCGCCGTCAGTAAGGTCTTCGTTGGCAGGGATGCTCGCCATCTTTATTTCACCAATTGCACTTCGACTGGGAAGCAAAGCTTTCCCGTTCCAAGGGGCAGAATCGGGACTCGGTGCCGGGGCGGGCTGTTGGTGAAGCTTTTCCTCGCGAAGTGCCTGCCATCTTTATTTCACCAATCGCGCTTTGACTGGGAACGAGAGTCTCTCTCCGCTTTTGACTCCGGAAGCCGACGGCGTTGCCACTTGTCCGTCGCAGCTCCGTCGCCAAACTTTTTTCACCGATCGCACTTTGACTGGGAACCCGAACGCTTTTCCGTTGCTGCGTTTGGATACCGCCAGGCGATTCCGCAGGCCGAGCTGTCAGCAACGCCTTCATTCGCAGGGTACTCGCCATCTTTATTTCACCAATCGCACTTTGACTGGGAGCAGAGTCCTCCGACTCCCAAACGGGGCTTTGCTTGGACTTACAGCTCAAGACTCTCCGCCGTCACGAGGTTTTTGACAGCAAAGAGATTTCGCACTACAAAGTGCCCACTGTGACGACCGATCCCATTGTGCTCAGCGACCTCTTAGCCGAACTTGCCCTAAGACAGCTCCCTTGTGGAGGCTGGGCTGCTCTTGCCTCGTCTTCGCAGCCAGCAATTGAGCCAACGTGCTACTCCGCGCTCGCACTCGACTCGGTGCCTGTAGGCGACCTCGCACGTGCTCAGGACTTTCTGCTCCGCACGCAGAACCCTAATGGCAGCTGGCCAGTCTTCCCCGAAGATGATCAAGGGGGTGGCTGGATCACTTCGCTGGTGGTGATGGCTCTTCGCGATCTAGTGCCGGCGATACCCGCAAGGTTGCAGGGCCTCCACTGGCTGCTGAACTGTGCTGGCAAGGAAGCGAATTGGTTCTGGAAATGGAAGTTTCGTACTGCCGATCGCCACGTTCGTTTCGACCCAGACAAATATGGCTGGCCATGGTTCCCGGACACGGTCAGCTGGGTTGTTCCCACCGCATTCTCGATCCTTGCCCTAAACCAGATCCCTTGCTCTTGCGGCGGTCTGGAACAAATCCCTTTCCGGGTCAATCGTGGTGTTGAGATGCTGATAGATCGTGTATGCCCTGGCGGAGGGTGGAATGCCGGTAACGGCATCGTCTATGGCGCCGCCCTTGCACCGCACGCCGACGATACGGCGATCGCGTTGTTGGCACTGCGTGATCGGGCAGAGGATCCAGTTGTGCAAGGCTCCGTCGACTACTTGGAGCGTACTGCTCAAGCCCTTGCGGCGCCCTGCAGTCTCGCGTGGGCGATCCTGGCTCTTGCCGCTCACCGTCGGCCGATTGCTTCGCTTCGCAGTTCGCTTGTTGCTCTTCCTAACCTCGTAAGCACGGTGGACACTAGCACGCTGGCGTTAGTCTGCCTCGCGCTTGACTACCAGCGCGCCCTATCCGCATTTGGGGTGACGCTGTGAGCATCACTCGTAGGGACTTTCTAATCGGCAGCGCGGCTTTGGCCGCTGGCGCGACGGTTACGACTCCATTCCTTCTGCCCAAATATCATTCCGATCAGCGCCCGAAGCTATCCCGAGTTGCAATCCTCCATGCGCAGCAATACTCAAATCATCTCGATCAGATCCTCGCCGCGGGTCTTCGCCTCTTCCCGATCAGCGTCCGAGGCAAGACGGTTGTCCTCAAACCCAACTTAGTCGACTATATTCCTGGCGATGCAATCAATACCCATCCATTGCTGGTTCTCGCTGCAGCTGAATCATTCCGCCGGCTGGGCGCCAAATCCGTGATCGTTGCCGAGGGACCAGGACATCAACGAGACACACAGTTGGTGCTTTTACAAAGTGGTTATGAGCAGTGTCTTCGAGACGAGAAGATCCGATTCGTCGACTTAAATCGCGACCAGCTGATTCGCACCACATTACGCGCGAGCTATACGGGCATGCGGGATCTCTGGCTCCCTCGGACTGTGCTGGAAGCGGATTTCCTGGTTTCCATGCCTAAGATCAAGACTCATCACTGGTCTGGCGTCACGCTTAGTATGAAAAACATGTTCGGCGTTGTCCCCGGGGCAAGATATGGATGGCCAAAGAATATTCTCCACTGGATGGGCATTCAGGAAAGTATCCTCGATTTGTGCGCCACAGCTCCCATCCACTTCGTTATCGCGGATGGCATCGTGGCGATGGAAGGGAACGGTCCCCTTAACGGCACGCCTCGTCCTCTGGGAACGATTGTGCTTGCGGATGATCCGGTGGCTGCCGATGCAACCTGTGCGCGTCTGATGGGATTCGATCCCAGCCGAATCGTGCACATTCGCGAGGGCGCAAGATTCATCGGCAACGCTTCTTCGGCGCTCATCGACCAGGCTGCAGAAACCGGCGATGTCCCGGTTGCTCCCTTCCAGGTGGTTCCGGAGTTTCGGTTTCTTCAGGCTCCGTGAAAACGCCATGCAACTGCCTCGCACAAACCGTGGGCGTAATCCCAAGTTTACGTTGAACTGTCAACCTCGCCGCCGGGAAAGCAATAGCTTAGGGTCTGATAAGTGCGTTGGAGAGGCGAAATTCGCGTTCGGCCATTGACGCTCTCACTCGAGACTGGCATTGTGTAAGCATTATGTCGCCACCAGATTGGCTCTTGCCTTTGGGTTTCGCGGCTTACGCTAGGAGGCACGATCGAGAACGCCCAGGCAATCGCAGCGCACGAGTCGCCGCGTACCACGAAGCTCTACGACCGCACCAGCGACGAGATCACCCTGGATGAAGTGGAGAGAATTGCAATTTAACTTCACATTCAAGTGGCGCATTTCCATCAGAAACCGACGTCTGGAATGTTCAGCCCATGGGTGCGCGTGCGGGTCCGAAGGCGGATTTTCCAGTTTTCCTCCCTGCGGATGACCTCCTCCGGTTTCATGGCAGGACTCACAAGTTCTAAGATCGAAAACCGGAACTCAGTTGCTTTGCGCGTACGCAACTCCTTGTTTCCCCCGTCTCCTTTGTCTGCATAGTGCTGCCAGCGCCCGAGTATATTGTCTTTCCCGTAAGCGGAGCCCACATACCCTTTCCCGTCCGACTTATCGAAGATTAGATAGATTCCACGCCACTCGCGCAGCCTGGATTTCCAGGATTCTGGGAGTACCCTCAATTCATCCCACGATAAGTCCCACTCTTCGTAGTCTCCGGGTGGCTTACAAAGCCGACTCTCCTCGTGAATGGCCCCAATTCTGAAGTCAGCCGCATCTGCCCAGCGATGCCAATTTATTTCCCTCCCGGGCCACTGAATCACAAGCTTACCCTTCCAGTCTGCGTGGAAATCCTCCTGCAATTGCAGATCAAACCAATGCCGGTCGATTGTTTCGGCGGGAAGGCCGTAGCTTTCCAATGTACGAACTCCCGGTTCAGCACGTATCCAGGCAGCCTCCCTGAGAGTTGGGGGGGCAACATGCCGATAAAGCCCAACGAACAGAGCACAACCGGGAGCATTGCCAATGAAGGAAGCTACGTGGGTGGCATCGTCCATTTCATCCTCCACGTCTTGTCTTTGTGTCTGCTGGTATGCGTTGAAGGCGGCCGGATGATCTGCCGCGAGCCGCGCGAACACTTTCCGGAGTTGCGGAAACGGAGGGGTGTGCCGCAAAACAAGAACGTGACTCGGGTCTACGTTGTGCTTGTTGAGGAGATCCTTTAAATCTAAATCCATTTTCATGCACTTCCTGTGGGTCTGATCCTACCACCAGTGCTCGACAGGCCCCACAGTGGGGCCAAAACCCTGAGCCCGGGGAGCGGTGGGTGGGTTTTGACTCTTCAAAAACCAAGCTGCGCACGCCAAGAAGCGCCCAAAATGACGGCTGGTGCAGACGTCCCCAGCTCCGACAACAATGGGCTAGCCTGCAGAATTGCATCGCCCCCCTGTTTGGCTAACAAAGGCATTCGCATGGTGTAGGCCATCGCGAGAGGCATTCGAATCGAGCTGTTCAGCACTAGAGTCTCGGTGCTTCGTGTGATTCCCACATAGAACAACCTGCGCTGCTCTTGGCGCTGCCGTTCCTGCTCCAGAGGCGGATCGTGCGCGTCAACGCTTGGAAGAATGCCAGCAACACAACCCGCGATGATCACCAGGCGTGCAGTGAGACCTTTCGATTTGTAAAGACTCATAATCCGCACGGAATTTCCTTGAGAACCGGGAAGCTCGGGCTGAGTGATCACAACACGGAGCTCATCTAAGAATTCCTTGGTAGTGGTTGCATTGGGAGCCACAAGTAGTGCGGTTTGGCGAATAGATGTCGTCTCCGGGTTGCCGTCCGGAAAGAGTGTATCGATTAACGCGGGAATGTCGAGCGGCATCAGGGCTGTCAATCGTTGGTTGAGCTCGTTAAAATGTGCGACCAGCAATCCCGTGTGCGTAACCTTAAGGGTGCCGGCCGCAATGTCCTGCAAGGCCAGTCTTGGCGATTGTCCCGCCTGTTCACAGTGCTCACGTAGGCGACGGTAAGGACGGTATCGGCAGTCCTGCTTGTGCTCCCCCAGCCAATAACGTAGCGATGGTCGATCATCGGGATCGACGAGCAACGTCAGCAACGCGAAGCCATCCGCTGCTATGTCGGAGTTCAAGGCGTCCTCGAAATAGAAGCTCTGCGCTTCCCATCCCCTTCCGTTCTGCTGCGCGATAGCGTTCAAGCTATCGCGGATACTATTGCCAATCTGTCGGCGACTCGACAAGACCAAGACTTCACCCGCTGGCACGGTCGGGTTTTGCAGCAAGTACCAGTCGATGTAATCGGCGATGGTCTGGATTTCATCCGCAATGGAGTGGTGTTGCACAATGTAGATGTTCCCCTGCACGTTCGGTGCGTGCGGCGCAAGTACCTTCGGAGCCAATCTCTGGTTGTGTGCGATCAGTGAATTGGCAATCGAAACAACCTTCTGTGGGCAGCGGCGGCACTCATTGAGCAACTCATCGTGTGTCCCAATATGCGTTGTTGCGTATTCGTAGATTCCCTCCGGGTGGGCATGTCTGAAACTGTAAATGGATTGGTCCTCATCTCCTATCACGGTAACCGCGGAATGCCCGCTGATCGCGTCTATCAATGCTTGATCAGCTTTGTTCAAATCCTGGTACTCATCCACCAGGACATGATCGTAGGCCGGAATATCCGGGTGACCAGGGTTTTGCAGAATGAAATCCAGCGCAAGTGGAATGACTTCGCCGACCAGCATCGCTTTGTGAAATCGCAGCCAAGATTTCAGTGCGTGGTCGAACGATTGCTCGAGAGGCGTGTTAGGCCAGCCTGGATCGTGGTGCTGCAGCCGCGCCCAATACGCCTCGAACGCCTCGATTAATTTGTTGACCGCTTTCTTGCCGTCGAAGTCCGGCGCCAAGTCGCAGACCATAGTGTCTTGCTCATGGGCCATCAGCGGCCTGGCAACACGCCCAAGCATTTGAAACACAGAATTCCGGCTCAGCAAACCGAAGCTCAGAGAATGCAGCGTTTTCGCAGCGACCTGATCCGCGCCGGGCGCACCAAGTTGCGCCAGTTTGTCTACCAAGTCGTTTGCCGCTGTGCGTGTGAATGAAACGGCGAGAATGCGATTTGGCTGCACGTTTTGCTCAAGCAGTCGTGCTACCCGCCGCATCAGAGCGTACGTTTTTCCGGTGCCCGGACCGGCCACCACCCGCAGTTGCGCACCCGTGTACGCCGCTATGTTCAATGGCGTTCCGGATAAGTTGGTATTCCAGGGCATAGAGTCCGCACCAGTTTATATTTCTGAACACCATCTGGGAACATTCGGCATCGCCATTGTCCAACGCAAATGTGCGCCTCAGGCGCGGATCAGTGTTGTTCGCTCCTTAATCGATCCTTGTAAGTCTCCACGATAAACTCAGCGAATGCGGCCGCAGTAGCGACCGCGAGACGAGCATGTCTTGGCTGTAATCCCCGATGCCGCGAGTTCTTTCCATGGCCTGTGCCGTACAGGTTGCGAATTTCCGCAAGACCATGTGTCGTCGTAGAAAGGGTTCGCAGCGTCTTCTTGATGACTTCCGCTCCCTTCGCCTGATCGGAGATACCGTCGGGAACTAACCTCAGCTCTTTCAGAACAGCCTTGACCAGATCTGGAGTATCTGGGCTCGCGGGAAGCGGGATGTTCATTCGGTCTGCGATGTGTTTACAGCATGTATCTACAAGTTCCTTGGCCGTACCTATTGCAAGCGCCGGGTCACTATCAATGGACGCTTCGATGCGCTGGATCTCCTGGTACATCCACGAACTGCTGAGCATGAGCGCGGTCCTGTGAAGTGACTCCTCAGCCCGACCGTATGCTGGGTTCCAAGGAGATAGCCGATAACCTACGTCATCACTTGCAATTTGAAGCTCCTCAAGGTTCCATCCATCGCGCTGTAGCTCGTGGTTTATCTTGCGAACGAGCTCCTGTGCCGCCTTGGGAGCCCTTACACTCGGATGTACTGAACGTTCAACAAATGCCAAGAAGGTCGCGTCCGGGCCGTCGAGGAGGTTCAGACGGCTGTCCGCAAAGACCCAATCTGCAGGCCAATCCTCGGGATTGTTGACACAATGCTGCCGGATATCTCCAACAGCATCCTTGAAGCGTGAGTCTGTCGAAGGCAGTTTATCGAGTTCGAACAGGGGGCTCAAGAATTCGAGTGGGTCGAGACTGCCGTTCCAATTACCCGCCAGTTGCTGCATGATTGTCACCACAGCCCGCCTGACACGTTTGGTGACCGGACAGCCTTGAAGGTCAGGACGCCCCGGAAGTCCTACAACCAGAGGTGCGATCTCAACCAAGAACCAATCTCTGCTCATCGGCTTCACGGCGGCGGTCAGAACTTGGGCGATCTGTTCTTGCAGCGACTCGACCCTTTCTTTGAGGAGAACGAACGTTTCCGGCGACACGTGGACGTAAAGTGTAAAGGAATACGTCCCCCCGTCCCAGTTGTCATAGCCAGTCTCCTCGAAGCGCGCCCTGCAACGCCGAAGGAGAGCTGCGGCCTCGTAATTAGTTTGGGTATTAAGCATTCGGACCATCGTTTCGATCAAATCTTCATCGCTGACCGAAAGGCGGCACGAGGATGTTGTCATAGCGTTTTCTCGTCAATCCAACTTAATCCGTTCTTACAACTAACATCTCTGGGTGCGAGTCTTTGCTACGGCCAATGGCTGGCAACTGGTGGTTCTCAGCAAAGCAGCTACAATCATCGGCAGACTCTCCAGAAATCCAGAATGTTGTGGCAATGAGCGGCGGGATCAGCTCGCCGCATGTTTAGGGTCCTACCAGCAGCGGGTAGACGCCATCATTTCTGGGTGGATCTGCCACGGGTGATACTTATGCGGGCTACGCAAACTAAGGTCTGCGAAGGTACAAACCCTCAGAACCAGAAACGAAAGCGTAGACGTGACTCAGATTTGATTGCTAAGAGACAAAGGTCGTAAGCGACCGAGCAACAGCCATTCGCGACAGAAACTCCCGATACGATGTAACATCCGACTCTTCGAGCAAGAAATCCGGCGCAAGCCCGCGATTTACGAGATGAGTAAGCACCAGCCTGTCAGAAACGCAATACTCCTTTGCTGTTTCTGCAACCACGTCATCGATGCCGTCTAGCTCAATCGGCGCATCAAAACGCCTCACCAATTCCTCCGAGGGACAGAGTAGTTCAGCGGCAAAAGCGCGTTGAACTTTCTGCCGAAACGTGTAGCCCTTGGTTGCCGGATGCCAAATGTCATTAGAATTGGCGGCTAACCGATCGCCTATCAAACGCGCGATATCAAACCTTCTACTCTGTTCGTGAGGTCTCTTCAAAATAAACTTCATCTTGCTCTCGCTAAACCCGCCAACTCCCAGTGAGAAAGGCGCACTGACATAGACATCTTCTAGAGCGTGCAACGGCAACTTCAGACGATCGGCGAAGGCGGCAGTGGTAATAGCACCGAAGCCGAAGCCCCAACGATCTCGAAGTTTATATGCCGCGTACCGCCCTAGTACCCAGGGCTGATCCATTGTCTTTGACATCCCAGCAAGAGACTCGCGCAAATCATCTATATCGTATGTGTCCGCGAACATGCTGGTTGATTCAGAAACTTCCTCTGCCTTGCTAAGCATACCCACAATCCTGACAGCATCGGTCGCCGCAGCAACTTCGGCTAGAGCATCCTGCCCAATTCGACCAGTCCAGTTACTTATTAGAGCCGAGACCAGTTGTGCATCCGAATCGGGATCAAGGCCAAGCAACGCCTCCAATCGGCGCCGAAATCCTTGGCTCGGCTGCTTACGCTCGTCGTTGGTTTCTCTCCACAGCTCGTGCAGAACAGTGTGCCGTAATCCATTGGAATCGAGTCGCGCAATGACCGCCTCCACAAATGCACCGACAGTGGCCTCAAAGTCGGCGGCTGGAACCCGCTCACTGAAGGAATTCAAGTATCTGATGGGAACCAAATCGGGATATTCGTCGCCTGCCCCCGCAATGCATGTGACCAAGATGTTCGCACCGTCGCTTGCCAACGTGACTGGCGGCCAAACGTATCCAGCACCCACAGAGGGCAGCGAATGAGAAAACTCCCAATCTAAGAGTCGCTCCTTCGGCAAGTCCAATTGGCGAAAGGGCTCCCATCTCAGACGCCACCAATTGTCCAGGAGCCACGTCGCTAGCAGCATTGCAGAAACACGTACAGTATTCCTCACGGTCTTGGCAGTGATGTCCTCAACTTCTGTTGCACAGAAGCGCCCTACGTTGATCGTTATTTCAGCGGACGTTGGTCCAAGGTCGGAACGTTCCGATGGGTCCGCGTTCCAGCCGCGTACGACGATTTCGAAGGCGGAATTCGTATTAGGCATTTTGCTTGTTCCAGCGTTCGATCACGAGATCCCATAAAGGGCTCGAACTCTGTAGAGGATATCCGTGGTATGTGCCTTGTTCTTGATTCTCAAGCTGCGCTTCCAAGGGAATGCCATTTGAGCTCACCGCCCAGATTTGTTGAGGGAATCCATTTCTCGACTGTTCACTAACAAGACCTCTCAGCACACCCTCTTTAAGCAAATTCGATGCAACCTCTTTCTCGAAGATCTGTGCTCCGTCGCAAAGTGTCTTGTCCGGGCGCGGCGAGGACACTTGATCCAGCCCGAAATCCCCTGGGTTCCGCTTGTGCGCGGAATTACCAGTGTACTTGACGCGGCTGCTTAATTCCTTAAGGCATCCGGCGTCCAGACCGACCTTGAACTTCGGTTTCGAATTTACTCGCGTTCGAGCCATACCCAAATCCGTAAACCGCTTCATTGTAAACGACCTCACCTAGGATCGCCGTTCGATCACCCAGATCTGTCCGCGAACACTGGTTACTCGGAATTCCTTCAACTTGAACGGGCGATTAGAATTCGTCTCCCGTGCTGAAAAAGCGGCGTTTAATGTGTGATCGAGGCGGCAGAAAATGACTGTGGTGCGCAAATATTCCATCCGACCTCTGAACTCATTGAAAACGCGGGATACATAGCTTGGCGAAGTTCGACCCGTTGCATGGCGATTTGAACCACTGAGTTCCGGTGGAACGAATCGCTTGGGTGCGACTACAATCCGACACAACGTCCAGTGGGCTGCGATTTTCCTCTTTCATTAGCGCAGGCCTTGGTGTCTGCCTGGAGCTCGGAGCATTCCTGCGTTCCTGTGTTCGGTCGCGTTCAGCTCTGCTTGCGGAGAACCTGTTCTTACGGAAGCAGTTGGCCTTCTACCAAGAACGCCAGGTGCAGCCCAGACGACTGACCGACGCTGCTCGCATCAGCCTTGTACTCTGTTCGAAATTCTGCGATTGGCGATCAGCTTTAGTGATCGTCAAACCCGAAACGCTGATCGGCTGGCATCGCCGGCTTTTCAAGCTGTTCTGGAAGATGAAATCGCGACCGGGCAGGCCGAAGCTACCCAGAAACATCCGTCAGCTGATTGTTCGAATGGTTGAAGAAAACCCAACTTGGGGGCAGGGTCGCGTTGCCGACGAGTTGGCTCTGAAGCTGGGCATTCGAGTCTCACCGCGAACGGTTGGAGCGTATTGGCCGAACCAACCGGGCGCCCGAGGCCCCTCATCGCAGCGCTGGAACAGCTTCGTTCGCAATCACACCCGATCGTTGCTAGCCTGCGATTTCTTAGTCGTGGTGACCGCAGGCTTTCACCAGTTGTACGTCTTCGTATTGATGGAAATTGGCACGCGGAGGATTGTGCACTGCAATGTCACGGCCCATCCGACCGCTGCTTGGACGTTGCAGCAGTTTCGTGAAGGCCTTCCTAGCAACCATGGCCACAGGTTCTTGATCCATGATCGCGACTCGATTTTCTCAGCCAGCCTGGACGAGGAACTCAAGAGCTCCTTTGGCCTCAGAGTCTTGCGAACGCCCGTGCGGGCACCGAAGGCGAACGCCTACTGCGAGAGGCTAATCGGCACCATGCGTCGAGAGTTCCTCGACTTTGTCATTCCGCTGTGCGAGAGGCACCTGCGCAGTTTACTGAGAGAATGGGTCGCGCATTACAATCAATCGCGCCCACATTCGAGTCTGGGTCCTGGAATCCCCGAGCCCTCTAACCTGATGCCGGTCCCGAGTAGCGGCAGACACAGGCTGCCCGAGGGCTCGCGAGTCATGGCTCGCGCCGTGCTTGGTGGATTACACCATGAGTATCGCCTCGAGAAAGTTGCAGCGTAACCGATGGCGATGAACCGGCGCCGAACTCTGATCACCTCTCCCCTAGACTGGTTCCTCACGGCAAACCCCGTTCCCCCTCCGGCCGTACGGTTCTAGCCGAACGCGGAGGCACACAGCTCAAAACACCCCGCCCAGTAATAGTGGTGGATACGCGCGAGCAGAATCCATTCGACTTCTCTCGCTTCCGGGGCTGGTTCAGCGGAGTTGAAAGGAGAGCACTGAAGCTGGGTGACTACTCGATTTCGGGACTTGAGGACATCTGCGTTGTGGAGCGCAAGGATCTCTCGGATCTGGTGCGCTCCTTCACCGTCGAGCGTTCGGTGTTTGTCGCTCGGCTGCGGCAGATGGCCGAATATCCTCACCGCTTGCTGGTGGTCACGGCCGCTTTAAGCCAAGTCAAATCGCGCTATCCTCATTCGGCCGTCAATCCCAACCAGATTACCCAATCGTTGATAGCCGTGCTGGCCGGGCTGCGGGTGCCCTTCATCTGCACTGAAACACACGAAATGGGGGAAGAGATTCTCGCCTCGTATCTGTATCAGGTACACCTTTATCAGTGGCTGGAAGAGAACGGATTTGGCTCCTGTTTGACGGATGGCGACCTATGATGCCTTTTCATTCGAAGGTTAAAGCGGCAACTTTATGCCCGACGCAATTTTTGCGCACCACAAGGGGTTCAAGAACCGTTCCGCCGTGCCGATTCAATCACTGCAGTCTCCTCGGCTGGAGCCACTTAGAGCCGCAAAGGGTGGCGGTGGACCGGGCGCACTAGCGTTCAACGATTGACGACCATGGATTGATGTGACTACGGGAAAGCTCTGCGCTCCTCGATCTCGAGGCCCTTACGCCGAGCCTTACAAATCGAGGCTCCCGAACTCTCCGAGAGGGTGCTGGCTCGTGCGGTGAGGAGCTGCTCGACGAAGATGTAACGAAGGCGATCACGAGAGCACATCGAGCAGGGGCTCAGCCGAGCTTATGGCGGACAAGTCCAACTAGTCCGACAAATCCTGCGCCAAACGTCAGGAGGCTGGTTGTTTTCGGAGTTGCGCTCTTGCTTCCCCCGCTAGTGCCGAGGATGGTGAAGGCTTCGGACGGAATCGTGGAGCCGGGGTAGAACTTAGCCTGTGACGGGCATCCTGGAGAGTGGCATCCGGCGCCGGAGTTCTGCATCCACCAAGCAGGTCCCCCGCTAGGAAGGCTTCCGTTTTTTAGCGTCACCCAGTAAGTCCCGCTAGGAAGAACGGGCCCATTCGTCCAGCTGGCCGTCTCCTCACATATGTTGTAGCCCCAACCGTTTGCCTGGCAGTCGGACTCGCTGAATTGTAGTATCTCATCGAAGTAGACGGTGCCGCCGTTCGCCTGCGAGGTAATGGTCAACTCAGCGGTGGGATCGTGATCGGTCACGAATAACTGCACCCAGATGGAGACGCCAGTTATGGTTGAATTAGCTGCTGATACAGTAAATGTATCGCTGGTCCAATAGCGGCTGCCCACAAAGCTCCATGCCGTGGAGTCGAAACTCACTTGGCCGTTCTCATAGATGCTTTGAGCGACCACAGACATCGAGCAAAATAAAACAAATGCTGACACACAAACGATTGTTTTTGGCCGCATGTCCAATCTCTCCTTCGCGCAAGTTCTTTGTGGCACTATCCCATCGACGTACACATGGTTCCTGAGCATATTTGCGGAATTTCGCAACCAGGACGCCGGCACTCGCTAAGGCGTCACCTCCCAAACCACACCATCGCCATTAGCACCGCCCCAACCCGCGGTGCCGTAGAGGTTGCCATTGGCGTCGAAGATTAGATGCCCATACGGAGATCGCCCGTCACTGTCACCAGTAAAGTCATGCAGACTTGTATAGGTCCAGCTACCATTGGAGTGAGTAAGCTTGAAAACGGAGCCTTGTTGAAAAGCTCCGCCAGCGAGAGTCGTGCCGTAGAGATTTCCGCCCGCATCCATCAGCACAGGTCCCCAAGGTCCCCTGCTAATGGGTCCTGTAAAGGAGTACAGTACGCTGAACACCCACCCGCCCTCAGAATGTGCTAACTCAAAGACCGTGCCGCTATTGCCAGAGCCACCGTCCGGTGTTGTGCCATAGAGATTTCCTACCGCATCTAGAATTAAGTCAGCCTTGGGAAACGACCCGTCGCTTCCGTCTTGAAACTGGTGCAACACGCTCGTAGTCCAGCCAGATCCTGAAGGCGACAACTCGTAAACTGAACCGTAGGGGTAGTTGCCAACGCCAACCGTACCTCCAGTCGTTCCGTATAGATTGCCCGCGCTGTCCCGAATCACACCAGCAAACGGTTCGGCTCCACCAGTACCTTGATTTCCGAGGTCGAGAATGTTGGTTTCAGTCCATCCACCGCCGGATGGCGTTAGCTCGAAGACCCCGCCTGCGCCACCCGCATTACCGCCCTGTAACGCCGTGCCATACAGGTTCCCCGCGGGATCGAAAACTAGATCCCCAAGTCCAAAGAAAAAGAAATTTGGAAACGTGTTGCCCAGATAGATCTGAGCTTCTGTCCACGGACATAGAGCGGTAGTGCAAGCTGTCGGTTGAGGCCTGAGTTGGAACACTGTGCCGCATGTTTGCACATCGCCTTGGAGGCAGGCGGGCTGACTGTTACCTCCGTAGAAGGTTGTGCCATATAGCCTGCCGTCCGGACCAACGATCACTCTGGCTTCCGGGTAGAAGCCATCGGAGCCGCCCCGGAATTGATACAAAGGAGTTAGAACCCAGCCAGTCCCATGGAGCGCCAGCTTGTACACCGTCCCGTAGCCGAGGGCACCCAGCGAGGCGGTCCCATAGAGGTTGCCCACACGATCCATACTCACACCGGCCAACGGATTCGCTCCATCCTGCCCTCCAGTGAAGTTATGCAGCACGGCGAAGGTCTGGCCTTGGCCCGCAACTGCCGTCAGGCTAAACACAATGGCCAACATAATCACCGATCCCACACCTGGACAATGGGTTTTGCAAAATGATTGAATCGCCATACTATTCACTCCTGTACTAAATCACAGCTACAAAGGTCGAAGCTACAGAAGTTAGGTAGCGCTGAAGTTGAAGCTGGCTCCCGTTTGCTCCAAACGTTATGAAGCTTCCATTGCATCAGGCGGAGTTAGCGGATCGCGGCCGGTTTCGCTAAGGAGCGTCACGAATCAGCCGCCCCCCGACCCGCTGTGCGCCGCAACTCAGCCGAGTTTGTGGCGGACAATCCCAACCAAACCAACAAATCCCGCGCCAAAAATCAATAGGCTGGTTGTCTTTGGAGTCAAACCATTATTGCCGCCGCTCGTGCCGAGAATGGTGAAGGTTTCTGAAGGAATCGTCCCGGAGCTGTTCTCGGCCTGAGAGGGGCAACCAGGGGAGTTGCACCCTACACCAGAGTTCTGGTCCCAGAGGATTGCGTCGCCGCTAGGGAAACTGCCATTCTTTAAAGTTACCCAGTAAGTACCGGCCGGCAGTGCGGGGCCGTTGTTCCAACTCCCAGTCTCTTGGCAAATGCTATAACCAAAACCATCGGCATAGCAATTCGACTCGCTAAACTGGATAACCTGGTCGAAGTAAACGGTCCCGCTATTGGGTTGCGAGGTAATGGTCACTTCGACTGCCGGATTGTGGTCGGTAGGGAAATTCCATATCCAAATCGACATTCCATTTATAGTCGGACTACCTGTCGACACAGTGAATGTATCGCTGATCCAGAAGTGGCCTTGGACCCCCCAGGCATCAATATTCCCTTTCTTCGGACCGTTGTCGTAGACGGTGGACGCCGTTGCCGTAACGTCGGCAACCGTTAAGCACAGCAATGCAAACATTGATAACAATACGATTCTAGGCTTCACGTTCGAACCCTCCTCTTAATCCAATCAGTCATGGGATTGTTCGGGTCCGGCTGAGGCTTGCCCGAACACACACATACAAATGTCTCTTCGAAAGGACTCCAGAAGCGAACTCAGGGCGTGATCTCCCAGACCACGCCATTGCCAGTGGCTCCGCCCCAACCTGCAGTGCCGTAGAGGTTTCCATTTCCGTCGAGAGTCAGGTGGCCGTAGGGCGATCGGCCGTCACCGCCGTCGGTAAAGTCATGCAGCGAGGTATAGGTCCAGCCGCCGTTGGATGGTGTCAGTTTGAAAATGGAACCCTGTTGATAAGCACCTCCCTCCAGAGTAGCGCCGTAAAGGTTGCCGCTTGAATCAATGAGCAGCGGGCCGTAAGGCCCATCACCAGGCCCAGGGAAAGAGTAGAGCACGCTGAATGTCCAACTACCCTGCGAGGGTGTCAACTCAAAGACGGTACCACCACCTCCGGAACCGCCGGTCGAGGCCGTGCCGTAGAGATTGCCGCCGGCGTCCATGATCAAGTCGCTCTTGGGAAATGCTCCATCGCTTCCATTTTGAAACAAATAGATCGTGCTCTCAGTCCATCCCGATCCTGAATGGATCAGCTCATAGACCGTCCCGTAGAGATCCGAACCGACATGCTGTCCAAACGTTGTGCCATACAGATTCCCCGAGCCATCGAGGATCACGCCACCCAGGGGCTGGGCGCCGTCCCCGTTGCCGGCGAAGTCATACACGTCGATATACGTCCACCCACCACCGGAGGGCGTCAGCTCAAAAATACCACCCCTGAAGTGTCGGCCTCCCGCTGCCGCTGCGCCGTAGAGGTTTCCAGCACGATCAAAAATCAGCTCGCCCAAATTGGGCCAGAATAAATTGGGTTGTGAGTTGAATTCGTAAACCTGAGTTTCTGTCCACGGGCAGAGTGCGGTTGTACAAGCGGTTGGTGGCGGCGTGAGGTGAAAAATCGTACCACATTGTACAGGTCCGCCCTGGGCACAACCCGTTCCGGCTATCCCACCGTAGAAGGTTGTGCCATACAAAGTACCGTCCGCGGCGAAGGTTATTCCGGCCTCCGGAAAAAAGCCGTCGGGCAAGCCGCGGAACTGATATAGTGGGTTTAATATCCACCCAGAACCGCGCTCCGTTAACTTGAAAATTGTGCCATTCCCAATGCCACCCTGCGAAGCCGTGCCATAGAGGTTGCCAGCTTGATCCATGGCTAATCCGGCCACCGGGTTGGCGCCGTCGCCTCCACCGCTGAAGTTATGGAGCACAGTGAAGGTCTGCGCCGGAACCGCAACCACTGCCAGCCCAAGCACAGCGATCAACAACATAGCTACCTGCGTTAGCTGCGAAGCTGCTAACCACAATCGTTTGGCAAACATAGTGTTCACTCCCGTTCTGAATTTCAATCTGAAGGTTTGAAACATGGAAGCTAGATAGAGCTTAAGTTCACTCCAGCTCCAATTTCCGAACATTGCGAAATTGCTCATTCATGCCGCACCGCCTCGATAGGATTCAGGCGCATCGCCCTTCGTGCTGGGATGTAGCAGGCCGCCACGGCCACAGTCATCAACAAAGTGCCGACGCTGGCGAAGGTCACGGGATCGCTCGCCTTCACGCCGAACAGCATGGGGCTGAGGGCACCCCCCAAGCCGAGCGACACGAGAATGCCCGCCAGTAAACCCGCCAGGGCAACTCTCATCCCATGACCTAGCACCAATCGCAGAACATCCGCCGGTTTTGCGCCTAGCGCCCGGCGAACGCCAATCTCCGGCGTGCGTCCCGCCACCATGTACGCCATAACGCCATAGGTACCCACGGCGGCGAGCAACAACGCAATCCCCGCAAGAATTCCCAGCAGCACTGCCGAGAGCCTTTGCGGAGCGATATGGATGTCGAACGCCTCCGCCAGCGGACTCACGTCATAGAGCGGCAAATCCGGATCGAGGGTGTACAAGACTTCACGGACCATAGGTTCCAGCGAGCTCTGCTCCAGATCGGAGAGGACCACCAGAGCTCCACCACGCCGCGGATACTGGGCGTACGGAAGGAAGGCTCCAGGTAGCGATGGCTTCCCGGCTCCATAGTTTCTTATGCGATGAACTACGCCTACGACGGTTCTCCATGAACGCCGGGCACCCAGCGACGTCGAGAAGTCGGGATCGATGCGTTTTCCAAGAGCGCTTTCCCCCGGCCAGTATTGCTGGGCGAGGGTGTCGTCGATGATGCACACGAGCGGCGCGTTCTCCTTGTCATACGCATTGAAATAACGGCCGGCCACGAGCTCGACGCTCAACGCCTCCAGCGCGCCCGGAGTCACGCCGGAAATTTCGACGTAAGGTTCAGTTCCCGGCTCGGGCTGGGGACGGTCTTCGACGCGAATATCGGTTTGCGCTCCGCCGAGCAACGGGCTTTGGATCCCGGCCGCTTTCACGCCCGGCAGAGTAGACAGCTTTTCCACAAATTGCTGCACGAAGTGACGCCGTTGCGCTTCGGTCTTGAATTTGGTGTCCAGCAACGAAGCGGTGAGCACGCCATTGGACTGAAAGCCGACATCGGCCTGCAGGACGTGAAAGAGGCTCTTGATGGTTAGTCCGGCGGCTACCAGCAACACCAACGATAGCGCCAGCTCGCCCGCGGCAAGAGCGCTGCGCATACCCACGCGCGTAAGTCCGGCGCGCGAGCCGTGACTGGCATCTTTCAACACCTCATTGGGGTCGATGCGAAGCGCCATTAGCGCCGGAAAAACACCAAAAACAATTCCGGTAAGCAGTGATACCCCCAAGGTGAAAAGCAGGACGGGCTTATCAATGGAGACTTCCTCGATGCGGGGAAGGCTGGACGACGCCAGATGTCCGAGAGCGGCGGTGGCGCCATAGGCGACCAGCAGCCCGATCGCGCCCCCAATGAAGGCCAGCAGAATGCTCTCGCACAGTTGCTGGCGAGCCAGGCGGCCTGCTCCCGCGCCCAGCGCACTGCGAACCGCAATCTCCCGGCGCCGCACCACGGCCAGCGACATCAGCAGGTTGGCGACGTTGGCACAGGCGATCAGCAGAACCAAGCCCACCGCTCCCATCAGCAGAAGCAAAGGCCGGCGCGCGTCCCTAACCATGCGCTGGGGCAGCGGATCCAGGTTGACGCGTTGCCCCAGGTTGGTTTTCGGATATCGCTGTTCCAGTTGCTCCGCAATGCGCGTCATCTCCGCACGCGCCTGCTCTAGGGTGACGCCGGGCTTCAGACGAGCGTAAGCCCAGATCCCGCTATGAGTATCGCGGTGCATCGGGCCGCCAATTGCGTTCTCCATCAGCCCTAAAGGTGTGAACGCATCGGTCTTACGCCAGGTCAAATGACAACGGCTGCTGGGGATGACGCCAATGACGGTGTAGGCCTCGCCATTGAAGACCAATTGCTTGTGCAGAATGCCAGGGTCGCGTCCGAACTCCCGCGCCCAGAACGAATCGCCTAACAGCACCACAGGTTTGGCGCCCGGCTTGTCATCCTGCGCCGAGATGGGACGCCCCAGAATTGGCGTAATCCCCAACAGAGGGAAGAATCCCGCTGAAACTTGTCGTATAGCCAGATGTTGCGGATCGCCGTGTCCGGTGAACGCGACGTCGGTTGCGCGAAATCCTTCCAGACCCTCGAACACCGTGTTCTGCGATCGCCAATCCTCGAGATTCGCCTTGGCGATGTACATCAGTGGCAATCCCGGAGCCCGTTCTGAGAGGGTGACCAGGCGCTCCGGGTGCGGGTACGAAAACGGCCGCAGCAGCACGGCGTTGACCACGGAAAAAATGGCGGTGTTGGCTCCGATGCCGATCGCCAAGGTGAGAATGACGACTGCGGTGAAGCCAGGATTCTTGCGCAGCATCCGCAAGCCGAATCGGGCGTCAATCAGTACTGTTTCAATCGCCGGCCATTGCCACGCCTCCCGGCTGAATTCCTCAACCTGGGTCACATCGCCAAACTCTCGACGTGCGGCGACCCCCGCCTCCTCGCGCGACATTCCGGCTTCCACCAGTTCTTCAGCCTTCTCTTCGAGATGCTCACGAATCTCTTCGGAGAGGTCGTCGCACATCTGGCGACGCCGGAATAGCTGGGTGATCCAGTTCATGGCTTGACGGGCGATAACACGCGCCTTATTCCTTCCAGCATTCGCTCAAAGCTGGAGACCTCGCGTTCAAGGTGCTTTGCGCCTAGCGGTGTCAGGGTGTAGATGCGAACTCGACGGTTGGTCGAGGAAATTCCCCATTCCGCCTTCAGCCAGCCGGCTTTGAGCATGCGCTGCAGAGCGGGATAGAGCGATCCCTCTTCAATCTGCAGCACATCGTTGGAGGTTTGTTTGATATGTTGCGCCAGAGCGTAGCCGTGGAGCGGCCGCCGCTTGAGGGTGCGCAGGATCATCATCTCGAGCGCCCCCGGGAAAAGATCTCGTTGGATGGTGTTTTTCATCTGATTTTCGAAATAGGTTTCGACTCTATGCCTAGAGCAAAATAGTATAGAGGAGAGGGAAATGTCAACAAAATAAACTTGTCAGTTGCGGGACAGCGGGGCGGCCGGCGATCACGGGGATTTGCCCCTACGAAATTTGCATCATTCGAATTTGCCCCAATATGTTTCCCCCCTTTTACTCGACTATTCATCGTCCTGACTTCGACGTACAATTCCGACGACTATTCGGTGTTCCAGGAGGCTCACGATCGCTGATTGGAGTTCTTTCCTTTCCGTGCAGGCAGAAGCAGCGGCAACGCTCACAGGCTTGATTTTTGTGGCGATGTCGATCAATGCCGAGAAAGTGATGTCGTTCCCCGGCCTTCCCGCTCTCGTGGGCGAAGCGGTTCTGCAATTTCTCAAGTCTTTTTTGTGGCATCGGTCATCTTGGCTCCGGATCTGCCAGGACGAACGCGCCCGGTCGAAGTTCTTATCATTGGAATCGTGTCATGGGTTACCCAGGTAACCGGCCAGCTGCGTTATCTGAAGGTCAGGGCTGGTCATGCTTGGTCGTGGCTAATATGGCGTGCTGGGCTTGCCCAACTTGCCACGATCCCGTTCTGCACTGCGGGAGTGTTGCTGCTCGCCGGAAGCCCGTATGCGCTGGAATGGCTAATGCCGGGGTTTCTGTTTTCCTTCGTTGCGGGTCTTCTAAGCGCTTGGGTGCTATTGGTTGAGATTCGCCGCTGACCTCGCCCTCTTCGCAGAGTGGGCAACAGGATGAGACCCCTACCCAAAGGAAAGTGACTCGACGGCAGAGCTCAACCGGGGTAACGGCTGGCGTGTTCAGTTCGAAGTTGATCCGTATGACCTACCGATATTGAGGACTTTGGATCGGGTGTTTCTTACCGAAGGGCGCTTGGAACGCGACGGTGGAAGTATATGGTGTTCCCAGACGACCATACCGAGGCTGGACCGCGTGAAGCTCTGACGCCCAGCGAGTAACCCTGCTCAACGCTGACAACGACGCGTTGCCTTTCAAGGAAAGCCTTCCTGCATCGAAAACTCGGCGGCATTTAGTTTTGATTAGCCACAACCAAGTCGAAGGAAAAAACCCGGAAACTTTCCCCTTGCACTTCGACAAGAAGCCATGATACTGTTCCTGTCGAAGTAGCTGGGGTGGAAATGGCACGCACACGACTGGAGCTTCCGCAAGGAACCCTCGATCTCCTCATTCTTCGGGTTCTCGCGCTTGAACCACAACATGGCTGGGGCATCTCGGAGCGCTTGCAGCAGATTTCCTCCGACGTTCTGCAAGTCCAGCAAGGCTCGCTCTATCCTGCTCTCCATCGTCTGGAGCGTCGAGGATGGATCAAGGCGCGCTGGGGCAATTCGGAAAATAATCGGCGGGCGAAGTACTACGAACTGACCCAGAGTGGGCGCCACCAGCTGAAGGAAGAAACTGACGCCTGGGAGAGCCTAGCGGCAGCCATCGCACGGGTCCTGAGGGCAATGTAGCAGCCATGCTGCGCGATCTCCAGCTTCGGCTGCGTGCCCTGTTTCGGCGCAAAGCCGTCGAAGACGAGCTTGACGACGAACTGCGCTTTCATCTCGACCGGCAGATCGAGAAGCACATGAAGCGTAGCCTGAGCCGCGAGGAAGCCGTGCGCCTCACCCGCTTGGAATTTGGCGGTCTGGACCAAGTGAAAGAGAAATGCCGCGAAGCGCGGGGCCTGCACGCTGTTGAAGTGCTGTGGCAGGATACCCGCTTTGCCTTGCGCATGCTGCGCAGGAATCCCGGCTTCACGATCGTCGCGGTCATCACACTGGCCCTCGGCATTGGAGCGAACACGGCGTTGTTTTCGGTCGTCAACGCCGTGCTGTTACGGCCTTTGCCGTTTCCCCACCAGGATCGGCTCATGTACCTCTCGGAAAGAGAGCCCGACATCCCCTACCTGTACATCTCTCTCGCGGACTTGGTGGATTGGCGCGCCAGGAACACTGTGTTCGAGACCTTGGGCGCCCAGCGCAACAGTGAAGCGACGCTTACTGGGGAAGGAGACCCGCAGCATGTCAGAACATGGCAAGTCACGACGGACTTCTTCCCGACTTTGGGTATGCAGGCCATAGCTGGACGGCTCCTCAGCCTGGAGGAGGATCGGTTGGGTGCGCCTGCCGTGGTAGTGCTCAGCGAGCGATATTGGACTGAAGAACTCAGCCGCGATCGCCGGATCATTGGCAAGCAACTCAGGCTGGACGGCGAACTCTACACTGTCATCGGTGTGGCACCCAGCCGAGGCTCCTACCTATTTTGGCGGCAGGAGCCCGATCTCTTTATCTCACTGAACCGGATGGCCAATACCTTCGGCGGGCTATCGAACCGTGTAGAGCGTCGCGGCGTCTATGCCTGCGCTCGCCTCAAGCCCGGCATCAGCGTAGGAGAAGCGCAGGCGCAGATGGCGCGTATCTCGGCTGATCTCGCCCGGCGATATCCCGAAACCAATGCCGAAATAACGGCAGTCGTCGAACCCATGCTGCAAGTCAACGTGCGGCAAGTACAACGTCCGTTGTTGCTCTTGATGGCGGCCGTGGGGTTGGTTCTGTTGATAGCCTGCGCCAACGTAGCCAATCTACTCACCGCGCTAAACACTGCCCGACGGCGAGAGATTGCCGTGCGCGCCGCTTTGGGAGCGGGAACCGCCCGCCTGGCGAGACAATTTCTGTGCGAGAGCCTGCTGCTAGCTATGATTGGCGGTGCGGCGGGATTGTTGGTCGCCTATTCCACCGCGGCCGCTGCCTCTGCTGCGCTCGCCCACCTGCCCCCTGGAGCTAGTGTTCCACGCAGCGGTGAGATCGCTATCGATCACCGGGCTCTGGTTTTTACCTTTGCTGTTTCGCTCCTTGCTGGAATTGTCTTCGGCGTCTTCCCCGCGCTGGCAGCCTATCGTACTGATCCTAACTTGGTGTTCAAGGAGAATGGCGGATGTGGAAACGCGGGGCTGTTGCGCATGGATTTTCGCAACTGTCTGATAGCGGTTGAAGTGGCCCTCTCGCTCATATTGCTGGTGGGCGCTGGCCTGACGATCAAGAGCCTCTTCCATCTCTTACAGGCAGATCCCGGCTTCCAAACCGACGGTGTACTGACCGCCTCTTTGAAATTGCCGGACGCAAAATACCGAACCGCTGCACTGCGGGGCGATCTGATCCAGCATCTCGTAAACAAGATTGCCGCGCTAGGCGGTGTGAGCAAGGTTGGGTTTGCGAGCCCGCTATTTGGCCCGAACGAACAACCATTTCTCGTGGAAGGACGCCCTCTGCCACCTCCGGCGCAGGAACCTTCTACCGAGCTATCGCGTCTGACACCGGGAACACTGGAGGCGTTGGGCGTCAAGCTTCTACAGGGTCGATTTTTTAATGCCGGAGACAGTCAGGACGCACGGCGGGCCTGCATCATCGACGACATGATGGCCCTGACCTACTGGCCTGGGGAGAGCGTTATCGGCAAGCGTATCCAGATTAAGGAACCTGGCTTAGGAGACGCGAACAATAAGTGGTGGACTGTAACAGGACTCGTTCGCCACGTGGTCACTCATGCCTCGGGTGGACCACCCCTGCCGAATAGCTACCTTCCCTACGCGCAAGTTCCCGCAAACTCCGGCACCCTGGTCGTCCACTCGTCGCTTGGCGAAGGCGCGCTGACGACCGCTCTGCAACAGGCGTTGCACGCTCTCGATCCGGATGTGGCGTGGTTCGACATTGGCCTTCTTGCTGAAAACGTGGATGCTCAGATCGTTCCCCGCAAACTCGCGGTAGCACTGCTCAGCATTCTGGCGAGCCTCGCTCTGCTGCTCGCGGCGGTGGGAACCTATGGCGCGATGGCCTACATGGTCACGGGACGAGCAAAAGAGATAGGCGTTCGACGGGCGCTGGGCGCAGCACCGGCGGATGTTCTCCGCCTCGTGCTGGGACAAGGTATGGCGCCGGCTGTGGTGGGTCTGGTTCTAGGCATCCTGGTTTCTCTTACTTTGGGACGATTGATCACGCCCATCTTGTTTGGCGTGAAGGCAAGTGACCCCGTGACATTCGCCAGCGTCGGCGCGCTGTTGTTGGCGGTGGCTCTAGCCGCTTGTTACGTGCCTGCGCGACGCGCAATGCGCTTAAATCCGCTTGAGGCGATACGACATGAATGAGAGCTTCCTTTGTGCGTTCCCTCACAAACATGAACTTCATCACCGAGCTAAAGGAGTACTTATGATCCGCTTTGCGAACACCCTGCTTGTGGCAATTGCGTTGCTGATTGCACTGCCTGCTGCGCTGAGTCAATCCGCGCAAGGACAGACCTACACCATTCTTCACACCTTTACCAATGGACCTGACGGCGGAGCCCCCATGACCGGCGTGACGGTTGACCGCGGAGGAAATCTCTACGGCACCACTACAACTCCCAATTCTGGTTCAGTCTTTAAGCTGAGTACGCACAACGTTCTGACCACACTGTATGCCTTCGCCGGCGGCAATGACGGAGATATGCCGGACGCGAATGTGGTGTTCGGTCCCAACGGAATTCTGTACGGTACAACCGAATTTGGAGGAGAAGTAGGAGGATTACCTTGTCAAGCAATAAGTAACGAATTTCACGGCTGCGGCATGGCTTTCACGCTGCGGCCACCTGCCGAGATTTGCCGTACGGCGTCCTGCCCTTGGCAGGAGACCATCATTAATCGCTTTTTCCCTGTCTTAGATTACGGCGCCGCACCCGGCGATGGCAGTCTTGTCTTCGATCAGCAAGGCAATATTTATGGGGCAACGATACAAGGCGGCAGGTCCGGCTTCGGCTACGGCACTGTGTATGAGCTCACGTATTCTAACGGCGGTTGGACAGAAACCGTTCTCTACAATTTCACAGACGGTCAGGATGGCGCTTACCCCAATGGAGTGATCTTTGACAGTGCCGGTAACCTCTACGGCACGACTGAAGGCTGGTTTGATGCGGGGACAGGAGAAGACCGATTCGGGAAAGTTTTTCAATTGGTACGTTCGGGCTCGGGATGGAGTGAGAATGTTTTGTATGCATTCCAGGACGGGGCCGACGGAGCGGCACCCGAGGCGGACTTGGTCATGGATCAGCAGGGAAATCTTTACGGCACGACCAGCAATGGCGGCGCCGGCGGTGCCGGCACCGTATTTGAGCTGTCTCCGTCAGGCGGAGGCTGGACCTTCAAACTTCTTTACAGCTTCTCCTCCGGCTGTAACGGCTCACTCATTAGTGAGTTTCCGCCAGGCTGTGGTTCGCAAGGCAGCTTAATCATCGATTCCGCAGGTAACCTCTACGGAACAGCGGTTAGCACCGGAGCTAACGGACTCGGTTCCGTGTTCGAGCTGACCTATCCGAACTGGACGTACGTACCGCTGCACGATTTCGCCGGCAGCGATGGCCAGAATCCTTATGGTTCGTTAGCTTTCGGCCCGAATGGTGAACTCTATGGCACGGCCTCCGCTGGCGGCCAGGATGGCTTCGGAGTCGTATTCCAGATCACGCAGTGAGTGCGGAATTGGTGGAGATCACGGGCCGGGCGGCAGCGTGAAAGCCTTCCTCAGCGCCCAGGCGCTGCCGCTGTTGTCTCGGCTCTTGTTTTGCCTGAATAGTGAAAAAGTAATTCGCCTTTAACATTCGTCTCATGCGGTTTTCCTTTCCGCGTAGGTTGTGATTTCAAGGTTGAGTGTAGCTGGCTAACTGCTTACTCCCACCCCCAAATCTTCGTCCGTATCTTTCCCTCCACGTCAACCTCATATTCAAAGACACCGGGCGATGCGTTCAGCCGGGCCAGCTTTTGCGATGTCGTCCGCAAATACAGAATCCCCGTTTAGAACGAGAAGGGCCGCTTACATTGCTCGCAGGGTCATCAACAATCACAGAATCCATCGCACCTCATTGCATTCTCTGTGAGGCGCGCTCCCGCAGCGCGCGCTTTTTCAGCCGCTGAGTGACCTCCGGTGGCCAGCGGCAGCAGGAACGCCGTAGCTGAAACTGCTCGGCAGAAGACCGTTTTGGCGTAGCTGTCGTTATACCCCCATTGCAACTCACTGAGCGTTCCCCGGTCTCGTCTCTAAGGTCAATGAGCGCTATCGCCTGTTCTCGACAGTAACCGCGCATTGGAACCGTTATGGCGTGATCTCCCACACCACGCCATAACCGTAGGCGCCGCCGCCTGCGGCAGTCCCGTAGAGATTGCCCTGTGCGTCCAGCACCAATCCGCCGACCGGAAAATCCCCTCCATCACCGACCGCAAATTCGTGGAGCAGGGTGTAGGTCCAGCCGCCGTTCGAGGGGGTGAGCTTGAATACCAGGCCCACATTGTTCGATCCCAACTGGTAGCCGGTGCCGTACAGGTTACCGGCGCTGTCTCGAACGACACCTGAAAGAGGGCCGTCCTGCAGCAAGCCAGGCAGGTCGTATTCCCCCGTTTTCGTCCATCCGCCGCCCGAGGGACTCAATTCAAAAACTGTGCCGCCCTCGTTCGGGTATACTCCCCCGAACTCCGTGGTGCCATAAAGATTGCCGGCTGGATCGAAGATCAAGGTGCCGCGGGGAAAATTTCCGCCACTGGATAGGAACGAGAGCAGCGTATTCTCGGTCCAACCCGAGCCAGAAGGTGACAGCTCAAAAAATGTGCCTTCTGCGCCACCCATGCCGTTGGCCATCGCGACTCCGTAGAAATTTCCTGCCGCGTCCGGCGTCAGTCCGGCCACCGGATTCGCCCCATCACTGCCGCCAGTAAAGATATAGGGCACACTTTCCGTCCAGCTGCCATTGGAGTGGGCCAACTCAAAGATCGTGCCACACCAGTTGTAGCCGTAATAGCAATTCGTTGTGTAGACACCGCCGGAGAAAGTTGTTCCCAAAAGATTTCCCGCCTGGTCGAAAGTAACCGGGGCCTCGGGAAGGGCGCCATCGTTGGCGCCGCCGGTGAAGCGATAGAGCACCGTCTCCGTCCATGGACAGAGCGCGTTGTTGCAAGCTGTGGGTTGCGGCGCCAGCCTGAAGACGGTTCCACATCCGGGCTGGTCCTGTTCGTCGCTGGGGCAGTTCGATCCACCATACCTCGTTGTGCCGTACAGAGCGCGGTGTAGGTCTGAGCCTGCGCCGACGGAACGCCGATGATCACAATTGCGACCACAACGGCCAAGACGACCCGGGTTCCCGGTCGCAAGTTGATGTCGAAAATCGAAGCTGCACTTTGCCCTTGGCTTGCCATCAAGATCCTCCTTGCGTGGAGCCCACTGTTGCACTGCCCCGCCGGAAGGTCAACTTAATTTCACCTTACGGCGCAACAGCTTGACCGCAGAGGCTTTATGAAGCGGAGTTCCCACTCGTCTTTTCCGTTGCCCTGCGGGATGGTGGATAGGTAGTGCATAATCCCCTCTCTGACAATGTCGGCGTTGTCAAGAGCGTAGTTCGGCATCCGCTTTAAACAAAGCGCCACTTCGCTCTAGTTGAAAAAAACCCTGTCCCAATCAACCACGGCTCGCCTTGTAATCCTCTCAGGTCAGAACTCGGTCCGACCCAACCATCTCTTCGGTCTCCAGTGGATCATGATTTGCGCCAGCTTCTCCGTCTTGGACGAACATTTTGGAACAGCACTCGGATATATGGCCCGAGGTGAGCTCTCAATCGGCGCTGCGTCTCGTCGAAGCAAGCCCTGAATATACGCCAGCACTCGAAATGCTGTACTACAAGTGGACGAATCCGCTTGGGGCTGCCGCTGGAGGTTACTTATTACTGGGAACAGAAGCGGACCGCACGAAGAAACCCTGGCACGAATGGATACACAACCTGAGCGACCGGTTTCCCTGGCTTCCAGACGGCGCTATTCAGGAAGCTTGGCTGTGGTTGCGACAGGGTTCTTCCGCCGAAAACCTCGACCGCGCATATCGAGCCCTCAAGATCGCATACAGTCGCGGCCTCCCTTATTTTTCGCTTGGATTTCAATGGATGGTCGATGGGCTCACGCTGGTTGGCGAACGCAACGAGGAAGCAACGGAGCTGTTGCGTCTAGTGCAACGCGCCGCTTGGCGCGTAAATACGTCACAGCCATTTACTTCCATAGCGTTGGCTCGGCCCTTCAAATCCCAAGGGAATCCATTCAAGAGAGAGCTTGCCTCCGGCAGGGGTAATGCGGTAAAACCCGCTGAGCTCGCGTTTGCACGATGACTGCCCGAGCTATTTCTCAACATAGCAGCGTACGGCGAGACGTGTTGGAGATCGAGATGCTGCCGGCGCGCGAGGGCGATTGTTTGTTGTTGAGCTGGGGTGCGGGCGCATCGCCGTATCGTATTCTGATTGATGGAGGGCGCGCTCAAACATATTCATCACTAAAACGGCGACTAAGCAACCTTCCTAGCACCAAACGCGAATTTGAACTTCTCGTAATCACCCACATCGACCGGGACCACATAGAGGGTGCCTTGCGATGCTCGAGGATTCTGTTAGGCCAGTCCAGTTCCGCGATATATGGTTCAATGGATATCACCATCTTCGGGGTGAAACAATCGAGGCATTCGGAGCAGTTCAAGGTGAGCGGCTAACGTCAGCAATTCTAAGAAACCATCTTCCCTGGAACAGAGCGTTCGGTGGAAAGTCCATCGAATGCCGCGGCATACGTCCTGTTGCCAAGACTCTTGCCGGTGGATTGAAACTTACGCTGCTATCGCCGAACCGAAAGAAACTGGAATCATTGGTACCCGTTTGGGAGAAATCGTGCCGCGAAGCAGGATTGATTCCTGGAGTGAAAGCTCGCCGTGCCGAAGCGGCACGAGGCCTGGAGTCCTTTGGTCACATTGATATTGATAAGTTAGCTGCCCTACCGTTTCAAGAAGATCATTCCGAGCCAAACGGTACAAGTATCGCGCTGCTTGCGGAGTATAGGAACAAGCGGTTGTTGTTGGCCGCTGACGCCCACCCAGATCTTCTGGAGGAGTCACTGTCACT
>JBEKTC010000009.1:0-29240 GCA_049516475.1 Candidatus Korobacteraceae bacterium | reverse complement strand
CCGTATTGATAGAACAGCGTGCGATAGACCGGCAACGACACCAGCACAATAATCGTGCTCGCGACCATCGGCGTCAGCGTGTTGCCCGCGCCATAGAAAGCGCGCGCGTACTGCGCCTGCGCCGACCATAGCGCCAGCGAAATCGCGAACCAGAAGAAATACGTCGCTGTCTCCTGCGCGTCGGCGAAGGTGAAGTGTCCGTGCCGGAATGCGAGGTCGATAATGGGCAACGCCGCCGCCATCATCCATGCCGACGCCAGGAACGATGCCGCCGATATGCGATACACCGTCTGGTTCACCGTGTCGGCGAAGACCTTCCGTTTGCCCTGCTCCCACAGCGAAGCGAAAAACGGCATTGAAGCTTGTCCGGTCGCCTGTCCCAGGATCGAGATCGGCACCGCGAACAGCCGCTTGGCATAGTTCAGCCGCGAGATGTCGCCCACCCCGCCCGACGCGAAGTAGCGCAGGATCCAGTCGTCGGCCGACACCAGCGAAACTCCCAGCATCAGCGGAATGGTGAGCTTTCCCCACTCGCGAAATCCGGAGTTACGCCAATCAAAACTGAAGCGGTAACCCAGCCCGGCCTTGCCTGCGCCGATGGCGTTGATCAGGAACGGGCCGATGATCGCGCCGGCAAACGCGCCGTAGGCCAGCGACGAAATGCCGAACGCCTTCGCCCCAACCACGCCGCCAATAATGATGAAGACGTTGTACAGCGCCGGGCTGAGCGCGGGATACAAGAACATCCGCTTCGACAGCAACACGGCCGAAACGATGCCGCCGGCATAAAAGAAAATCTGGCTGGGCAGCAGAATCCGCGTCAGGTGAACGCACAGCTCGACCTGATCGGCAGCAAACTTCGGGAAGACCAGCCGCACCAGTTGCGGCGCAAAGATTTCCAGGAAGACCGTCCCCACGCATAGCACCGCGGTCATGATGGTGATGGTGGAATTGAACGCCCGTTGCGCGCCCGCCTCGTCGTCGCGCGCGATGTGCCGCGTGTAGATCGAGATGAACGTAATCGACGCGGTCCCGCCCGCCAGGATGTAGTTGAGGAAGTCGGGGATCTGGAACGCAGCGAAGTATGCGTCGGTCTGGTGTCCGGCGCCGAAGGCCCACGCGATGTACATCTCGCGCAGGTAACCTAGCAGGCGCGACGCCAGCACCGAGCCCATCAGCAACACCGTCGCGGAGAATACCGTGTGCTGGTGCGAAGGACGCAAGATACGCAGCAGCCGCGCTCCCAAGCTGGGCGCACGTTGGTTGGAGTCAGGTGCGGCCGGAGTCGGCATCAGAGTGCGATTGTACACGCCAGCCCTCGCGCCACCGCCCGCATGCGACTGGAATTGTTGGATTTCAATTGCAGTAATGTTTGAATTACGCTGCAGCAAGTTCGAATTATTTTGCAGTAAACCTGGAGGCTCAGCACAAGACAAGGGAGCCGGAGGTGGCCGGACCACCCGGGGGACAGCATCGTTGACAAAATCTTCGAAGAAGGGCTTAAAAACGCTCAGGCTATGATCATCGTCTTGTCAAAGCACAGCGTCGCGAAGCCTTGGGTGCGAGAGGAGTTGAATGCAGCACTCATCGGGCGAATCGAGAAGAAGATTCAAGAAGCAGTCGATGCCGCCATCCAGCACTTAGCACGGAGCGAAACGGCCCCTACTGAGGCTATCGAGAGTGGGGCTCGTTTCCACCTAGTAATGAACAGCTCGTTTCTCTATCGCGACAAGCGGTCGATCAAGACCCTCCAGTCTACTAAGCGGCTTGTGACTCGACTAACGGTAAGTGGTAGGCGGGCGCACGCCGGTACAATTTCGATTCTTGATGGAGGATCGCAAACGGCGCACTACAAGCTTCTTTCGGGAAAAGAGATCCCGGGCCTCACTCCTCTTAGGGACGCTGTCACACAAGAGCTGGCCCTGGTCGGCGACTTGATCTTCGTTCTTATCGGACGGTCCGGGGTCTGCGTCCTAGCACGAAGTCATCCGATTGTGGAGCAGTAAAGGAACTTCGCTTAGTGTCGTCGCTTCCAAATGAATTCCAAAGAATCAGCGCCGGAGTCTATGCGTTCAAAAGAATTGTGCCTGTAGAAGACTTACTGGCTCAAATAGGTCGCGATCTGGAAATAGAGAGGGCATTGTCGCAAGAGGATCGGCAAGGGATTGCAAAGGCTTACGACTCGCTACTGGACGATGCTGTCACAGAGGTGATTGTGCCAACTGACGAGGCAGTCAGCCCAAGCGACACGACTCTGGGCAAAATCGTCAATTCTCTGAACGCAAGAGCGCGGGAGTATGGCGCGGCGGTGAGCGAGCTCCAGTGCTCTCCTGACGATCAACGCGTTCTTAACGAGGTTCTTCGAATTGCCTATAACTTCAGCACTGACGTGCTGCCGCGAAGGTTAAAGCGGCAACCTTATGCCCGACGCAATTTTTGCGCACCACAGGGATGGTCCGAAGATATCGATCTAGTTTTTCATCGCAGCAATGGCAAGAATTGCCAGCTCTCGCAGCCGCCTCTCAAGTGCTTTCCGATCACCCTGTATTTCTGGGTCGTGTTTAGCCCCCCCTGCCGCCCGCATCAAGATGTGGACGATCTGTTCCACAGTGAGCCCCTGCGGAGGCCTTCCGATCTCCCCCGTTTTCTCGAGCGATCGCAAAAACTTTGCGAGGCGATTTCCGTATCCCGTATTCAGATCGCCGATCCTGGTCCGCGCCAGCTTGGAGAAAGTCTCCTCCAGCTCCGGCATGTGCTCAGACTTGCTGAAAAGCTCGAACCCCATTCCAAAGTAAGCATCGAGCAACCCTGTTAGCCGGTCCACTGCCGTGCCCCCTGCGCGCTCGGCGGCAGCGCATCGCTGTCGCACCTGGTCGGCAAGATATTCCAGAATTGCCAGAAAAACTGCCGCCTTGTTCTCGAAGTGCAGGTATACCGTGCGCTTGGCCACCTGCGCTGCCCGGGCAATGTCATCAACGGACGTCTTACGATATCCATACTGGGTAAACAGCTGCAGTCCCGCCCATACGATGGCATCTGGCTTGGCGGAACTCCTCTCCCCGGCTTTGTCTTTTTTCTGAACCCTTTTCACTGGCGTCCCATCCAAAGATACTGACTATACCATAAGAGACTATGCGGTATACCACGAAGAAGAGGATAAGCGCGCACCAGCTGACGACGGGCTAAGGACTTCTCGTGAGCTGGTGCAGCATTGGCAGACGGACGTTATGTCGTTTCGGCCAACGGATGAGCAGAAGTAACTCATCGCGGGTTGAGGAATCAATGACACGAAGACGCTTAGTTAGTTTTGTTGCAGTGATTCAGTTCGTTCTCTGGTTGACGCATTTGCTGCTCTATGAGACGTGGACATTTTCATTCCCTGGGAGCGATACACCCGGAGCGTTTTGGATCAAACTCGTCCTTGGCATTTTGTCCGTGAGCTTTGTCACCGCCTCACTACTCGCATATCGCTATACAAACGCTGTTGTGATCGCGATTTACCGGGTTGCTGCGGTTTGGATAGGTCTGCTCAGCTTCCTTTTTCTGGCGGCAGTTTCCTCTTGGATTCTTTTCGGAGTTGGGCGACTGGCTGGGGTCGACATTAGCTTTCACCGAACCGTGGAAGTCTTGTTTAGCGTCGCAATGTTGGCCGGACTCTACGGACTGTTCAACGCAAGCTGGACGCGGATCACTCGAACAACGGTACGGCTCGCGAACTTACCGGCGGCGTGGCGCGGAAGACGAGCGGCACTGATCAGCGATTTGCACCTTGGGCCTGTGCGAAACGGCCGCTTCCTCAGGCGGATGGTGGCGAAGATCTTGAAAGAGGAACCGGACGCGATTTTTATCGCTGGAGATTTGTACGACGGGACGGCGATTGACGCGCAGAGAGCGGCGGAGCCACTGAACAAACTCGTCGCCCCACACGGCGTGTATTTCGTGGCAGGTAATCATGAGCAATTCGGGGACGACAGTAAATATCTGCGGGCCATTGCTGCTACCGGAGTGCGCGTGCTCAGCAATGAGAAGGTGGAACTGGACGGTTTGCAGATTGTTGGCGTGCCGTACCGGAATGCGACGCAAAAAGCACACTTTGCGTCGACGTTACACGGGATCCGTTTGGATCGCGACCGCCCCAGCATTCTGTTGACGCATGCACCCGACCATCCGGAAATCGCGGAGGCTGCAGGCGTTTCCCTGCAGCTGTCGGGGCACACGCACTTAGGACAGTTCATACCCTGGAGTTGGATGGCGCGGCGGATTTACCGGCAGTTTGTTTATGGCCTGAGCCAGATCGGGAAAATGCAGGTTTTCACATCGAGCGGAGCAGGAACTTGGGGGCCACCGCTGCGGCTGGGTTCGAATCCCGAAATTGTCATGCTGGAGTTCCAGTGACGTTACAGATGTCGGCAGGCCACGTGCGCCACAAATTGCAGCAGGATTTCGCTTGCGGTCAGCGCAGTGATCTGTGCTGGACTGTCCAATGGAGGACAGAAACATACGATATCGGCTCCGACCAGGTTCACGCCTCGTAGCTTGTTTAGCAGCGCGAATAGCTCGCGCGTCATCAAGCCATTGACCTCCGGGTCGGCAACTGCAGGCGCATAGGCAATATCGATCACATCCAGGTCGAAACTGAGATAGGCCGGCCCTGAACCAACCACGCGGTGAACTTCTGATGCAACCCAATCAACCCCGTGATCGATCATGTCCTCCAAAGTGACCACGGTAAACCGCTCGCGTGACCAGTCGTCCTGCGTCAGCGAGGCCAAAGGGCCGTGCAAACCGATCTGTATTGTCCGGGCGGGATCGATCAAGTTTTCTTCCACACCAATCCGGAACGCCGCACCGGCATGGTGACGTGTGCCACCCATTTCCGGATAAGTATCCGAATGAGCGTCGAAGTGAATCATGCCAATCGGGCCCTTGTGGCGCGAGTGCTCGCCGCTAATTGCCCGCAAGATTGGCGTCGTAATACTGTGATCGCCGCCCACCGTAATTGGGACGCGACGGCGTTAAACCCGTTTCAGATCCTTACGGACCTGAGGTGTAGGTGTATTGGTTGTTGAACCACTGGCCTCCAACATACGAGTACAGGGTCACGTATATCTGGCCGCCATCCGCCGGCAAGCTGTACACCGTCGTGGTCAGCACATTGCCCAGATTTCCCGACTGATAGTAGTTGTTTCCGCCCACAGTGCTCCCCACATCCATCCAGTACGCCATGGCTCCTGAGCCCGCACTCCAGGTAAACGTGGCGACGTTGCCGCTCAGCGTAGAGCCCGGAGTCGGCGTCTGCATGATTCCCAAAGCGCTGCCCGCGTTGTACGCCGTATAGGTGTAACCCGTATTCAGCCATTGCCCACCCACCAGCGACCACAGCGTCACGTACACCGGAGTGCCATTCGTCGGCAGACCGTTGACTGTGACCGTCAGTACATTGCCCAGATTTCCCGACTGGTAGTACTGGTTGCCGCCAACCGTGCTCCCGACATCCACCCAGTAGGCCGACGCACCCGCGCCCGCCGTCCAATCGAAGGTTACGCTGCTGCCGTTGAACGTCGAACCCGGAGTCGGGGTGGTCATTACACCCTGCGCCCCACTACCGCTGAACGCCGTATAGGTGTAAGCGTTGCTTAGCCAAGTCCCCTGCACCAGCGAGTACAGAGTCACGTAGACCGTGCTGCCATTGGTGGGCAGCCCATTCACCGCGGTGGTCAGAACGTTACCCAGGTTGCCGGACTGATAGTACTGGTTACCTCCCGGACTGCTCCCGGCATCCAGCCAGTACCCCGTCGCGCCTATGCCTGCCGTCCAGGTGAAGGCTACGCTGCTGCTACTCAGGGTCGAACCCGGAGCCGGTGTCGTGATCACGCCTTTGTTATTGGCGTTGCTGTAGGCCGTGTAGGTGTATTGGTTGTATACCCACTGGCCGCCGATCTGCGAGTACATGGTCACGTATATGGTTCTGCCGTCAGCGGGCAAACCGCTTACCGTGGCAGAAAAAGTCGTATTGGGAACGCTCTGGGACTGATAGTACTGGCTGCCACCAACACTACTTCCCACATCAATCCAAAAAGCTGTGGCCGGATCACTGGCATCCCACTGGAAGGTTACGGTGGAGCTGGGCAGAGTGGAATTGGGAGCCGGACTTTCCACGATTGCTGGTCCCGGGTAAGCCGAGGTATTCAGCAGTATTGCTACGTTGTTACCACCATAGTTAGCCGTAGCCAAGTCGGGCTTACCGTCGCGGTTGAAGTCCCCCACCGCGATCGAGACGGGACTTGAGCCTGCACCGTAGTTCGCCGCCGCCTGGAAGGTGCCGTCTCCCCTGCCCAGAAGCACACTCACATTGTTGCTGCCGTCATTCGCCACCGCCAGGTCGACCTTGCCGTCGCCGTTGAAGTCCCCCACCGTCACCGAATAGGGACTTAAGCCCGCGCCGTAGTTCACCGCCGTCTGGAAGGTGCCGTCACCGTTGCCCAGAAACACGCTCACATTGTTGCTGCCGTAGTTTGCCACCGCCAAGTCGAGTTTGCCGTCGCTGTTGAGGTCCCCAACGCCGACCGAGAAGGGCCCTGAACCCGCGGCGTAGTTCACCGCCGCCTGGAGGGTGCCGTCGCCCTTGCCCAGCAGTACGCTTACCATGTTGCTGCCGTAGTTTGCCACCGCCAGGTCGAGCTTGCCGTCGCCGTTGAAGTCCCCCACCGTCACCGACACCGGCTCTGAGCCCACGCGATAGTTCACCGCCGCCTGGAATGTACCGTCGCCGTTGCCCAGCAGTACGCTCACCGTGTTGTCACCAACGTTTGCCACCACCAGGTCGGGCTTGCCATCGCCGTTGAAGTCCCCCACCGCCACCGAGTAAGGTTCTGAGCCTGCGCCGTAGTTCATCGCCGCCTGGAAGGTGCCGTCGCCGTTGCCCAGCAGCACGCTCACGTTATTGCTACTGAGGTTCGCCACTGCCAGGTCGAGCTTGCCATCGCCGTTGAAGTCCCCCACCGCCACCGAGTAAGGCTCTGAGCCCGCGTCATAGTTCGCCGCCGTCTGAAACGTGCCGTTGCCGTTGCCCATAAGCACGCTCACCGTGTTCTCGCCGACGTTTGCGACCGCCAGGTCGGGGTTGCCGTCTCTGTTGAAGTCCCCCACCGCCACCGAGATAGCTTCTGTGCCCGCGCCATAGTTCGCCGCCACCCGGAAGGTGCCGTCACCGTTGCCCGGGAGCACGGTAACGGTTCCCCCGTTGTAGTCTGCCACCGCCAGGTCGGGCTTGCCGTCGCCGTTGAAGTCACCCACCGTCACCGAATCTGACTCAGTTCCCGCGCCGTAGTTCACCGCCGCCTGGAAGGTGCCGTCGCCCTTTCCAAGGAGCACACTCACATTGTTGCCACTGGTGTTTGCCACCACCAGGTCGGGCTTGCCGTCACCGTTGAAGTCCCCCACGGCTACCGAGACGGGACCTGAGCCAACGCCATAGTTCACCGCCGTCTGGAAGGTGCCGTCGCCCTTGCCCAGGAGTACGCTAACGTTGTTGCTGCCGTAGTTTGCCACCGCCAAGTCGGGCTTGCCGTCGTGGTTAAGGTCCCCCACCGCTACCGAGTAGGCACCTGCGCCCGCGCCATAGTTCACCGCTGTCTGGAAGGTACCGTCGCCCTTGCCCAGGAGTACGCTCACGGTACCGCTAGCGAAGTTCGCCACCGCCAAGTCCGGCTTGCCGTCGCCGTTGAGGTCCCCAACCGCCACTGAAGTTGGTTGTGTGCCCACGCCGTAGTCCACAGCCGTCTGGAAGGTGCCGTCACCCTTGCCCAGGAGCACGCTCACGTTGTTGGTACTCTCGTTCGCCACCACCAGGTCGGAGTTGCCGTCGCCATTGAAGTCCCCCACCGCCACCGAGATGGGATATGTACCCACGCCGTAGTTCATCGCCGCCTGGAAGGTGCCGTCGCCGTTGCCCAGAAACACGCTCACATTGTTGCTGCCGAGGTTCGCCACGGCTAGGTCGAGCTTGCCGTCGCCGTTGAAGTCCCCTACCGCCACCGAGGTCGGTTGTGTGCCCGCGCTGTAGTTCACCGCCGTCTGAAAGGTACCGTCGCCGTTGCCCAGCAGCACGCTCACATTGTTGCTACCGTAGTTTGCAACCGCCAGGTCAGTCTTGCCGTCGCCGTTAAAATCTCCCACCGCCGCCGAGATGGGATATGTGCCTGCGCTGTAAGTCCTCGCCGCGAGAAATGACACCGGGGGAGGAGCTTGCGCCCAGACTGCATTCAAGCAAACGACTAGCAGAGTGATGACGACGCCAGTCGAGCGAGCGAAGATGTATCTAGCGCGGAACAAGGTCGTCGCGCCTTGGTGCAGGTCACATGCGCCAGTTCTCATGGTTTGTGAACCTCGCTTTCATGAGGCACAATGCTCCCCTTCGCCCGCGCGATCAATACTCGGAAGATCATTTGGAGGTAAGTTCTAGGTCAGCGGCTAAGCGGCTCAAAAGCCAAGAGTTACACCTAGATGTCATCACGAAAATGTTAACGAGATCGTTCCTTAAGAGGTGGTCTCGCTTGCGAACGGCTGATCGGAATGGTGCGGCGCGAATGCTTGGATTTCATGATTCCGCCGAACGAGCGGCATCTGCGGCGAAGCCTGCGATGTTGGGTGATGCACTATAACAAAGGACGCCCACATTCCAGTTTGGGGCCTGGGATTCCCGAGAAAACTCCGAATCGATCTCTGCCGTGACCAAACACGCACCGGCACAGATTGCCGCGTGACTGCGAGATCAGAGCTAAGGACATCCTTGACGGTTTACATCACGAATATTGGTTGGACCAACGATCAGCGTGACCGCCCGAGGTTTCTGCGGAGGACACCCCTCCTGGCTGAGGGGATTTTGCTTTCCGCAGACTTCTAACGCGATTTGTTTCCCTTCGCAGCAACTTTGTCTGATGCGATCAATCTGCGCTACAAGTGAGATTGCTTGCGGACGCCGCCAATAACAAGCTCGCACGTCATCCCTGGGCCAGCGCCACAGGTAGCCAGCCAGCTCTAATCATGTTTGTTATCGATAGCCGTCACTTTTGACCGAATCTCTAGCGGATGATCCAAAACCGCAGGCTCACCTAAAGACTGGTCCTGCAGCCCCACCAGGTCTTGGCGAATGATACTTCTATGGGAAAGGGGCTTAACTTGGGATCCAGTGGGGCCGCGCGGAAAATAGTCCATTGACTATTCCGATTTGATAAACGAGAAACAATCCGAATGCGACGCTAACCACTCCCGAGGTCAGGGTGATGAAACGCCCAACTCTAGCATATCGTTTGCTGGTGTAAACCAGCGGCAGCGACATTGCTATTGTCATTAGCATCATTCCGACTAGCGTTCCAGTTCCAAAGACAAGCAAATAAGCGGTCGCCCAGAAAGGGCTTTTAATCGTCGACAATACAAGCAGTGCCACGGCGGCCGATCCGGCCAGCCCGTGTACGAGACCAATGACAAACGGGCGGAAGGTTTGATATACACCCAAACTGCCCAGGGTGCGGTGAAACATGTCTTTCGAGTCGCCGCTGGAACGAGTCGCAGTCTTCGACGGGTCGGGAGTAAATCGTTCGGTGATCCAACTTAGGAGACCGGTAAGGTTCAGCACGCCCAGCAGGATCAGCATCAAGGCAACAGAGAACTCCATTGCTAATCCCAGACGTGGAGGAATTACGAACCCGAAGATAATGATCGCCGATCCCACGAGAAAAATGGTGAGCGTATGCCCCAATCCCCACAGCGCACCGATCATAGCTGAATTCTTGATTGATCCTTGGCGGCTCACGATCGTCGATACCGCGACCACATGATCCGGGTCGGTCGAGTGCCGGATCCCGAGGAAGAGACCCAAGAGAATGACGGTAATGAACGGTAGCAGCCTGTCCTTCGGCACGAAGGCAAACCCAGCGGCAGATGTCGAAGTGAATGCCGAAATCGTGATTCCGAGCCCGAGAATAACCATGAAACCGGACGACAACACTGGGAGATACCGCTGAAGACGACCGCCAGGGCCAATGCGGGATAGGAAGCGCTTGGCATAGACCATCGTCAGCCCCACCGCGACCAGCACCAACGCCAAGCCGAGGCTGAAGGCGGTGATCAGAAATAATCCAAAACCGATCCGATGTAATGAAAAAGCGCTGAGAAGCACGACCAAAGCTGCGGGGCAGGGAACAATGCCACCCGTGATTCCCAAAGCACAGAGTTGGCCCAATGAGATCGGCTGGCCTGAGTCACTGCTGACGATTGGTGCAGTCTGGAGCGGCCGTGAGCGTTTGAAAGGAGTCGAAAACCAGTGCGAATGCGGCTCTCCGGAAACGTGCGAATGGTCGCCCGTCTCGCCAGTCAGGCGCCTCAGGAATATAAGGATTCCCAGCCCCATTACCGTAAGACCTGAAATCGCTCCCAGCCAGGGATATAGTTGCTCGGGAACGATGTAGCGGGATGCGTATAAAGCAATTACTCCCAGGAGGTAAACTCCCGCGGTGTGGGCCGCGGTCACCATGAACCCGAGCAATACCGCGTGACGCGCCTTCCCTCGCGAGCCTACAAGGTAAGCGGCCACCAGAGTCTTTCCGTGTCCGGGTTCCAGAGCATGCAGCGCGCCCAGCCCAGCTGCAATAAATGCCGCCGACAATAGAACCCAGAAACTTAATTTCTCCTGGGTCGAGATCAACTGGGTGAAGCGACTGCGCGGAGTGTTCTGTGCATTGGCGCGCATTGGGAGCGCAACCGCCTGTGCAGCGCCAACTCCCGCGGGAGATTGAGTCGAAAGTACCTCACGGACTGAAGGTTGAGCCACCGAGAGTGGTTTCGTTTGGAGAATGCGTTTTGCTAACGCATCGGAAACTGCACTTTCTCTCTCGACATGTTTACTGTGTCGGACGGGTACCGGTTCCTTCTCAGTCCGGTTGTCAGGGCCCGCAGGAAGGACGCTGAACCCTAAGGTTGCCCTTGTCTGTTGCGGTGGGCTATTGAGCAGATCCGTAGGATAGTTTGTTAGCTCCTGACTGCGATCTGTGCGTGAAGCAGTGGTGCCCAAGATCGACGCGCCTTGTCCTGCAGCGATAACCACTTCCTTCCACCCGGCGTGGCCAACATAGTTGTTATCGGCGTAGGTAAGCTGATGCGACGCAACGTCAGGCGCTGGCGAAAGAGCGGCGCGGAACACAAGACCGATCTTCATCGTTGGCAAGCCGCCCGCACCCTCGGCAAACATCGCCTGACGCGATATGCACTGCAGGCGAAGGGGGTGACCGTTATCTTCGACGGTAATGCTGGCACTTAGACGTTCAGCCTGCTTCGCCAAGTAGGGCTCTACAGTTGGGTCGCCGTTCCCGGGTGTGAAACCATACTCACGAACATCCTGGTAGGTTGGAATCTCGGCAAAATCCAGAAGGTAAAGAATCTGAACCGATGTCGCGTCGACAGTGATCTTTGCATAGTGATTTATGCTAAAGTTTCCCATGGGATGTGCGACAGATGGCGTTGCACTCAGCAGCAACGACACGAGCAGTAGCAGAAGACTCTTACCACCCACGAAGTGCCTATTTAATCGCATTGGCTGACCTCATCCGCTGGTTGCGAGAGATTTCATCAAGAGTCTCCGTGGCTAGCTGCGCATAGAAGATGTGGAAGTGTGGATTGGCTGCCAATGCGCGGCGGAGATCGTCTTGCGCGGCCGCGTCATTTCCGACGGCGTGTTCGATCATGCCAGCATGGAAAAGCAGCATGGGGTCGCTCGTATGCAGACGTTGAGCTTTGTCCATGGCTTGCTTAGCGTCGGGAAACTGATGATCTTTGAAGAGCACCCACGCCAAAGTATCCCAGGTATAGATGTCGTGCCTGACTTCCAGTTCATTGCGCCCAAGCTGCACAGCCTTAGTGAGCTTCATACCGCGATCGGCGTAGAACAATGCCAAATCGCGGTTGTGGAGCACCTGATTCAGCTTGCCCAGGTGCCCGATGTACTCGACCAGATCGTATTGCTGTTGTGCTTCGCGGTCTTGCCCCATCTTTAGATATACGTCGCCAAGATCGGCAATGTATTGGGGCAACGGAACGATGGCAACCGACGACTTATAGAGTTCGATCGAGTCGTCGAACTTCCCTTGCGCCGCACGAACCTGCGCCAGGCCGGCAAGCGAGCGATAGTGGCTGGGGTCGGCAGCCAGTGCTGAACTGTAGGCCATGTCTGCATGCTGCAGATCGCCCGCCTGGAAATATCTTTGTCCCCACTCATAGTAAAGCCATGCAAGGTTTTCTTTAGGTATGTTGAGTTGAAGCGCAGCTACTGTTGCCTGGTTCATAAGCCGGATGGATTCCGCGGTGTCACCACTTAGGAATTTAAGATAGGAGAGTCGGCTGTCCGCCATGTAGGCAAGGGTCAAAGGAGATGCAATTGCCCCGCCCAGAGTTCGTAGCGTATCGTAAGCAGCCGCTGCTTGCTCGTACTCGCCGATATCTGTGTAAGCATCGCCTTCGGTAGCAAACGCAACCAGGTTTCCCGTTCCTGCCGCGATAGCTTCTTGCGCGGAGGTTAGCGCATCTGTGAATCGGTGCTCGCCCATGTAAACCAGCGCCAGGTCCACCAGCGGATCGACGGCAGGAGGATTCCTGGGCATAAGGGCAACTGAACGGTTTAGGGTTTTCTCGGCGAGCTCATAGTACGCAATGTCTCCCGTCTCTCTGGCTTTCTGGAAATACGCCGCGCCTAAATGGTCATAACGAGAGTAGTCGCCGGGCGATTCTTTTACCTGATTCTGCAGCACGGCAATTCTCTCGTCGGTGACTGTGATGGCGCCTAGTCCTGCCTGGCTACCTCGAGTCAGAGCAGTTGCCTGTGCGCTTACTGCAGCTTTCGTGACCGGAGTCTGCGAAAAAGCCAGTGTTTCGCCGAGAAGCAGAACTGCGAGAACGCGCTTCCAAATGTTCATTCTTGTAAAGCTCCGTCCGCGAGTAATAGGCCAACTGTGGCAGGTACGTTTCGGTCGGGCCAGTCGGATGTGTAATAAGGCGGAAATATCCTAAGAATCTTGGGTAGTGGCGGGCCGCCACTTTGATGGCGGCTGCGCGGATATTTACTTCTTTCGAAGGCTTGAGGCAATCCGTTGGCGGAGCTATTTCCGTACACGACATGGACTCGGCCGAGACCCAAGCACCATTCAGGGCGAATGCATCGGACTTGCCCGTTACATCGCACGGGATTCGGCTGGGGACTAAAACCCTGTGAGGCGCAAATGCAGAAGCTATGTTTTCGTGCGGCACTCGCGGTGATGCTGACTGCGGCGGTATTCGTTCCACAGTCAGTTGTCGCCTCGAGCCATCGCGAAGCACCTGTAACCGCCCTCGATACCAAGGCCGACATTACTGACTGGTATGCCTTTGTCAGCTACGATCATCCCGGCAACGTGGTGATGATCCTGAATGTCGATCCTTTTCTCGAGCCTTCCAATGGACCGAACTACTTTCCGTTCGATCCCAACATCCTCTATGAAATGAAGATAGACAACAATCACGACGGCATCCCCGACGTGATTTTCCAATTCCGTTTCACCACCCAGATCAATTTGCCAGATGTATTTACCGGGTTTGTGGGCGGGATTGCAGGTATCCCACCGATCACATCGCTGTCGGGACCGGGAGCGGCGGGTTTAAGTCTTAGCCAGACCTACACTGTAACTATGGTGAAGAATGGCAACCCGACCCTGCTCGGCAGTGGCCTGTATGCCGTTCCGAGTAACGTCGGCCCGCGTACGATGCCCAGTTACAACACTCTCTACCAGCAAGGGATCAACAACCTTGGCAACAACATCACCGTCTTCGCGGGAACGGTTTCAGATCCCTTCTTCATCGATCTGGGTGCGGCGTTTGACTCCTTGAACTTCCGCCTGGCGACCGGTGGAGGCGTGTTGCCGCCTTCGATTGACAATGACAACTTACACAACTATGCGCCGAACGCGGTAGCAGGTTACAACGTCAATTCCATTGTGCTTGAGGTTCCCATAACGATGCTGACCGTAGACGGTCAAATTCACAATGCGAACGATCCGAGAGCAGTGGTTGGGACCTATGCTACTACCTCACGTCAACAGACGACCGTCAGGATGTCGCCTGACCCGCCTACGTACAGCGGCCCCTGGGAGCAAGTGCAGCGACTCGGAAATCCGCTCATCAATGAACTGATCATTGGAACCGGATCGAAGGATCGCTTCAGCATGGACGTCCCGGTAAACGACCAGCAGTTTGCCAGCTTTGTCTTGAATCCGCTACTGGCTCAGATCTTCGCTTCGCTGGGGATCCCGGTTCCTCCTCCGCCCCGCTACGATCTGCTGCCATTGGTGCAGTATCTGCCTCCGATTTGTCCTGGCTGTGGTCCTAGTGACGAAGGACCAGTAGCCGACCTCTTACGGATTAACACTGGCATTCCGCAGACGTTTTTCTTCAAACAACAGCGTCTGGGGGTGCTGGCCGGGGATTTTGGCGGCTACCCAAATGGCCGTCGCCCGGTTGACGACGTAGTAGACATCGCGGCTCGCGTGGTCGCTGGATACCTTGCCGATCCCGCGATGTATAACACCAGGATTGGCGACGGCGTCAATCTCCCTTCCAATGGCGTAGGTCAGCACTTTCCGTACGTGCTTCCGGCGTACGACGGGCGTGACAGCCATCACATCGGTCCTGGTCAGTACGGCTGTACAGGCCAGTCAAATGGCATCTGCCCAACCAACTGAGACATAACCCGGAGCAAGGCTGCTCGAACCTGAGTGGCCTTGCTCTTCTTCCGAAACGCCAGGGAGAAATGTATGACTAACATCTGTCGGATCACCGTTTTGCTTCTCATGACGACTCCGGTCGTCGCGCAAGTGACGTCACCCACGGCAAAGGGCTTGGTGGCCGGACCGAATGCCGGAACCGTGGCGATAACAGGCTCTTCCTCTATGCGGGCTGTTTCCAGCGCGCGCGAGATGGTTACGAAGAACCCGAAGGACGCGAATTCCTACACCGCCCTCGGATTTGCCCTATGTCACCTTGGCCAAGAAACTTCTGACGTCAGCCTCTACTCTGAGGCCGATGAGGCGCTGGGTAGGGCTCTGCAAATTTCGCCCGACAACTTTGAAGCTAGCAAGGCACAGGTTTGCGTGCTATTAGTACGTCACGAGTTTGCACGCGCTCGCGAACTGGCCATGATCCTTAATAAGCGCATTCCGGATGATGTGATGGTTTACGGCTTGCTAGTGGACGCTAGCGCAGCGCTCGGCAACTATCCGGAAGCGGAGAACGCCGCTCAGTGGATGCTGAATCTACGTCCGGGCAATACTCCGGCGTTCCTCCATGCAGCGGACCTGCGCGAGGTTTTTGGCGAACCGGAAGGAGCAATCCAACTGCTTAAGATAGTCCTGGATGCCACGCCCGCAACGGATGCGGATGCGCGGGTACACGTGCTGACTCAGATGGCGCACGTTAGTCTGGAAATGGGCAACCTGACTTCTGCGGAATCGATGTCAGAGCAGGCTCTCTCGCTTCGGCCCGAGGATTCGCGCGCACTTCTGGTGCTGGCAGAAGTCCGCCTCTTGCAGGGAAAGCCGTCCGATTCGGTGCAGCTCCTCCATCAATCATACAAAGCGCTTCCGCAAACCACGACCCTTTACTCGCTGGCCGAAGCGATGGAAGCGGCTGCCATGCAGAACGAGGCGAAGAGTAAATTTGCGGAGTTCGAGCGTCAAGCCACGAGCGAGTCTTCTGACCCTAACAATGCGAACCGCGAATTGATCTTCTATTATGCCGATCATGCGAATAAACCTTCCAAGGCACTGCAAATCGGAGAGCAGGAGGTCGCCAGACGCCGCGACGTACACACTCTGGATGCTTATGCGTGGGCCCTCTACAAGAATGGGCGTTACGCCGAGGCCAAGGAACAGATGGATATTTCGTTGAAGGTGGGAGTACGCGAGGCGCCCATCTTCTATCATGCCGGGGAGATTGAGTTGCGCCTCGGCAACAACACCCGGGCAGAACATTACTTTCGGGAGGCGGCCGAGTTAAATTCGACCGGTTCGCAACAGGCGCGCGCCGCCCTCGCGAGTGTTCAATCCCAACCTAATAACAGCCATTAGCGTACTGAACCGCTCAAATCCGCCCGCCGCAACGTCGGTTAGCAGGGACCAGAGCCTTACGCATGACGCTACGAACACAATATGATTTGGAATGAGCACAATGCGGGTCGAGCCGAAAGACGCGGTGGCAGGGTCGCGACAAACGCGATCTTCACACCTTATGTTATAGGCTCGCGGCGCCGGTGCAACGTTTCCTGTCATAAATTGCTCCTGCGAATCTTCTGTGTTCTCTTCTTCTGCGCGTCGGCAGTCGCCGAGACCGGAACCATTCAAGGACGAATCCTCGACCCCCAGGGCGCAGCCGTTGCCAAAGCAACTATCAAGCTGCTGAATGCCGCGGGAACGAAGGTCGGCGAAACCGTCACTGACCCGGAGGGCAACTTCGTGTTGGCAGGGGTAGATCCGGGTGTCTATCAGGTGACGGCCGAGGAGCCGTCCTATGTCACCGTGGTGGCCAGCGTCTCCATGGCTTCCGGCCAGCAACAGCAGATCACCGTGCAGTTCCTGCAACTGGTTTCGGCGCAGCAACAAGTAACGGTCGTCGCTTCCGTTCCGGCGCTCGAGACTCCCGATCCATCACAAACGGTTGTGATCCACGATCAAGTGCTGGACGCCAATCCCGGCCGGCCAGGCGCCCCAATCTCTATCCCGGGGCTGCCGATTGAAACCGCCTCGGGCGGAATCAAAGCTCCGCAGTACTTTGCGCCCGGCGTGGCCGGAGATCACGGCGAGCCCATCGCCCAGTACTTCCAGATCGGGAGCTTCCTCTTTCCCAACAACCTTCCCGCCAACGCGCATGGCAATGGATATTCCGATCTCAATGTCCTCATCCCTCCGATCATCGAAGCGGTCACGATAGACGGCGGCGCCTTCAACGTTCGCGAGGGTAATAATGCTGTCGATCTGGCCGCTAATTACGTTCCCCGGCGGCGCGTCCTCAGCTTCTTTCAGCTCACCGGCGACTACCGTGATGCGGACATGATGGCGGGTTGGAGCTCGTCGAAGCCGCACGTCAACGAATGGATTGCGATGGAAGTGTCGTTCGGCAACGGCTTTTTGGAGCGCCTGGAACATCGCCAGCAGTACAAGCTAAATGGCCTGCGCCAGTTCAACTTCGGGCGCCATCAATTGAGTCTGTTCGGTATCGGATACTACGGTTCCTCTTACGTTCCAGGACTGATCCCGATCACTGTTCCCGTGCCTGGCGACACTATCGACAGCCGCCAGCTCGACTACACTCATAACGCTCTGCTGATCGCCAGCGACAACTGGAAGCTGGATGAGCAGCGGCAATTTTCCTTCTCCGGATTCTTTCGCAACTACTCCCTCACTCTACGTTCGAACTTCGGCGATGGTCTGATCCAGCAGAGCGAGAAGCGCAACGTCTTTGGCGGCGAAGCGACCTATATTCAGAGCGTCCGCCCCTGGCTCGCCGTGCTCGCCGGCGTTGGCCTGCGTCGCGACGCGCCGCGCGACCTGGATTTGTACCAAATCAATGCGGAAAATCAGTTCCAGCTCACGACCAGCAACAACCTGACCTTATCGTTTATCGAGCCCTTTATTTCGGTTGATGGTCCCATCAGGAAACACTTCCACTACAACCTGGGCGTCCGCCAGGAAGAGGTGTGGATGGACAATCAGGACTTCATTAATCCCCAGAATTCCTTTGACAAGCTGGCGACGCTGACGCTGCCTAAGGGAACATTCACCATTCTTCCGGGGGATATCTGGTATTTACCCACCATAGCCTTCAGTTACGGCTATGGCTTCCACACCGAAGATCCACGCATAGGAAACGGCACGGGGATACCAACCCTGCTTGCGCCTTCGCGGGCCGAGCAACTGGTGCTGTCCAAGGTGATCAAGCAGACGCAGTTTTACCTGACTCTGCGACGAACGTCGAATTCGCAAGAGCTGGCCAAGATCGATCCCGACACCGGTTTGCAGGAGATTGTTGGGCCGTCCACGAATAACGTCATCTCGGTCACCGCGCAAAGAAACTTTCCGATCGGTGCTATCTATGTTTCCTACGCGCAGGCCGACGCGCGCGATTCGCAGACGGGGGAGCCCATTCCAGAAGCGCCGCGGTTTATCTGGGACACGGTGGGATCTCTGACCAAGTTGCCGCTGCGTTTGCAGGTTCGCGGAGAATACGAATACGTGCGGGCCAAGCCGCTGGGCGATGGATTTACAGGTACGCCGGTTACGGAATTTCGGGGCGCGGTACTGCGTCCTTTTATGCAAAACCGCATGTCGATCGCCGCCAATTTCCTGATTGCCAACGGATACACCGGCCAGACCACCGAAGTGCTTTCCTACCCGACCAATGTTGTTCCGGCCGAGCAAGTCGTTGGCGTTCCCTTGAAGTCCTATATCAGCGCGAGTTGGACCTATTACTTCAATAGGGAATGAAGGGGGAGCGGCGAGGCGCGGACCCCCCTTCGCAAGACTCATCGACAGTCTGTCGCTTTACCGCCGATTCTCTAAGCCAAGCTTACTAATTCCCCGCAAGAGTTTAATACCGCAACGCTTACAGATAGTCAGCAACTGCGAGAGTATCAAATCGTGCCTGTGACTGTTCCTGGTTGGGCGACGGCTTGCAACTGGCGTATCACCCAGAACAGCCGCCGGGCCGACACATAGCTGTTCTGGCCACCATTGCGAAGGTCCGTGATTCGGGATTTCGCGATTAGCTTTTGGACCTTCTGCTACGACAGTCCGATCGGCAAGACACGCCCCAAAAGACATAAAGGCGGTCCGTCTGCAGGTTCGTTTGAGGTTCGCGAGATCACTCCGATCCTAACCGGTCCATTCCTCAGCTAAACTATTGATTTGTAGTAATTTACAGGATTATGCTCTTGGTTTCAGCTGAAGGTTCGTCGGAAGTGTGCGACAAGCCCTTGACTACTCACAAGAATCAATCCCTTGCAAGCGGCGGCAACCGCAGCACTGCAATTTAATTCCGCACAAATCGGCGAAATTTTGCGGGGTTTCGGCGGGATATAACCCCTTCTCATCCCGTGATATCCCGTCATATCCCGTCAAATGCAGAAGAATTCTGAAACGCACAGCGACTCGGGCAAGTAGATGCCTTAAGTCATACCTACGCTCATTCGCCGACATAAAGCTCTAATCAGCCGCCTGAAGCTGTGCGTAGACCACCCAGCCATCCGGGCTCCCGCACCGACTCTTCGTCCAGACGACTCACCCGTGCCGTGCCCTGATACAAGGCTCTGGTTTATGCGATGAACTTCTGACTCAGTGCGCTACGCCACGGTTCGTCTTCCCCTGCCGAAGGGGAAGTTCAGACGCAATGGCAGAACACGCTCACGCACCTGTTCGGCTTCGAGAACACGGGTTCTAGCTTGTAGCAGGTCGTCGAGCGACAACATGCCCGCGAGCTTATGCTGGCCGTGTTCTACCACCGGAAAGCGAGTGATGCCGGTTTTCGCCATGCGATATACCACCACCCGCAGCGATTCATCCGGATAAGCGACCGTGGGATCTTGCTTGACCAGTTCGATGAGCTGACGGTCATTGCCCTCCTGAACCAGTTGCTGAAGATCGTGCCGGGTGGCTACGCCCATCAGGTTGCGCTCGCCATCGACTACCGGATACAAAGCCTGGCGCCGCCGGCTCTGCCCGCCATGCAGCGCGGTGGCCAGATCGGCAACCGAGACATCCGCGGGAATGGCCACGATGTTGGAACGCATGACCTCGCGCACAAAGAGGATTTCCAGCGGGTCCACCGCGTATTCGCGGCTCAGATGGAAACCGCGGCGCGCCACTTTTTCCGTCAGAATGGAGCGCCGCAGGGTCAGCACCGTGAAGCCATGCGCCACCACCGAGGCCACCAGCAAAGGCAAAATGACGTTGACATCGTGGGTGAGTTCGACCACAAATACCACCCCGGTGAAGGGAGACCGCATGGTGCCTCCCAGGATCGCACCCATGCTGACCAGCGCCCAGAAACCCGCGCCCTCGTGCGGCAGGAAGGGAGTCATCAGGCCACCCAGCGCACCTCCCATCATCAGCAACGGAGCCAGCACGCCGCCCGAGGTACCGGAACCCAGGGACACGGCCCAAATAACAGACTTCACCAGCAGAATACCGGTGATGGTGAGCAGCACAACGTTGCCTTGCAGTAGGGCGCCAATCGTGTCGTAGCCCACGCCCAAAGCCTGCGGGAAGATCAGTCCGCCCACACCGACCACAAAACCGCCGATGATGGGCCACCACATCCAGTGAATGGGCAGCTTGAGGAAGGCGTCTTCAGCGGCGTAGACGGCCAAGGTGAGCAGCGCCGACAGCCCGCCGGCAAGCAATCCCACCAGAACGCAGCTCAACAAACCTGCGGGGCCGATGAATGCCGGGTGGGGCGGAGTGGGAAACAGCGGACCCATGCCGATGATGTAGCGGCGAGTAGCCGCGGCTGCCGCGCTGGCCATCGCCACCGGAATCAGACTGCGTGGCTTCCACTCGAACAGCAGCAACTCTACGGCGAGCAGAACGGCCGCCAGAGGCGACGCAAACGTCGCCGACATGCCTGCAGCTGCGCCCGCCACCAGAAGCGTCCTGCGCTCGGCGCTGGTGAGATGAAAGAACTGGGCAACCATCGAACCGAAGGCGCCGCCCGTCATGATGATTGGGCCCTCGGCTCCAAACGGCCCGCCCGACCCGATCGAGATGGCTGAAGAAATGGGCTTAAGGATGGCGACCCTGGGCTCAATGCGGCCGCCCTTCAGCAAAATGGCTTCAATCGCCTCTGGAATGCCGTGGCCGCGAATACGCTCGGAACCGTAGCGCGCCATGATGCCGACGATCAGGCCGCCGATCATGGGGACGAGGATCTCCAGCCAGCCCAGGCGATTGCCCGCAGGCGAGACCAGCTTCGTGCTCCAGCGCTGGAAGAAGAAAAGGTTGGTGAACAGACCGATCAAGCGCAGCAAGGCGAGGGCGACGAAGGCGCTCAATATGCCTATGCCGGTGGCAAGCGCCGTAATGGGTATGACACTCCACGTGGTGGTGAAGTCGCCTAGACGTTCCCCTCCATCGTCATGGGGTGGGCGCTGCAGCAGGTGAGCGATCCTTTTCCAAATCTTCAATCCTGACTCCTCTTTCCATGTAATTCCTGCTCTGCCTCAGAAAACTCTCTAGCTGCTTGCGGGGCAGCAAACACTCTCGCAGTTAACCGTGGTTACGCCATTCGCCCTTCAGCCGCGGCCCGTGCCGGGGCAAAACCGGCTTGGCGCTGCTGCGCACCATCAGTTTGCGAATTATCCCGGCCAGCGCGGGTGCTGCGGCGCGGAACTCGCCGCGGGTGTGCACCGTCAACTCTCCCAGAACGCGTTCTCCGCGGGCAGTAAGGTGCACATACACCTCGCGATGGTCCTGGTCTCCACGAGTGCGGGTCACCAACCCCCGCTCCGCCAGCCGGTCCACCAGCTCGACGGCGCTGTGATGGCGGATCTGCAGGCGTTCTGCGAGATAGGCAATGCGGGACTCTTCCCCATCCGGCTTGCCTTTGATGGCAAGCATTAGCTGATGGTGTTGTGGTTCGATACCTGCGCTGCGGGCGGCGTCCTCGCTGAACCGCAAGAAGCGGCGGATCTGATAGCGGAACTCAGCCAGCGCACGGTAGTCAGCAAGCGACAGCTCCTTAGCGACATTCATAAATTTCTCATCCCAATAATATCGTAATACGATATATCGTTACAAATCAGCTTATGGATTGGGGGTTCGTACGAAACGGTGTCTACTGGCCCGGGGAAGCGGGGTGTTGCTGCTGTTCGGCGGCGGGCACCAGTTCCAGGTAGACGTGCTTCGGAAGTTCTGTGTTCCAGTGATTGCTGTACTTGGCATAGCCGACCAACCCGAAGAAGATGATCGCGATCCCTGCGGCCATGCTCCAGACCGGAATAGCGCGACGCTTCCGCAATCCTGCCGGCACACTCAAGGTCAAAGCATCTCTCGCGGGACAGACGGCCACACACTCCAGGCACCCGGTGCACTCGGCCGAGCGAATCTGGATTAGCTTGTCGACGGGCAGCGCTGATGGGCACGCTTTTGCGCACTTGGCACAGTCGATGCAGGTGCTCAGGTTGCGCGTGATTCGTGCCGGGCTAAACAGCGAAACCAATCCCAGGAATGCTCCGTAGGGACACAGATAGCGGCACCAGAAGTTCTGAATAAAGATGGACGCGATGACCATCCCCAGGATAACCAACGCTGTCGTGGTGCCAAGGTAACGAAAGAAGTTCAGCATTCGTACGTCGACGACGAGCGCATAGGGGCTGCCGAGAAACTCAGCAATGGCTCCTGCCGACATGCTTGCTACCGCATAGACGAAGAAGCTCAGCACGAGGTATTTCAGCGAGCGCAGTGCGATGTCTGCCCAACGCGGCAACTGAAAATTACGGTGGAAGGTGGCGCGGCCCAGCTTCCACAGGTATTCAGAAACCGTTCCCACCGGACATAGCCAACTGCAGAACGATTTGCGAAACACGACCGACATTGCCAGGAACGACACGAACAGGAAGAACCCGGCAGCATGCACCTGTGGCAGTTGCCGGGTGAGCACAAAATACTTCAATTGCATCAGGCCTTCGATGGGCAGCCAGCCCTCGACTCCAGCCGGACGTGAGACTTCCAACCCGCGACCGCCGCTTTCTGCCCAACCTACCCAAAGATAGAACTGCACGCCGATCCAAGCGTTCAGCGCCACCAGGAAGAGTTGAGCGCCCAACCGCAGCGGCTGCGAATACTCGTGATCGTCACGCCGAACAAGCTTCTTACGGCCTGGTCTGGAAATTGATCCAGCCTCGACCAGGAAAGGGGACGCGACTCCAGGAACGTTGCAAACCTCATCCGGAACCGATACTGGTGGTCCCGAACTGATCTGAGATACTGCTGCCACGGTTGCATCCTCTTACCTGCAGCTTATGAGAAGAATGGGGCGCGGCCTATGACTTCCGTCACACCCACTCAACCTCGTCGGCGCAAAATCCCGTCCCCGATAGACAGCTACCTGTCCCAAGCGGATACCATCGGTTATCGCTTGGCTTCCATGGCGACGGCGCGGGGGAAGAGAATGTTGTTTTCCAAATGGATGTGCTGATGCAGGTCAGATTCAAAGTCTTGCAGCGCCTGATACAGCGTGCGATAGCTGATGCATACGTCTTCCGGAATCGCGTAGTTGCTGGTAATAGCGCGTAGCGAACGCAGCGCTTCGCCGGCTCCATCGTGTTCCTGCATCATCATGCGCACCGGGTTCGCCACCGTCCCGAACATCGCCGGAGGAGCGGGCTCTCCTGCCAGGACGCTTTCTTCCATGCGCGATATGTAGGGGAAGAGCATCTGCTCTTCTTTCATCAGGTGAACTCTCAACTCCTCAGCCAGCGCGGAGAAGACTTGTTGCACCTGGAGGAGTTCCGGATGATTGCTCCCATGGACACCAACGACTTTTGCGGCTAACGCCTGGATTCGCGGGCTCTCCTCGCGCACAAAGGCATGATGGGTGCTGGTGATGTGAATAATCAGGTCAGCCAGCAACTGGTTTTGCCAGTCCTTGCTGCTGGCGGGCTGCGCGGATGCCAGGCCGTTCTCCAGGCGTGCGAGGGCCTCATCAATCGAGATGTGGGCTTCAGCGCAAGCTTGGCCCAGGGTGCGGCTGCCGCCGCAGCAGTAGTCGATTCCGAGTTTTTCGAACTCACGCGTGGCGCTAGGCATCTCGGCGGCAATCTCGCCTACGGTTGTGGTCGCTGTCAGGGTCATTTCTATTTCCTCCTGCGAGTATCGGTGCATTGCGCCGGTTCCCGCCTTCAACTTCAGACTACTTGCCCTGCAACACCGCAGCTATGACTTCTGTCACGGGCCGAAATTGTTTGGTTCGAGAGAGACATCTCGCGCTGAGGACTTGGTCACTGGGCGCGCGGCGAGCAGTTGCTGAAAATGTCTGTGTGAATCCCACAGAACTTTCGATCTTTTCCGGACGGCCCCACCTCGTCATCTGGAGAGCCTAACCTCCGGAAGCCTCCAACTCCTGCTCCAGGCGTTTCAGCGATGGAATCTCGAGCTTGCGGTTGTCAACCTGGATCAGTCCCTCGGCCTGTAGACGGCTGAGGTTGCGCGACACCAGTTCGCGTACGGTACCGATCTGCGCCGCCAGTTCGCTGTTGTTCGCCGGCAGGTTCAGGCCGATGCCACCGCCGTTGCGTACACCCTCGGTCTTGCCTAATCGCACCAGCAGGGCGATGAGCCGGTGTCGAACCGTGCTGAACGAAAGCTCTTCAATGATGCCCACAAGCCGGCGCAGGCGTCCGCCAACCACGCGTAGAACTTTCAGTGCAACCTCGGGATGCTGCACACAGAGCGTCTGGAAATCTTTCCGGCTGAAGAAGAGAAGCGTGCTGTCGCTGACCGCCTGGGCGGAAGCAGGGTAATTCCCTCCGTCGAACACAGGCAGTTCGGCAATCGAGCTGCCCGGACCGTCAATTGAAAGCACTTGTTCTCGTCCGCCAGCCGAACTCTTGAAGATGCGAACATTCCCCGACTGAACGACATATAGGCCGATGCATACATCGCCTTCATTAAAGATGAGTTCACCAGAGGAATACTTGCGCTGCAAAAGGTGCGAGATAAGGAACGCGAATTCCGGCTCCGATAGGCTGGAGAAAATGGATACACGTTTCAGTATTGCGAGCGAGGCGGCCTCCTGCTCCTTGGTCATGGGAACCATTTTACGCAATGCGTTGCATCGGGCTGCAACTCCTAACGCCAACATGGCAGGTCATCCAAAGGACCTGCCGCGCGTCGAACGTTCCGCTGCACCGAACACGGGTAACGCGAAGCAAGACCAGAAATACCAACAGAAGCAGGAGAAGCTAGTCGCGAAGCAGAACCAGGATCGGCAGAAACTTCAGCAGCAGCAGGACAAGGAACATCAGCAGCTGCGAAACAGCAGGCGAATGAAGCGAAAACCCAGCAGGTGGAGCAGCGGCACCAGCAACAGACTCAGCAAATGCAGCAAGGACACACCCAGCAAATGCAGCAGAGACAACAGTCATCTGGCGGCGGAGGATCTCACGCCGGTGGCGGGGGTGGTGGCGGGCACCATTAATCGAAGTTGCGCAGGCTGCCAAGTTTAGAAGAAGTAAGGCGCCCAGAATGACCCATCCTCGCGCAGGCCGAAGGCTGCAACATGCCGGGATGCTCACGTGATACCATTCAGTTGGGGTGGTTACCACCTTCTCCTCTTTCAGGTTCCCTGAACTAAGTCAGCCCATCTGAAGTTCTTATCTCCTTAGGCTCTCAGGAAAGCTGTGTACCCATGCATCCGAGTGCCATCCTGAACGAAGTTCAGCAACTCTACAATGTGAGTGACCGTCTTGACTTGTTGGCCGAGCAACATCCTCTCGTCTCCGAAGCGCTCATCACCATCTCGGGAAGCGTTCGTAACACTGCCGCTCTGTTGGAGGTGGTGGTCGCGACGAAAATGGGCCATCTCGCCGGATTAGAACCTGCAAGGGCCTGATGTGCTCCGTCGCCGTCTTGAGCGGGGCCTGGTGATTTCGGCGAAAGCCAGTCGTGGAGAACGACCTTCGCCAGTACGGCAACGTCGGGCGAAGTGCGCGGCCAAAAACGCATGTCCCGGATTTCTGGGAGGAGTATAATGTGAGGGTGTAAGGGCGCTGCCCCTTGGGAGGTAATGAAATGAGCGCAGACGCCACTCCAACCCGCAGCCAAGGCCGTCCCGCCAAACCGATTCCAACGGCTAATTCGGTGCGATCCGCAAAACCCGCCTCAAGCGAAATTTCAAAGCCTTCCCGTCTCAAAACGCCAACGCCGAAACCAAAGAATGGCGATAGGGCTTTCGATCCCGAGGCCTTCCTGGCGAAAGCTGGGGTGGGAAAGCAAGTCCTCCACCTGAAGAAGAGTGAGACGGCCTACGCGCAAGGCGACGCTGCCGACGCGATTTTTTACGTGCAGACGGGCCGGCTGAGAGTAACTGTCACCTCTGCGAACGGAAAAGAAGCGACGCTTGCCTTGGTGGGTGGCGGGGAGTTCCTGGGCGAGGACTGCATGGTCTTGTCCCATCCTCTTCGACTCGCGACTGCTACCGCGATGACCGAGTGTACGCTGCTCCGGATTAGCAAGGCGGAGATGGTCCGCGTACTTCACCAGGAACAAGCGCTGTCGGATGTGTTCGTTTCGTTTCTACTTATCCGCAACGCTCGGGTCCAGGCGGACCTGGTGGACCAGCTTTTCAATTCCAGCGAAAAACGGTTGGCGAGGATTCTGTTGTTGCTCGCCCAGTTCGGCAAGGAAAGCAAGCCCGAGACGGTGGTTCCAAAAATCAGTCAGGAAGTTCTGGCGGAGATGATTGGCACAACCAGGTCCCGCGTCAGCTTCTTTATGAATCGCTTCAGAAAACTGGGATTCATCGAATATAACGGCGAGATTCGGATTCACAACTCCCTTCTAAATATCTTCCTGCAGGAATAAGGTCGCCGCGGTTTTGCGGCTTTCCTGCGAAAGACACCCGCCTCTGCCACAAGCCTCCGGGTTCAACCCGATGAGCTGCCAGGAAATACCGCGCGTGCCGCCTGAGGTGATAAGTTTCTTGCAGAACTGGTCTGAACTGACCGTTCTTGCCTTTCGGGGCATGACATGATGGCTTTATGGCACTGAAAGAAGATTCGAAGAAAGAATCCGACGAAGAAATTCTCCGCGACGTCGAGCGCGAAATGGCAAAGCCCCGCGTTGCGAAGTCGGCCAGGAGAACTGTCGTCGTTCCCCCGGTTCGAGAATCCCATCAATCGGAATGATCGTAAAGCCGCATCGCTGTTGTTGGAAGCAAGACTACAAGCGTGTAAATCCCCAGCGTTGTGCCCAGCGGAATATTGGTGAGCGATAAGAACGCTGCAATAAGGGCGAGCCTCCGGCCTGATTGCCGTCCTGCAAGTAAGGCCGATCCAGCCATAAGCCCTAAGACTCCGCAGACAGCCGACAAAGCTATCGCTACCGTGTACAGAAAGTGGAAAACACCCATCAGCGCTAACGGGTCAGGTACGCGATTGAGCAGAGTGCCAAACATTACGGTAGCCGTACTGACATAGATGATCAGGCACACAGCCATAATCAAGCGAATGACGCCGTAAACTATCCAGCAGATCCCCAAAGTCCGGAGGTGACCGCTCAGGCTCTGGGCAACGGGATCGTGTGAGGACATGACGGCCTCCTGCGGGCTGGCGTGGTGGCAAAGTCTATCATTGAATGGATTGGTCGCAATGGCCCGCTCCTGGCCAATTTCCTCGAGCTTCTGGGCTTTCCCGGATTCTGCTCATTCCCTGAGTGCGATGACCCCATTGCAATCTTGTGACTTCACCGGGCCTTCAATATTAAGTACAGGCCGCTGACCTTTCCCCTTAGGGTTGAAGGCTGGGAGGCGTCACGTCCGGATTGACTCCCGTATCGGAAGGGATTGGCGGCTTCTGAGATGCGTCGCTAGGAGCTACGGTAGGTGCGTCCGGAACTAGTGTAGGTGAGTCGGGAGCTACGACGGGCGCGTTGGGAGCTACTGTAGGTTGGTTGGGAGCCACCGGGTTCGCGTTGGAAGGCACGGTAGGCGCGTTGGGAGCCATGGTGGGTTCGTTGGGAGCCACGGTAGGCGCGTTGGGGGCTGCGGTGGGTTCGTTAGGAGCCACGGTGTTCACGTTGGGAGCGGCTGTCGCACTCGGAGTTGCATGCTGCGATGCGCGCTGCGCAAAGCACACGCCCGGTAGCAATCCCAGCAGCATGCCACCCACAATCAATTTCCTAATGCCATTTTGTTTTCGTGTAAGGAGAGTGTCTGTTGCGACGGTTCGTTTGTCGTCAGAGGGCAAGTTCGATTTCAGATGAACAGAGACATTTCGGGCAAGCATGAGGTCTCCTTGAAGTCGTTGGGTGACTAAGAAAGAAAGCTTCAGATGGGCTGACTTAGTTCAGAGAACCTGAAAGAAGAGACGGGTGATAACCACTTCACTACAAGACAATATCTGAATAGGCAAGAACTTGTCCGGTCAAAACTGAACATAGGGCAATGACCTTCCGCAGCATCTTGAGAAGCGCGAAGATGTAAGGCTGGCGATGGTTGTGGCTCGTCAAAATCAGTGTCGGCTGGATTGCCCTGTTTTCAGTGCAACCAGATGTTCATCTGCCTTTCATCACCCTGTTACGTACTTTGTCCCACAATGTAGGTATGCAGGCTCCAACGCTCGATACGTTGCTCCTGTCAGACATTCACCTCGGGTCAGATATCAGCCGGGCTCGAGATGCCGTTGCGTTGCTCCAATCCTGTAAGTTCCGCCGTTTGATCCTCCTGGGCGACATCTTCTCCGACCTCAACTTCGCGCGGCTCAATGGCGATCATTGGGAATTCCTCTCCTGCATCCGCAAACTCTCCAATCGCAAACGCAACGTCGAGATCGTCTGGGTGGAAGGCAACCATGACGAAGGGCTTTCCAAGGTATTGTCCCACCTTGTGGGAGTTCCTGTTTTCAAGCGTTACGTCTGGACCTACAACGGCCTGCGGCACCTGGCCATTCACGGCCACCAGTTCGACCGTTTCTCGCTGCACAACGAATTGCTCAGTCGCGGCGGAGAGCTGCTCTTCAGCCGCATACAGAAGCTCGATATGGGCAATAAGCGCTTCTCCCGCTATCTTGACCGTCTGAACACACGCTGGCTGCGGCTGTCCACCAAGGTAGCTGCAAGCGCCCTGGCCTATGCCCAGGCAGGCGGGATTGACCGCATCTTCTGCGGGCATACGCATCTGCCTCTGCATCGGCAGCGCGACGGTGTCGATTACTACAACACCGGCGCCTGGGTCGACCACCGCCCGACATATGTGACCGTCGGTGACGAAGGAGTTGCCATCCGTGAATACCAAGGCCGAACTAACGATCGTCATTCCCGCGAAGAACGAGAGCAAGCATCTGCCGATCCTGTTGACCTCTTTGAGCAGGCAGGACTACCCGCTTTTGCCGCATACCAAAGTATTCGTTGCTGATGCGGGCTCAACTGACGGCACCGTTCAAGCCGCACTCGCCATGC